>NZZG01000146.1 GCA_002698575.1 Pimelobacter sp. | reverse complement strand
CCGCCGCGAAGCGGGCGCCGCAGGCGATCCTTGACGGCGGGAGCAGGTCGGCTACGCGCGCGGCCCCACCCACGGTGACCACCAGGACCAACCCCCAGGAGCAGGTCGGCTACGTGCGCGGCCCCACCCACCGCAACCACCAGGACCACCCCGAAGAACCAGGTCCCGGTCACCACTGACCGGGCAACGGCCCGCCGTACCAGTGCTCGATCAACGAGCGGCTGATCGAGACTCCACCCGGGAGCACGAGGGCGCCACTCTCGGCCTCTGCGCGCATCTGCTCGCGCGTCCACCAGCGGGCGGCCTCGATCTCGACGTCGTCGACGGTGATGGTGTCGGTGGTGGCGCGGGCGACGAAGCCCAGCATCAGGCTCTGCGGCAGGGGCCAGGGCTGGTTGCCGAAGTAGGTGACGTCGCCGACGACCACCCCGACCTCCTCGGCGACCTCACGGCGCACGGCGTCCTCCAGGCTCTCCCCCGGCTCGCAGAACCCGGCCAACGTCGAGAAGCGGCCCGCGGGCCACAGCGGTGAGCGACCGAGAAGGCAACGCTCCTCGGCCGAGCCGGGCTCGCCGTCGGTGACGACCATGATCACCGCGGGATCGGTCCGCGGGAACTGCGGCTTGCCGCAGTCGTCGCAACGCAGCTCGTGGCCGGCCACGGCAGAGGTCAGGTGGCCTGCGCAGCGGGGGCAGAAGCGCGTCGCCCAGTGCCACTCGGCCAGCCCGAGCGCGTGGAAGACCAGGGGCGCCTGCGCCACCGCGTCCCCCACCAGGACAGGCAGCAGCCCGCGCAGCGGCAGCCACTCCCCCTGCTGGTCGGGATCGTGGGCCAGCGCGGCATCGGCGATCAGGGCCCACCACGCCGTCCCGTCCCGCTCACCGAGCAGGACGCGCAGACCCTCGGGAGCATCCTGGGGTGACACCCACTGCAGCGCCCCGTCGACGGGACGCACCCGGGTGCCGGCCACCACCAGCACGCGCGTGGCCGGATCCGCCCAGGCCTCGTCGAGCCAGGCGTCGTCGGCGCGCCGCGGCCCGAGTCGGTCGTGAGGGTCGGCACTGAGCTCGAGGTGCGGGTAGGTCACACCACCCACCCTAGGAGCGGGCAATACATGACGCCGCCCGGGTGTTGACCCGACGTGGACAGTCCCCTGCAGAGCGTGGTGATCGGGGCCGGGCAGGCGGGCTTGTCGACGTCCTACCACCTCGCGCGGCGCGGCATCGAGCACGTCGTGCTGGACGCGGACGCCGCACCCGGGGGCGCCTGGCAGCACCGTTGGGACTCGCTGAGTATGGACGACGTGCACGGGATCGCCGCGCTCCCGGACGCCGAGCGTCCCGAACCACCCGGGACCGAGCGGGCCAACCGAGCGGTGCCGGCGTACTTCGCCGACTACGAGGCCGCCCACGGCCTGCCCGTCGTGCGGCCCGTGAGCGTCGACCGGGTGGTCGACGACGCGGACGCCGAGTCCGGGCTGCTGGTGGTCCGAGCCGGTCGGCGACGCTGGACCACGCGCACCCTCGTCAATGCGACCGGGACGTGGTCGCAGCCGTTCGTGCCNTCGTACCCGGGCGCGCGGACCTTCCGGGGCGAGCAGCTGCACACCCACGACTACCCCGGCCCGGAGCACTTCCGCGGCCGCCGCACCCTGGTGGTCGGTGGTGGCGCGTCCGCGGTCCAGCTGCTCGGCGAGATCGCCCCCGTCACCGACACGCTCTGGGTGACCCGCCGCCCGCCCGTGTGGCGCACCGACGACTTCACGCCCGAGGTCGGTCGTGCCGCGGTGGCCCTGGTCGAGGAGCGGGTACGGCGTGGGCTGCCGCCCGCCAGCGTGGTGAGCGTGACGGGGCTCGCGCTACGCGAGCAGGAGCTCGTGGCCGACCGGCTCGGCGCCTTTCGTCGCCGTCCGATGTTCGCCTCGATCGAGCCGGACGGCGTCCGGTGGGACGACGGTGAGCACGAGCGCGCCGACGTCATCCTCTGGGCCACCGGTTTCCGTCCCGCCGTCACCCACCTGGCGCCCCTGCACCTGCGCAGTGCGCACGGCGGCATCGCGCTCGACGGCACGACCGCGATCGCCGACCCGCGCGTGCAGCTGGTGGGGTACGGACCCTCGGCGAGCACGATCGGTGCCAACCGTGCCGGTCGGCTGGCGGCGACCAGAGTGGCGCAGTCACTCGCCCGCGTGCCACGAGCCGCGGCGTCCGCGGAGGCCTGATGCTCAGGTGGCTGCGGCCTCGTGGCCCGGCGCGAACAGCGTCGTGAGCTCGGCTCGCCCCGGCAGGTCGGCGGGCTCGACGAGCCCCTCGGGACCGGCATCGCGCACGTAGTAGAACGCCGCCCGCACCTGCGCCGGGTCGATGCCGTGCAGCTCGGCCCAGGCCAGGCGGTAGAGCGCGAGCTGGAGGGGGTCGGCCGAGTGGGTGCGGCTCGTCTTCCAGTCGACGACCAGGTAGCCGTCGCCGTCGGCGTAGACCGCGTCGATCCGCCCGCGGACGACCTGGCCCCCGAGGACGAGCGCGAACGACGGCTCGATCGCGATCGGGACCCGGTCGGCGAACGGGCCGGCCTCGAAGCGCTCGATCAGCTCCCGGAGGTCGGCGTCGTCCTCGATGTCGACGTCGCCGCGGCCGGGGAGGTCGTCGGGGTCGAGCAGCAGCTGCTGCCCGAACCGGGCCTCGACCCAGGCGTGGAAGCGGGTCCCGAACCGGGCCGAGGACGACGGCCGACGCGGCATCGGCCGGGCCAGGTCGCGGGCGAAGGTCTCCGGGTCGTCGCGCAGCCGGGCGACCGAGGTGGCCGACAGGCTGGAGGGTAGCGGCACCTCGATGCGGGGTGAGCGTTCGCGCTCGGCCTCCTCGACGAGGCGCGCGATCTCCTCGTCCCACTGCTGGACCCGTTCGAGCAGCAGGATGTCCTCCAGGTCGTCGGCCTCCGGTGCGGCCGCGGGGTCGATCGCCCGCACCCGCGCGGCGGCGTCGTGGCGGCGGACGACCTCGGCGGTGTGGTGCGAGATCGGCCACGGCTGGTCGACCTCGCGCTCGGCGTACGGGTTGGGGTCGCCCTTCGCCGCACACGCGAGCCAGGCGTCGGGCTCACCGCCCCACTCCGCCATCGCCTCCCGGGTCCTGACGAGATAGGCCGAGGGGCCGAGACCTGTCTTGAGGTGGGGCGCGAAGCGCCAGGCCGAGACCCGGAGCTCGTGGCGGGCGCGGGTCCAGGCGACGTAGCCCAGTCGCAGCTCCTCGAGCGCCTCGTGCTCCTTCGCACGCGCGGCCAACGCGACGATGTCCTCGGGGGTGTGCCCCGCCAGGGTGGGGAGGTCGCGGGCGTCCCCGCGCAGCGCCGTCGGCAGCACGCTGGGCACGGTCAGCCAGCTGGAGCGTCCTTGGCTGGTGGGGAACTTCTTGTCGGTCACCCCGACCAGGAACACCGCGTCCCACTCCAGCCCCTTGGCCCGGTGGACGGTGAGCAGCTTGACGGAGTCGGCCTCCGACGGGGTCGCGACGTCGAGGCCCTGGCCGTGCTCGTCCTCGGCCTCCAGCCACGCGAGCAGCGCCGCCAGGGTCACCTGGCCGTCCAGGGCCTGGAACTCGCCCACGGCCTGCACGAACAGGTCGAGGTTGTCGCGCCGCGCGGCGGCTGCCGGGCTCACCGACGATGCCAGCTCCATGTCGATGCCGGTGACGTCGATGATCCGTCGCACGAGGTCGAGGATCGGCTCGCCGATCGCCGTCCGCAGCCGGCGCAGCTCGGCGGCCAGCAGCGCGAACCGGTCACGGGCCTCGGCGGAGTAGGCGTAGGACAGCTCGTCACCCGGGTCGTCGAGGGCGTCGCACAGCGAGGCGATCTCGGTCGGGTCCGCGCCCTCGACCGCGGCCGCGAGCTGCTCGTGGACGTCGGTGAACGCCTCGCCACCGGACCGGGAGCCGGCCAGCTCGCCGGCCCGTCGTCCGAGCAGCGCCAGGTCGCGCGGACCGATCGCCCACCGTGGACCGGCGAGCAGCGTGAGCAGCGCGGCGTTGGCGGTGACGTCCTGGACCAGCGTGAGGGTGGCGACGACCTCGGCCACCTCCGGGAGCCTCAGCAAGCCCTTGAGGCCGACGATCTCGACCGGGACCTCCCGGTCGGTCAGTGCATCGAACACGGCGGCGGCATGGGCGTTGTTGCGGGTGAGGACACCGATCTCCTTCCAGACCGGGCCATCCTTGAGCGCCGCCAGACCCGCGTGGGTCGCGATCACCTGGTCGGCGAGCCAGGCCAGCTCGTCGTCGTACGTCTCGTGCACGTGGGCGCGCACCACCCCGTCGGCAGCACCAGGCTTGGGCTCGAGCGGCAGCAGGTCGGGGCGGGTCGCGTAGAGGTCGGCGGCGAGGTGGTTGGCCGTGGCCAGGATGCGGGCGTCGGAGCGGCGGTTGACCACCAGGGGGTACGTCGTACGGGCACCGTCGGCGGACGGGAAGTCGGTGCCGAACTCGAGGATGTTGGAGACCGAGGCCCCGCGCCAGCCGTAGATGGCCTGGTTGGGGTCGCCGACGGCCGTGACCGGGTGGCCGCGGCCGTGCAGCTCGTCGGGACCGGAGAAGAGCCGGCTGAGCATGAGTGCCTGCGCGACGGAGGTGTCCTGGTACTCGTCCAGGAGCACGACGCGGTACTTCTGCCGCTCGGCCTCCCCCACTTCCGGGCACTCGGCGGCCAGCCGGGCGGCCAGGGCGATCTGGTCGGAGAAGTCGAGCAGCCCCAGGTGACTCTTGAGACCTCGGTAGGTCTCGACGAGACCGAGCAGCTCGGCGCGCGCGTCGATCACCGCGATCGCCTTCTCGTTCTTGGCGCGGTAGGTCTTGCGGTGCTCGGTCGCCATCCCGGCCTCGAAGAGGGGGCGTTGCTCCCGGTCGTGGGCGCGGACCTGGTCGGGACCGACGAGGTGCTCGCTCATCTCGGCGTCGAGGGCGAGCAGGTAGCGCACGACGTGGGCCGGAGAGTCGCTGAGGTGCTCGACGGGCTCGGCGTAGCGCTGGACAGCTCGGGCGGCGAGCTGGAAGCGGCTCGCATCGGTGATCAGGCGGGTGTCGGGCTCGTGCCCGATCCGCAGGCCGTGCTCGGACAGCAGCGCCGAGGCGTAGGCGTGGTAGGTCGACACGGTGGGCTCGTCCGGCTCCTCGGAGTCGTCCTGGTCGCCCGAGCGAGGATCGCGCAGCGCTCCTCGCTCGGGCAGCAGCCCGGCTCGGCGCAGGCTCTCCCGGATCCGGGTCTCCAGCTCCGCGGTCGCCTTGGTCGTGAAGGTCAGGCCGAGGATCTCGGCCGGGTGCACGCGTCCGGTGGCGACCAGCCACACGACGCGGGCGGCCATCACGGTGGTCTTGCCGGAACCCGCACCGGCGATGACCACGGCCGGCTCGAGGGGTGCGGTGATCGCGGCGAACTGGGCATCGCTGAACGTCCAGTCCTCGCCGAGCAGGACGCGGAGCTGCTCGGGGGTGTCGAGCGTCAGGGGCTCCGGGTCGCCGGGCCGCGTCATGAGAGCACCGTCCCCGACGCCTGCGCAGGGCAGATCGCGTGGAAGTCGCACCGGTCGCAGTGTCCGCCGGGGCGGGCCACGAACTCCTCGGCCCGCACGGCTGCCGCAGCCTGCATCAGCTGCTCCTCGACGAGTCGCGGCGTCTGCCCGGCGTCGGGCGCGGGCTGGTGCTGCACCTTCGGCTGCTCGGCGCCGTGGCGCAGCTGGATCAGCTCGGCCCCACCGGAGACCGCCGAGGCCGTGGGGTCGCCGAGGTGCTCGTCGGCGGCCCCGTGGTCGACGGCCAGCTGGTAGAGCCCGAGCTGGGAGTGCTCGGCGACCTCGGTCCTGGTCGGGGGGTACTTGCCGGTCTTCAGGTCGACCACGACCACGCGGCCGTCCTCGTCGAGCTCGAGGCGGTCGGCGAAGCCGTGCAGCCTCACGACCTGACCGTCGGGCAGGGTCACCTCGGCGCGAAGCTGCGGCTCCACCGCGATCACGCTGCGCGCGTCGGGACGGGTGTGCCAGGCCACGAAGCGGGCGAGCACCTCGGCGACCGCGACGCGCTCACGCTCGGCGGACCACGGCGTGCGGAACTCCATCCGGTCCCAGACCTCGTCGACGAGCTCGAGCAGCGGGCCGTCGCCGCCACTCAGGTCGATCTCCCGGCGGGCGATCCGCTCGGCGATCGCGTGGACGACGGTGCCGAAACCCTGGCTGGTCGAGCTCACCACGGTGCCACCGGCCTCGCGCTGGAGGAACCATTGGGCCGGGCAGCGCAACAGGCCCTCCAGGGCGCTGGCCGACAGCGTGAGCGGCGCCTCGGCCGGACGCACCGGACGCTCGGAGCGGCTGGGCGCGCGCAACCCCCACCACGTGGCCGGGTCCGCCTGCGGCGCGATCCGGTGGCCGTGCACCTCGGTGGCGGCCAACCGGCTCAGCCGAGCCGCGGCGGCGGTGCGCAACGGCTCGGCCGAGGCGGGGTCGGCGACCACCCGTCGCAGCTCGGCGACCAGACCGGTCATCGAGAGCGGGCGGGCCGGACGACCGATCCGGTGCACGGGTCGACGGCCGAGCTCGTCGAGGAACCGCGACGGCTGCTCGCCGTCGTCGTCCGGCGAGGCGACGGCCGTCACCACCAGGCGTTGACGGGCACGCGTCGCCGCGACGTAGAAGAGCCGGCGCTCCTCGGCGAGCATCGCCCGGCGGGTGATCGGGGGGACCAGACCCTCGGATCCGATCCGATCGGCGCCCAGCAGGGAGTCGCGGCGCCGCAGGTCGGGCCAGGCACCGTCCTGCACGTGGGCCACCACGACGAGGCGCCACTCCAGGCCCTTGGAGCGGTGGGCCGTCAGCAGGCGTACCGCCTCGCCCCGGACACCACGGTCGGCCAGCGTGTCGGCCGGGATGTCCTGGGCACGCAGCGTGGCGAGGAAGGCTCCGACGCTGGTGTGACCGCGTTGCTCCTCGGCCTTGGCGGCCGTCTCGAAGAGGGCGCAGACGGCATCGAGGTCGCGGTGGGCCAAGCGCGCCGCCTGCCCACCGACCTGGGTGGCCGCGCGCAGCCGCGGGCCCCACTCGCAGCCGTGCCAGATCGTCCAGAGGACCTCCTCGACGGTGGCCCCCGCAGCCAGGTCGTCGGCGGCGGTGCGCAGCAGCAGGGCGAGGCGTCGGGCCCGGTGCGCGGGCGTCCCGGGCAGGCCCTCGAGCCGGGCCGGGTCGAGCACGGCGGAGCGGATCAGGTCGCGCGGTCGCGCCTCGGGGGAAGCGGCGCGCAGCGCCCGGGTCAGGGCGCGTACGTCGGTCGCGTCGAGGCCGCCGATGGCCGAGGTGAGCAGGTCCTGCACGCGCGTCGCGTCGACGTAGGCGTCGTCGGTCGGGTCCTCGATCCCGGCGTCCACGAGGACTCCGAGCGCGGCGAGCAGGGGTGCGACGGCGGGCTCGCGCACCAGCGGGGTCTCGTCGCCGGCGACCTCCACCGGCACCCCTGCGGCTGCCAGCGAGCGTCGCAGGGACGGGATCGTGGAGCGACCCGAACGGACCAGCACCGCCATCTCGGACCAGCCGATGCCGTCCTCGAGGTGGGCGCGGCGCAGCAGGTCGGCGATGTGCTCGGTCTCGGCGCGCGCGGTGTCGAAGGTGAAGGCCTCGACCGAGCCGCGGCCGTAGACGTTGGCGGCCGGCTCCGGGTGTCGGAACCGCTCGTAGGCCTCGGCCGGGATCGCCCCGGTGACGCCGATCGAGGCAGCGATCTGCCGCGAGGCCCGCAGCAAGCGGGAACCGAAGCGCCGCGTCGTGCCGAGCGCGACCACGGGTGCCGGGTCTCCGGAGGTGGTGCGGAAGTCGGCCGGGAAGTCGAGGATGCCGCGCACGTCGGCGCCGCGGAAGCCGTAGATCGACTGGTCGGGATCACCCACCACGACCAGGTCGCGACCCTCGCCGGCCAGTGCGCGCAGCAGCGCCACCTGGCTGGGGTCGGTGTCCTGGTACTCGTCGACGAAGACGTGACGGAACTGCTCGCGCAGCTCGTCGCGGTGGCGCTCGGCCTCGATCACCCCGCGGGCGATCAGGTCGGGGTAGTCGATCGCGGCCTGGTCGCCGAGCACGTCGAGGTACTGGGCCAGGAAGAGCCCAGCCGCCTCGAGCTCCGCGACGCCCTCGGCGCGACCCAGCTCGACGAGCTGGTCCGGGTCCAGGCCTCGCTCGCGGGCCCGGGCGATGACGGCCTGCACCTCCCGAGCGAAGCCACGTGTGCCGACCGCGGCGCGCAGCGAGTCGGGCCAGCGCACGGACTCGGGAGCGTCGGTGAGCAGCTCCTGGAGCACGACGTCCTGCTCGGGGGCCGAGAGCAGGCGCAGCGGAGCGGCGTACAGCTCGGCGGGCGAGTAGCGGCGCACGAGCCCGTAGGCGAAGGAGTGGAACGTCGAGCTGAGCGAGGAGGTCATCGTGCGCCCCAGGCGAGCCGTCACCCGGTCGCGCAGCTGCTCGGCGGCCTTGCGGGAGAAGGTGAGGGCGAGGACCTGGTCGGGACGGGCGCCGCGGCCCTCGACCCGCTCGACGATGGCCTCGACGAGGGTCGTGGTCTTGCCGGTGCCCGGGCCGGCCAGGACCAGCAGCGGCCCGGCAGGGTGGTCGACGACCCGCCGCTGGTGCTCGTCGAGCAACGGCACCTCCCCGGGGCCGTGCGGGGCCACGAGACGGTAGCGGGTCTCGGTCATGGCGCCCACCTAACCAGCCGGCACCGACAACCCCGGCGCCAGGACCGGGCCGCCAGGACCGGGGCGCCGGGATCAGGGCGCCAGGTCGAAGTCGGCGAAGTCGAAGCCGGGCGAGACCAGGCAGCTCACCAAGGCGTCCGCGTCGGAGGGCAGGGTGCGCTGCCACTGCCCTGCGGGCACGAGGCTCTGGGCCTGCTGGCCCGCGACGAGGTCGAGGCCGACCACGACGCGGTCGCCGTCGACCGGGGCGTCGCCACTGCCGCCGTGCTGCAGCAGGACAGCACCGCTGTGGGCCAGCCACAGCTCGTCGGAGGCGACGCGGTGCCAGGCCGACGACTCGCCGGCGGGGAGCAGGAAGTGGATGAGCGTGGCGGTCGGTCGCACCCGACCGTCCGGCAGCGTGACCGCGACCGGCGATGCCCAGGTCTGGCGGTACCACCCACCCTCGGGGTGCGGCTCGAGGTCGAGGGCCTCGGCGAGCGGGGGTCGTCGCGTGCTCACGCGTCGACCGGGCGTTCGTTGTAGACCCCGGCCGGCTCCTGGCCCGACAGCTCGGCGATGGCGCTCATGATCTCGTCGGTCAGCTCGCGCCGGGCACGCCCGAGGGGTACGCCGTCGAAGCGCCCCGTCACCGGGATCGGGGCCCCGAAGCTGATCGAGATCGGCACCACCCGGGGCAGCCGGGACCCGACCGGCTGGAGCTTCTCGGTGCCGACCAGCCCCACCGGCACCACCGGAGCACCGGCGGTCAGCGCCAGGTGTGCGACACCGGTGCGACCGCGGTAGAGCCGCCCGTCGCGAGACCGGGTGCCTTCGGGGTAGATCCCGAACGCCTCGCCGCGGCCGAGCACGCCGAGGGCGATGTCCAGGCTCGCGATCGCGGCCCTGGTGTCGTCGCGGTCGACCGGCAGCATCCCCAGTCCGCTGAACCACGCCCTGGAGACCGCGCCCTTGAGTCCCGGACCCTCGAAGTAGTCGGACTTGGCCAGGAACGCGACCCGCCGCGGCACGACGATCGGGATCACCAGGGAGTCGGCGAAGCTCAGGTGGTTGCTGGCCAGCAGCAGCGGCCCGGACGTCGGCACCTGCTCCAGGCCGGTGACCGTGGGGCGCCACACGGCCTTCGCCAGCGGCGGCACGACACGGTGCAGGGCTTGGTAGAGCACCCCGTCAGTCTTGCGGTTACCGGCCGGTCGGCCGAATGCGGCGCACCTCCCGACCGCTCAGGGGCGCGTCCACACGTACGGCGTCGTGGTGGTGACGCCCACCAGCCCCGAGCGCTCCAGGATCGGGCGGGACATCTCGGTGCAGTCGCTCTGCAGCCACCGCACGCCGCGCTCGACCGCGGAGGCCGCCCGTGCCGCGGTCAGCGCGCGGTAGATGCCGCGGCCGCGCCACCCCGGCAGTGTCGCGCCGCCCCACAGGCCGGCGAAGTCGGTGCCGGGGACGACCTCGAGCCGACCGGCGCTGACCAGTCCCTGCTCGGTCGCCGCGACCCAGACCTCCATCGTCCCGGCGCTGCGCTCGACCCGGTCGAGCAGGCTCTCGCCGCCCGCTCCGTCACGACCGAAGACCTCGGCCTGCAACACCGAGGCCTGGGCCAGGAGCCGCTCACGGTCGGGGTCGTCGTCGATGCGTCGTACCACCACCCCGTCGGGCAGCGACACGTCCACGGCGAGCGCGGCGGCCTCGCCGACCATCACCGTCTCGACCTCCTCGGGCTCGAAGCCCGCGTCGACCAGCAGGTCGTGCAGCCCCGGCAGGTCGTCGTGCCCGCGCGTCTTCCACTCCGCGCTCGCCACCTCCGGGCGGTCGTCCAGGAAGGCGAGGGTGTCGGTGAGCAGCTCCGCGACGTCGTGGCCGCTGAGGTCCTCGTAGCTGATCAGCGCACGGTCGCCGTAGAGCGCTCTCCACAGCGGCCCGTCGGTGTCCCACGCGCTCGCGCCCGCGACCTCGGCACGTCCGCGGAGCTGGGCGTCGTAGGCCGCGAGCAGCGCGGCCCGGTCCGGTCCCGACACCCGCCGCGGCTGCCAGAAGCACGCGGTCAGGTCGACCGAGACCCCCGAACGTCGCAGCGGGGTGCCCTCCTCGAGGTAGCGCGCCCGTGCCTCGTCGTGGTGGCTCGGCGGCAACGAGCCGTCGGCCCGCACGACCCGCCACCAGGGCACAGGTCCTCCGTGACGCGCCATCACGTTGCCGACCAGCCGCGGCCCCGAGCCCACGACGTCGGCAATCGCGCCGTACGTCGTCACCCGCCCGCGCGGGACGCGCTCGACGAGGCTCAGCACGGCCTCGATGTAGTCGTCGTCGGCGCGCACGTGCGGAGGGTACCGAGGGACCACCGAGGCGCTACCGAGCGGCTACCGAGCGGCTACCGAGCGGCACTGTCGTCGTGCGCCGCCGGCAGCGCGAGGGTGGCGCCCACCCCCGCCACGGCGAGCACCGCGACCAGCAGACCTGCCTGCCACAGCGACTGCTGCGCATCGGCGCCCCGCGCGGCGCGGGCGACCCACCACACGACCGGCGCCGCCAGCAGTACCAGCGCCCCGCGGCCGATCCACAGCGAGCCGAGGTCGGGATCGACCGGCACGGCGGACGGGCCGTAGGCCGCCAGCAGACCCGCGACGTGCGCGAGGAGCAGCAGCACCGCTGCCACCAGCACCGAGGGATGCAACCCGTCGCCGCCGACCGCGGTCCACCACGCCACGACGGAGCCGAGGGCGAGCAGCCCTGCACCCGAGTCCGGCGCGAGCGCGAAGGCCAGCGAGAGCGAGGCCACCACGATCGTCACGGTGACCGGTGGGGCGTCCCCGGCGAGACGCGCCACGAGCAGCGCCGCCGGTGGCGCGAGCAGCATCGACGCACGCAGGAGCAACGCCGAGACGGGCCAGTGCCGCATCCCGGCCAGCGCCCGCAGCCAGGCGGCCAGGGCGCTCACGGGCTCACGCGCGGCTGCTCGCTGCGGCGACCGAGGTCGCGCATCACCTCGTCGACCGTGCCACGCCCACGCCAGGGCACGACCGGGCACCCGATCGCGTCGAGAGCGTTGAGCACGCCGTCGCGATCCAGGCGCCGCATCCGCCAGGCCAGGTCGACCAGGGTCTGGTCGCGGTCTGGCAGGTCGGGCACGACGTCATCGGGCAGGGTGTCGACGACCACGGTCGGGATGCCGCGCCGGGTCAGGGTCGCGGCCGCCGTACCGATCGACTCGGCCAGCAGCGGCGACAGGACGATGACGGTCGTCCCGGCGCCGACGCGCAGGTTGAGCCGGGCGGCGTCGTCGTACGGCGAGGCGCTCGGCCGGACGTCCGCGAGGGTGCCGAGCCGGCCGAAGGCGGCTCTCAGCACCTCATTAGGGCTCTCAGCACGTCATGAGGGCTCTCAGTAGGGCCGAAGGCGGGACCGGC
>NZZG01000145.1 GCA_002698575.1 Pimelobacter sp. | reverse complement strand
CTGGTCGACGTCCGAGGCTGCGCCCGGCGAGGTGTGGACGTGGACCACGAGACCGAGATCGGCCGCGGTGGTGAAGATCCGGTCGATCTGCTCGGCACAGTTGGGGTCCGTAGGGCTACCCCCCAGCAGGAAGCTCGTCTTGAGTGCCGCGACGCCGTCCTCGACCGCGAGGCGCAGAGCCGCCTCGTTGCGCTCTGCGTCGCTCGCCTTGGGCGAGACCCAGAGACCGCACCGGACGCGATCGTCCTGCTGCGCGGCCTCGAGGGCCAGGTGGTTGAGGTCGAAGGACACCTGGGGGTCGGGGACGCCGTAGTTGGGCAGCACGAGCGTCCGCTCCACGCCCTCCGCGTCGAGCGAGGCCAGGAAGTCGGCGACCGTCGCCGTGGCGCTGAGGTCGGCGGTGATGGCCGGCCCGCCGTAGAAGGGGTACGCCGGCAGCACGCCGATGTGGCGGTGAGCGTCGTGGGTCGGCGTCCTGAGCATGCGACCCAGTCCACGGCCGCGGTGTTTCCGAATGGTTGCGGGTGGAATACGAAGCGCTGCTCAGCTCGTAAGTTCTGGGTAACCCCGGTGGTGTTCCGCAGGGAGGGTGTGGCCGCGCGCGTGGTCGACCGGCGTCCCTCGTGGTCGGTGTGGCGCCCGCGCGCATGGTCGACCGGCGTTCCTCGGGTTGGGTGTGGCGCCCGCGCGCTTAGTCGACCCCTCTTCGTGGTTGGTGTGGCGCCCGCGCGCGTAGTCGACCGGGTCTCGCCGTCAAGGATCGCCTTCGGCGCCCGCTTCGCGGTGCCTTCGGCATCCGTTGACTGCGAGCCTCTCCCGGTCGACTGATCGACGCGCTGACGGCACGAGCAAGCTCGCGCCGCCGCATGCGCGGGCGCCACACCCGTCCCTACAGTCACATCGCCTCATCGAGTGGGCACGAACGACACGGTTGCGGCCGGTTTTCGTGTCGTCTCTGCCCAACCGATGAGCGACTGTGACCCGTGTGACGGGTGGGGCCGCGCTTGCGCGGGCGGCGCCACCGAGCGCAGCGAGGGGGCTCCGCCCCGTGCGCCGNCNAAGCCGACCTACCGGGTCCCGCAGTCAAGGACACCGAAGGTGCCGCGAAGCGGGCGCCGCAGGCGACCCTTGACGGCGGGAGCAGGTCGGCTACGCGCGCGGACCCACCACCGGACCCACCAGGGCCAACCCGAAGGAGCAGGGCGACGAGGCGCGACCCGTGCCCAGCACCACCGACGCAGAACCCACGCAGCGGAGAGCAGCCCCGCCCCTCAGCTCACCCTTCAGCTCATTCCTCAGTCGGCGTCACGCGCCTGAGCAGCGAGCGCCCGCGCCACCTCGGCGCGCCCCTCGCGCACATAACGCAGCGCGCCCGGGTTGGCCGAGGCGGTGGCGAGCCAGGCGTCGACCTTCTCGAGCAGGGCGGGGGAGGCCAGCGGCTTGGGGAAGATGTACTCCAGGGCTGTCGAGCCCTTGTGGGCGCCGAGGGTCTCCCAGGTGGTGCTGACGGCGTCGAGGTACTTGTCGACGTACGGCGCCAGCACCTCGTCCTGGTCGGGGCGCTGGAAGCTGAGCACGACGCTGCGCGCGGTCTCGTTCGGCGTGGTGGGGTCCAGCATCGCCTGCTTCCAGGCGCGCTCCTTGGCCTCGGGGGTCGGGATCGCGGCGCGGGCTGCGGCCGCGTGCTCCTGGCCGGAGATCGTGTTGTCGGCCGCCAGCTCCTCGTCGATGCGGGCGTCGTCGGCGCGGCCGCGAGCGGCCAGGCCGGTCACCAGCGCCCAGCGCAGGTCGGTGTCGACCGCGAGGCCCTCGATGCTCAGTGAGCCGTCGAGCAGCGCCTCGAGGTCCGCCAGTGCCTCGTCGCTGCGGGCTGCCGCGGCATAGCTGCGAGCGAAGGTGAGCTGCTGGTCGCTGCCCGGGATCGCGTCGTCGATCAGGGCGCGAAGACCGCGCTCCCAGGTGGCCTTGAGCTCGTCGCGGCCAGCCGGCGCGGAGAAGCTGTTGACGGCCTGGGCGGCGAACGTCGGGATNCGGGTGACGCCCCAGGGGTCGGTCTCGGCGCCGATGTTGCCCAGGACCAGCGTGACGTACTCGCTGGCCGACATCTCCGCGTCGCGGGTCATGTCCCAGGCGGCGCCCCACAGGATCGCGCGGGCCAGGGAGTCGTCGAGCAGGGAGAGGCCGGCGACGGCCGTGGCGAGCGAGCGCTCGTCGAGGCGGATCTTGGCGTAGGCCAGGTCACCGNCGTTGAGGAGCAGCAGGNCGGGCTGGCGCTGTCCGACGGCCTCGGAGATCTCGGTCGTCTCGCCCTCGACGTCGACCTCGAGGTAGTCGCGGCGGACCAGACGGCTCTTGCCGTCGGCGTTGGCGACGGTGTCGTAGAAGCCGATGCCGAGGCGGTGCCGGCGCAGCGTTGGCTGGTCGGGGTGCGCGCTCTGGCGTACGACGAGACGCGAGTAGGTGCCGTCGTCGGCGAGGTCGAACTCGGGCGTGAGCGTGTTGACGCCGGCCGTCTGCAGCCATTCGTCGGCCCAGCCGCTGAGCTCGCGACCCGAGGACTTCTCGAGGGCGGCGAGCAGGTCGCCGAACTCGGTGTTGCCGTAGGCGTGGTCGACGAAGTACTGCCGCAGCCCGGCCACGAACGGCTCCAGGCCGACCCACGCGACGAGCTGCTTGAGCACCGAGGCGCCCTTGGCGTAGGTGATCATGTCGAAGTTGACCTCGACCGCCTCGAGGTCGTAGTTGTCCGCGGCGATCGGGTGCGTGCTGGGCAGCTGGTCGGCCCGGTACCCCGTCTGCTTGCGCGCGTTGGCGAAGCCGGTCCAGGCGTCGGTGAACTCGGTCGCCTCGGCCTCGCACCAGTAGCAGGCCCACTCGGCGAACGACTCGTTGAGCCAGAGGTCGTCCCACCACTTCATCGTCACGAGGTCGCCGAACCACATGTGCGCCATCTCGTGGGTGATCACCGAGCAGCGGAACTCGTAGAACGAGCGCGGCTGGCGGCTGCGGGGGAGGTACTCGTCGCGCAGCGTCACGCAGCCGGCGTTCTCCATCGCGCCCATGTTGTACTCCGGCACGTACAGCTGGTCGTACTTCTCGAACGGGTACGGGAAGGCGAACTGCTCCTCGAAGAAGGCGAAGCTCTGCCGGGTGATCTTCACCAGCTCGTCGCGGTCGAGGTGGTCCACCAGTGACTGGCGGCAGTAGTGCCCGAGCGGGATGGTGCCGAACTTGCCCTCGTAGGTGTCGAAGACGCCGTGGTACTCGCCGGCCACGACGGCCGTGATGTACGTGGACATCCGCTTGGTGGGCGGGAAGCTCCACACGGCCACCCCGTCCCGGCCGTCGACCGGCTGGGGCTCGGGCGTCGGTGCGTTGGAGACCACGACCCAGTGGTCGGGTGCGGTGACGTGGAAGGTGAACTCGCTCTTGAGATCGGGCTGCTCGAACGTCGTGAAGACGCGGCGCGCGTCGGGGACCTCGAACTGCGAGTACAGGTAGACGCGGTCGTCGACGGGGTCGACGAAGCGGTGCAGACCCTCGCCGGTGTGCGAGTAGGTGCAGTCGGCGCGGACCACCAGGACGTTGTCGGCAGCCAGGTCCGGGAGCGGGATCCGGCTGTCGGCGTACGACGCCGGGTCCAGCGCGGTGCCGTTGAGCGTGATCTCGTGCACGGTCGCGTCGACGAGGTCGGCGAAGGTCGACGCGCCGGGCTCGCGGCACGTGAACGACAAGGTGGTCGTCGATCCGAAGGTGGTCGGGGTGGCGGTGTCCGTCGGAGTCGTGAGGTCCAGGTCGATGGAGTACGACGTGACGTCCAGGAGGGCGGCGCGGGTGGCGGCCTCTTCCCGGGAGAGGTTGGTTCCAGGCATGTCCGTCATCCTCGCACCCCCCTGGGAGGAGAGGGCGAGGGGTTGTTGGGCGCTCGATGGAACCGGGAACGACACGCCTGTGATTCGAGGTGCGTGACATTGTGGCTGATGTGATTTATGGGGAAATTGTTGCGAAACACCACGGATGTGCTTGACAGTAGTCCCCGTGTCTCCCCCCACACGCCCGTCTTTGCTGCGCCGCGGCGCCGCCCTGGTGCTCCTCTGCGCGCTGCTCCCAGCCGTCGTCCCGACCGGGACGCCGCCGGCCACCGCCTCCTCGGTGTACCTCTGCACGGGGTACAAGCCGTGCGCTCAGGCAGACATGCCGAGCTCCGGGTACGGCAAGGTCAACGACCAGATGTACTGGCGGATGTACGCGGGTCACAACTGCACGAACTACGTCGCCTTCCGCCTCATCCAGGCCGGCATGTCGACCGAGCGTCCCTGGTCGGGCACCGGGATGGCCTACAACTGGGGCCACGCGATGAAGGACATCACCGACAAGGTCCCGGCGGTGGGGTCGGTGGCCTGGTGGGACCCCAACGTCTCCGGAGCAGGCTCCAGCGGTCACGTGGCCGTCGTCGAGCAGGTCGTCTCCGACACCGAGATCATCATCTCGGAGGACTCCTGGAGCGGTGACTTCCACTGGCGCCGGATCATCAAGGACGGCACGAGCTGGCCCACGGGGTTCATCCACTTCGTCGACAAGAAGGTCACCAACAAGGTGGCGCCACGGATCACCGGCACCGCCCAGGTGGGTGCCACCCTGAAGGCGGCCAAGGGCCGCTGGAAGCCCAAGCCGAGCTACAGCTTCCAGTGGCTGGCGGACCTGGTGCCGATCCCCGGTGCCACGGCGCAGACCTTCGCCCCCGGTCCCGACCAGGTGGGTGCCCAGCTCTCCGTGCGCGTCACGGCGAGCAAGGCGGAGTTCACCCCGGGAGTGGTGGACACGCCCGCGACCACGCCCGTGGCCAAGGGGGAGCTGGTCAGCACGGCCCCACCCGAGATCAGCGGTGACGCCGAGGTGGACGCCGTCCTGACCGCCACGCCCGGTGCTTGGGCGACGGCACCGGACACCACGGAGCTGAGGTGGAAGTCCGACGGCAAGGTGATCGGCGGATCGGCGGGTCAGCCGCAGCTGACCCTCACGAAGGCGATGGTCGGGACCACGATCACCGCTGTGGAGGTCGCGCAGCGAGCCGGCTTCGTCAGGGCGACGGCGCCGGCGCCCCAGGCGTTGGGACCGGTGGTCCAGGGCGTCATCGAGGTCACCTCTCCCTTCGAGGCCAGTGGCCGCAACCACTACGGGTCCGCGCTGACCCTGGTCCCCGGCGTGACCGAGCCGCAGGACGTCGCGCTGACCTACACCTGGTGGCGCGACGGTGTGCGCATCGTCGGCGCGGACGCAGCGACCTACGTGCTCACCGACGCCGACGTCGGCCACGAGGTCATCGGCAAGGTCACGATGAGCAAGCCGCGCTACGAACCCATTGCCCGACGCTTCTCCTTCGGACGCACCACGACGCCGTCGAGCGTCGTGCTCAAGGCGAAGGGTCGCAAGGGCAAGGCGGCCGTGCGGGTGCTCGTCTCGGCTCCCGGGGCCGTCCCCAGCGGACCGGTCACGATCAGGTCCGGCAAGGCCAGCACCACCACGAGCCTGGAGGACGGGATCGCGAGGGTGGTGCTGCGGGATCTCCGCCCCGGGACCCGCAAGGTCACGGTGGTCTACGCCGGCAGCGACGTGGTGCTGCGCGGTCGAGCGCTCACGGAGGTCGTCGTGAAGAAGCCCAGGAAGAAGTCCAGCAAGGAGTCCTGACGTGCTTCCCCGGCGTTGCAGGGCGGGGGTGAGGAATAGTCGCCGGCGCACGAGGTTGTGCCTGACATGACTGCTGCCGCCGAGACGACGCCGACCGCCGACTTCTGGTTCGACCCGCTGTGCCCGTTCGCGTGGATCAGCTCACGCTGGATCCTCGAGGTCGAGCAGGTCCGCGACATCACGGTGAAGTGGCACGTGATGAGCCTGTCCTACCTCAACAAGGACAAGGACATCCCCGACGAGTACCGGGCCATGCTCGAGCCCGGTTGGGGGCCCGTACGGGTCCTGATCGCCGCCCAGCACCAGCACGGGGACGACGTCCTGCTGCCGCTCTACACCGCGATGGGCACGCGCATCCACCACGAGAAGGCCGCTCTCGACCGCGCCATGATCGCAGCGTCCCTGGCCGAGGCGGGGCTCGAGCCCGAGCTGGTCGACGCGATGGACGACTCCTCGCTCGACGAGGCCGTGGCGAAGTCCCACCACGAGGGCATGGACCAGGTCG
The DNA here is from genome assembly GCA_002698575.1 of Pimelobacter sp. Taxonomy (GTDB): domain Bacteria; phylum Actinomycetota; class Actinomycetes; order Propionibacteriales; family Nocardioidaceae; genus Nocardioides. The sequence goes on along the minus strand of NZZG01000145.1, from coordinate 4,928 downwards.
GCGATGACGTCGGGACCCCCACGATCGCGATCGAGGGCACCGCTTTCTTCGGACCCGTGCTCTCGGCGATCCCGCGTGGTGAGGAGGCCGGCCAGCTGTGGGACGGCTGCCTGGCGGTCGCGAAGGTGCCGTACTTCTACGAGCTCAAGCGCTCGCGGACCGGGGACCTCGACTTCAGCTGAGACCGCAGGCCGCGTAGCTCCTGCAGCAATGTGGGAGAACGCCGCATCGCCGGCCCTCCGATGGGGCACGATCCCCTCGTGCTCCCACCATCGTCCGTAGTACGGCGCGCCCTCACGCGATCGGGTCTGGGCGTCCTGATCGCCTCCCTCGCGCTGCTCGTGCCGTCACCCGGCGCTGTCGGTGCTGCCACGGTGCACTGCGTCGGCTACGGCGCCTGCAGCGCCCAGGGCTACTCCGACGCCGGCTACGGCTCCGCCAACGCTCGCAGCTACTGGAACATGGTGACCGGCCACAACTGCACCAACTACGCGGCCTACCGCGTGATCCAGGCCGGTGGCCCCGGGTCGCGCCCGTGGAGCGGGTCGGGGGACGCCCACCGGTGGGGACACGAGCTGCCGGGCATCACCGACCAGACCCCGGGCGTGCAGTCGATCGCCTGGTGGGACAGCAACCAGGGCGGGTGGGGAGAGAACGGCCACGTCGCCTACGTCGAGCAAGTCGTCTCCGCCGACACGATCCGGGTGTCAGAGGACATCTTCGACGGCGACTTCCGGTGGCGCACGATCAGCCGCGGCGAGGCGGCCTGGCCGACCGGGTTCATCCACCTGGCCGATGCCCGCGTGAGTCGCACCGGGACGCTCCCACAGATCGCCGGCAGGCTGCGGGTCGGCGAGCGGGTGCGGGTGGGCGCAGGTTCGTGGAGTCCGTCGGGGGTCGGGGTCACCTACCAGTGGCTGGCCGACGGACGAGCACTGCGCGGAGCGACGCACCCGTCGCTCGAGCTCACGCCCCGCCTGCACGGCAAGCGGCTGAGCGTGCGGCTCTCGGCACAACACCTGGGCTACGTCCCGGCGTCGGCCACGACCGCCGTCAGTGATCGGGTACGACGAGGTCGGATCCGCGTCGACGGTGCACCTCGGGTGCGTGGACGCGCGGTCGTGGCGGAGCGGCTGACGGCAGACCTGGGCAGGACCACGCCCTGGACCCGGGCGAGCTACCGATGGCTGGCCGACGGCAAGAAGATCCGCGGGGCGCGCACGGACAGTCTCCGCCTCGCCCCGGAGCTCGCGCGCACCCGGATCGCGGTGCGGATCACCCTCAAGCGTCGCGGCTACGCTCCCCGCACCCTCCGGAGCAGCCGTACGGCGCCGGTGCAGCGGGCCACGTTCCGGCAGGTCCGGCCGCCACGGATCAGCGGGACGGTCCAGGTCGGGGAGACCGTGCACGCCGTACCCGCTCGGTGGTCGGTCCGGCCGAGCCGGCGCGTCTACGTGTGGCTCGTCGACAAGGAGGGCGTCGAGGGCAGCTACACCGGCCACCTGCCGCTCGTGGAGGCCTACCAGGGCAAGGAGATCCACGTCGTCGAGGGGGCGACGCGTCGGGGGTACGAGCAGGGGGTCGCCGTCTCGACCTCGGGCGGAACCGTCGCTGCCCCGGACGGCCAGCCGGAGGCGGTCAGCCCGTGACCTGGATGTGCGCGAGCTTGGAGCGGATCACGTCCAGGTGCTCGGGCACGGAGGCGGCCTCCAGGTCGGTGAGCATCTCGGTGAGCCGGCGCGGGATCTGGATGCTGTCGGCACCCCAGTGCGCGATCTCGTCGACCGCCAGGTCGAGGTACTGGGCGAAGGTCCACTCCTGCGTCAGGACGCGAGGGTTGCCGTCGGAGTCGAGGTGAACCCCGACGACGGTGGTTTCGCGCACCATCCGGCGAAGGATGTCGTGCAGCTCGTCGATCGCCTGGACCGCGGTGGTCGGGTCGTTGACCCCGGGGGACAGCGCGCGCTCGGCGATGTCGACCAGGCGGCGGAACCCGAAGGTGAGGTCCTGCTCCATCGAGCGGTCCGCCCCGAGCCTGACGCAGGCCGAGACCCGGTCGTCCCAGGCCGGGTCGGCGCGGGCCCCGTGGACCAGCGCCAGGGTGGCTCCCTCGGGCACGAAGCTGCCGAGGGGGTGGAGGATCTCGATGCGGACCTCGTGCGTGGTCGCCGTGCGGCACAGCACGCCGGAGTCGATGCTGTCCACGTAGCCGGACCTGCTCGCGACCGTGACGGTCTGTCCGTCGAGAGCGGGCAGGGGAGGAGCGACGGAGGGAAGCGTCGTACGACGCTCGCGGCTGCGCTCGAGCAGGGCCCGCGTCTGGGTGCCCACCCGCCGGATCACCGTCGAGACGGCGATGGACTGGGTGATGTGCTGGATGAAGGCGAGGAACATCGCCACCGCAGCCAGGACGAGCAGGAAGGACATCGTCACCGCGAACTCGGGCACCCCTTCGTCGGTGGAGCCGATGTCCGGGATGGCGCGGAGCACGGTGAGGGAGTAGAGGAACGAGGCGACGAAGACGCCGAGGGTGTGCTGGGTGACCCGGTCCTCGAGGAAGGTGGCGATGACGCGGGGGGAGAACTGGCTGCTCGCCAGCTGCAGCACCACGATGGTGATGGAGAAGACGAGCCCGGTCACCGAGATCATCGCCCCCGCCGTGGTCGAGAGCACCGAGCGGGCGCTGTCGGCGCTCCCGTTGAACAACAGCGGTGGGGAGCCGAGCACCTCGTCCAGCTGGGGCAGGAGCAGCCCGATCACCACCGAACCGGACGACCAGATCGCCGGGACGACCCAGAACGGGCCCAGCATCAGGCGTAGTCGGCGACGGACCCGGTCGACCTGGGGACGTGCGGTCGGAGCGGGGGCGGGAGTCGGCGGACGGGTAGCGGTCACCGCACCTGTCTACCGTGTGTCCTTCCGTAGAGTCCGCACCATGGCGATGACACTCGGCGCTCTGCACCGCTACCCCGTCAAGTCCTTGCGCGGGGAGTCGCTGACCCGCACCCTCGTGGAGCCCTGGGGGCTTGAGGGGGACCGCCGCTGGATGGTGGTCGACGACACCGGTCGTGCCATCACGGCCCGCGAGGTCAACGCGATGGTGCTGCTGCGCCCCGAGATCACCGCGTCCGGTCTGCGGCTGCACGCTCCCGGCCGCGCCGAGCCACGCGACGTGGCCCTGCCGGACCCCGCCGTCCAGGTGCCGGTCAGCGTCTGGGGCTCGCACCTCACCGCGTCCCCGACCGACCGGGACACCGCGCTCTGGGTGTCCGAGGTGCTCGGGGTCGAGGCCCGGCTCGTGTGGCTCGACGACCCGACCCGACGCCCGAGCGACCCGACGTACTCCGCGATCGAGGACCGCGTCTCGTTCGCCGACGGCTACCCGCTGCTGCTGGCGAGCGAGTCGTCCCTGGCGGCACTGGGCGACGGCGCGCTGTCGATGGAGCGTTTCCGTCCCAACGTCGTCATCAGCGGCGCCATGGCCTGGGCCGAGGACGACTGGCGCCTGCTCCGGATCGGCGAGGCGACGTTCCGCGCCGTCAAGGGCTGCGCGCGCTGCGTCCTCACCACGGTCGACCCGGACACCGCCGAGCGCGGCAAGGAGCCGTTGGCGACGCTCGCGCGGATGCGCCGCTGGGACAGGAAGACCTGGTTCGGCGTGAACCTGGTGCCCGACACCCCCGGTGCGACGATCGCGGTCGGCGACTCGGTCGAGGTGCTGGAGGGCGTGCCCAGCGGGGACGGCCCGCTGCGCTGACCTGCCGGTGGGCCTCTCGCGAGCGGCCCACCGGCAGGACGACAGCGGCTAGCCGCGCTTCTTCTTGGCCTTGATCACTGCCGTCGCCTTCGACGCCTTGGTGACCTGGTCGCCCTTGTACGTCGCGACCACCGTGGTCTTCTTCGTCACCTTGAACTTCACCGTGACCTTCCCGTTGGTGAGCGCTCGGGGCCAGGTGTTCTTGCCGACGTGATCACGACTGCGAGCGCAGCGGTGATCGATCGCGATCGAGAGGCCCCATGACTCGCAATGCCCATGGTGGTGGTCGTCCTGTCGGAAGTGGGGTGAGACGGGCGACCGGAGGGTCGTGCGCCGAAAGTACGGTCTGCGCCTCGCGATCGAACAGACATTTCTCGAGATGCGCCGTCCCGGTCTAGACCCGAGGGCGGTCCGCTGGGGCTCCGACCGCCCGGACCGGACCGCGCCGCGCCGCGGCCCACTGTCGAGCGCGGGGAGCAGCGCCGCGGCGACCGGGGTGAGGTGATCGGCGGCCGGACCCTAGGATCACGGGCATGACCCATGTCCTGTCCGCCGTCGCCTGGCCGTACGCCAACGGCCCGCGCCACATCGGCCACGTGGCCGGTTTCGGTGTGCCCTCCGACGTCTTCAGCAGGTACATGCGCATGGCCGGCCACGACGTGCTGATGGTCTCCGGCTCCGACGAGCACGGCACCCCGATCCTGATCGCGGCCGACGAGGCAGGGGTCTCTCCTCAGGAGCTGGCCGACACCAACCACCGCATCATTGCCGAGGACCTCGTGTCGCTCGGCTGCACCTACGACCTCTACACCCGCACCACGACGCCCAACCACCATGCGGTGGTGCAGCAGCTCTTCCGCGGCGTCTACGACAACGGCTACTTCGTCGAGCAGACGACGTACGGCGCCATCTCGCCGTCCACGGGGCGCACCCTGCCCGATCGATACATCGAGGGCACCTGCCCGATCTGCGGCGCGGGTGGCGCGCGGGGGGACCAGTGCGACACGTGCGGCAACCAGCTCGACCCGCAGGACCTGGTCGACCCGATCTCGAAGATCAACGGCGAGACCCCGGAGTTCATCGAGACCCAGCACTTCTTCCTCGACCTGCCGGCGCTGGCCGACGCGCTGGGCGAGTGGCTCGACGGTCGCGAGGCGACCGGGCTGTGGCG
>NZZG01000144.1 GCA_002698575.1 Pimelobacter sp. | reverse complement strand
CCTGCGCGGGGGATGATGATGATGCCGGGTGGGCGTCATGCGACCCCCGCCGCAGGAGCACGTCGCCGACGGCGCGCGAGCAGCACGCCGTACCGCAGTGCGGCGAGGGTGAACGCACCTGCGCCGACCGCGAGGAACACGGCGCCCGACGTCGCGGCCCACGACCCGCCGGCCGTGACGTCCGCCGCCGAGGTCGACGTGGGGACAGCTCCCGGATCGAGCAGCGCTGCGAACCGCTGGCCGACCTCGGTGCCTGATGCCGCACCGCTCAGCCGCAGCTCGTGCGTCCCGGGGGCGAGGTCCGTGGGGAGCTGGAGGGCGGAGGCGACCTCGCCCGAGGCGCCGGCGGTCAACGGTCCGACCGCGGCACGCCCGTCGTCGAGGACGGCCACCACCTGCTCACCGGCGCGGAAGCCCTGGGCCGTGAAGATCAGCGCGCGGCCCGGTACGGCGCTCGCCCGGTCGACCGCGAGCAGGGGAGCGCTGCTCCGGCGCGCCGGCGTCCGGGTCCGCCTTCCAGTGCTGGTGTCGGTGCTCGCGTCGGTGGTCACGTCGCTGGTGGGGGACGCCTCGGGCGACGCGGTCGGGCCGGTCGGGCTGGGGGTGGACGGTGCCGACCCGAGGACCTCCCCGAAGGCGACGGGCGTGAACGACTCGTTGCGCGCGTTGGCGACCCCGTGAGCGCCGATCGTGATGACGCCGCAGCGGACCTCACGACAGTCGACCCGGGCCAGGTTGCCCGTCCGGTCGACGCTCTCGAAGACCGGGCCGGGGACGGTCAGCTCGACGCTGAAGCCGCCGGACGCCGAGAGCTCCCCGTTGGCCTCGGCGGCGGTCGCGCCGCCCGGGAAGGCCAGGAATCGCAGGTAGCCGGCGTTGGCGGCGGCATCCTCGCTGTCGGGGATGTACTGGTAGTCCTGACCGGTGAGTCCGCCGCGGGACGGCCGCCACGATCCGCCGGCGGGGTCGCGGACCCAGCCGAACATCACGTACACGCCGCCGAAGCCGCCCTGGACCACCTGGAAGCCGGAGCCTCGGACGGTCAGCTCGGTGCGGTAGCGGACGTCGGCCTGAGCCGTGCCGATCTCGTTGGCGACGGTCACCCGGCCCTCGGCCCGGGCCGGTGCGGCCGGGAGCGGTGCCCCGAGCGTGCCGAGGAGCCCGGCGACGGCGAGGAAGCGCCCAGACCGGCGCCCGGGGCGGTGCCGGACACGGCTGCTGGTCATGGCGCGACCCTCCGAGGGGACACCCGGTCGGCGAGCACGAGCAGCTCACCGGTCACGGGATGGGCGAGGACATCGATGGGATGGTCGTAGACCTCGCTGAGGAGTCCTGGCACGAGGACCTCGGCGGGAGGGCCGTCGGCAGCCACGACGCCGCGGTGCAGCAGGGACACCCGGTCGGACCAGGCCGCCGCCAGGCTGAGGTCGTGGAGGACCACGACGACGGCGGCGCCGTCGTCGGCGCGTCTGCGGGCGCGCTCGAGGACGGCTTCCTGGTGCCCGATGTCGAGAGCCGCTGTGGGTTCGTCGAGCAGCAGGACGTCGGTCGCCTGGGCCAGGACCCGTGCGAAGGACGTGCGTCCCTTCTCGCCGCCGGACAGGAGACCGAAGGGGCGGTACGACAGGTGGGTCACGTCGGTGGTCTCCATCGCCTCCGCGACCACCAGGTCGTCGTGGTCCTCCTCGGGGCGGTTGCGCCAGGGCGAGCGGCCCATCCGGACCACCTCGCCGACGAGGAAGGGGAAGGCCACCACGTGCTCCTGCGTCAGCACCGCGCGCTCCCGCGCCAGGTCGCGCAGCCGCCACTCCTCCAGGGGCCGTCCGAGGACCCGGACGTCGCCGTGCGTCGCGGCCACGTCGCCGGCCAGGACGCCCAGCAGCGTGGACTTGCCGGCGCCGTTGGGGCCGACGAGCGCGAGGACCTCGCCGTGACGCACGTCGAGGTCGACACCGGAGAGCACGGTGCTCGGGCCGTAGCGGACCACGATGCCGCGAGCCTCCAGCGCGTTCACGACCAGCCTCCGGCGCTACGACGGGTCCGGCGCAGGAGCCAGAAGAAGAAGGGACCACCCACCAGCGAGGTGAGCATCCCGATGGGCAGGTCGGCGTAGGCGACGAGCGTCCGGGCACCCAGGTCGGCCACGACGAGCACCAGCGCGCCGGCCACCATCGAGGCCGGCAGGAGGATCCGGTGGGCGGGACCGGTGACCATGCGGACCAGGTGCGGCACGACGAGGCCGACGAAGGCCACGATGCCGCAGAAGCTGACGGCCGCAGCGGTCAGCAGCGCGACCACCACGACCAGGAAGATGCGCAGCCGCTCGACGTGCACGCCGAGGTGTCGGGCCTGGCGCTCGCCGAGGGCCAGCAGGTCGAGGCTCCGGGCGCTGAGCAGCGACGCCATGATCCCCAGGGCCACCAACGGCGCCACGACGNCGACGTACTGCCAGCGGCTCCCGTTGAGGCTGCCCAGCTGCCAGAAGACGATCTGCTCGCGCGCCTGCGTGTCGCCGAGGAACATCAGCAAGCCCAGGCCGGCGGCGGCGACGGCGTTGACCGCGATGCCNGTCAGCACGAGGGTCACCACCTCGGTACGCCCGTCGGCCCGGGAGAGACCGTAGACCGCGAGCGTGGTGACGAGCCCGCCGACGAAGGCACAGACCGCGATGGTCCAGGTGCCGGCGAAGGTGAGGCCGAGGACGATCGACGAGGCGGCTGCCACGGCGGCACCGGAGGAGACGCCGACGATGCTGGGCTCGGCGAGGGGGTTGCCGAAGACCCCTTGCATCACGGCTCCGGCCACGGCCAGGGCGGCGCCGACGAGCATCGCCATCACCACGCGGGGGAAGCGGATCGTCCACAGCGTGGCGTCTCCGCGCGGGTGGGTCGGCAGCGGACCGATGTCGAGGCCCAGGCGGTGGAGGAACGATCCCGCCACCTCCGCCAGGGGGATCGCCAGCTGGCCGGACCCGGCGGCCGCCAGTGCCGAGACGAGCAGCGCCCCCACGAGGAGCGCGAGCAGGGCGGTGGTCCTGGCCCGTCGGGGTGCGTCCGTCGGGACCGGACGGGCCGACACCGGGGTCGGGGACGTGGGGGAGACGATGGCCATGGCTCAGNCGGTGGTGAGCGCGTCGGGGGCGTAGAGCGCCACGGCGAGCGCGGTGAGGACCTCGGCGGTGCGCGGACCGAAGCTCAGGACCTGNTCGTCATCCATCGAGACGATGCGCTGCTGCTCCCCGGCCGGGGTGCTGGCGAGGGCCGGGAACTGCTCGAGGAGCCCATCGACGCCGCCGACCGACTCCAGCCCCTTGCTCATCATCAGGACGACGTCGGGCTGGGCAGCCACGAGGCCCTCGTCGTTGACGGGCTTCATCCCGTCCCAGCCGATCTCCTCGGCGACGTCGTAGCCACCGGCGGCCTCGATGAGCGAGTCGGCACCGGAGTCCTCGCCGAACATGTAGTACACCCCGGCCTGGCCACGCACGTAGAGGAAGATCGTGCGCAGGCGTCCGCCCAGGTCTGCCGGCGCCACGGCGGCGATCTGCTCCTGTGCCAGGCTCGCCTCCTGCTCGAGGCGCTGCGCCAGCCGGGCGCCCGCACCCGGGACGCCGAGCGCGTCGGCGACCTCCTGCGTCAGGCTGCTGAGGTTGTCCAGGCCCCGGTGGGAGTCGGTGATGACCACCGGGACGCCGGCGTCACGCAGCTGGAGGAGGACGTCGAACGGGCCCAGCGAGGTGTCGCTCAGCACCACGGTCGGGTCCAGGGCCAAGATCGCCTCCGCGCTCAGCTCGTGACCGTTCTGGGTCACGACCGGCCGGTCGGAGATCTCCGGGAACGTCGAGGAGACGTCGCGGCCCACCACGTTGTCGCCCAGCCCGAGCTCGAAGACGGTCTGGGCCAACGTGCCGTAGATGTCCAGTGCCAGGATCCGGCTGGTGTCGCGGACGGTGACCTCGGTGCCCTGGGCGTCGAGGAGCCTCACGGGCAGCTCCGGCTCAGGGGCATCGACGACGGGGCGGATCGCAGGATCGGGCAGGTCGATGTCGACCGGGCCGGACCAGGCGCGCGGGTCGGCGAGCGGAGTGACCGCGGTGAGGGGCGGCACGGCGACGCCGGAGCGAGTCGAGTCGGGTCGGGTCGAGCTGTCGACCACCGGGCTGCACGCGGTCAGCGCGAGGCCGAGGGTCAACGCGCAGCAGCTGCGGATCAGGGACATGGGGCTCGGCTTCTCGCGGCGACACGGACTTAGGTAAGGATTACCATAATTAAGTAAGCCTTGCCTAATTAACTGTGCCCGAGGCGCGGGACGACTCCGGCGCCGGCGGATCGCCGGAGCCGGGGCCGGTGGCGCAGCTCAGCCGGGCTCGGCGGTGAGCATCCCGACCACCATCGCCACGAGGTTGCGGGCGAAGGGGTCGGTCTCCAGCTGGGCACGTCCGGGCCGCGGACGGTCGCCTGCCCTGCTGCGATCGGCGATGGCGCGGAGCACGAAGGCGGTCACCAGGGACAGCCGCTCGGAGCGCACGTCGTCGGGCATCGGCGGGACCCGCTGCTCGAGCAGGCCGTAGACCTCGTAGCCCCCGAGCCGCTCGAGCGCGTGCAGGACCTCGGGATCCATCGCGTCGGGATCCTCCTCGACGAGCTCGCCGAGGATCATCAGGTAGCAGCGCCCCTGCCCGCCCAGCTCGGCGAGCTCCACCGCGGGCAGGACGAGCGCTCGGACCACGGAGACCAGGTCCTCGGCCGGCTGCGCCTGCGCGATGGCGAGGAGCTCTCGCTCGCGGGTCGCCAACAGGTCCAGGTGCTGCTCGAGGACGGCGACGAGCATCCCGGTGCGCGAGCCGAAGTGGTAGTGGACGGCGCCTCGGTTGCGCTGACCCGCCTGACGGGTGATCTCCAGCAGGGACGCGGTGTGCACGCCGTCCTCGGCGAAGCCGCGCGTGGCGGCCTCGACCAGCCGCTGCCGGGTGTCGTCCGCGGGTCCCATCAGATCCTCGGGACGATCCGGCCGAGGAGGTCGCCCATCCGGGTCGCAGCGGCGCGCCCGGCCTCGAGCACCTCCTCGTGGTTGAGCGGCTCGCCGCTGATCCCGGCGGCGAGGTTGGTCACGAGGCTGATGCCCAGGACCTCCATGCCTGCCTCGCGGGCGGCGATCGCCTCCAACGTGGTGCTCATCCCGACCAGGGTGCCACCGATGGCGCGCACCATCCCGATCTCCGCCGGGGTCTCGTAGTGGGGTCCGGGGAACTGCACGTAGACGCCCTCGTCGAGGCTCGCGTCGACCTCGCGACACATCGCGCGCAGTCGGCTCGAATACAGGTCGGTCAGGTCGACGAAGGTGGCGCCCTCGATCGGCGAGCGGCCGGTGAGGTTGATGTGGTCGCTGATCAGCACCGGGGTGCCGGGGCTCCAGGTCTCCTTCAGCCCCCCGCACCCGTTGGTCAGCACGATGGCGCGGCACCCGGCAGCGGCGGCCGTCCGTACGCCGTGCACGACGGCCGCGACGCCCTTGCCCTCGTAGTAGTGGGTGCGGCTGAGGAAGACCAGCAGCTGCTTGTCGCCGGCCCGGACCGACCGGATCCTGCCCGAGTGCCCGGCCACCGCGGCCGCGGAGAAGCCGGGGAGCTCCTCGGTCGCGATCTCGGCCGTCGCCTCGCCCAGGGCGTCCACGGCCGGCAGCCACCCGCTGCCCAGCACCAGGGCGACGTCGTGGTGCTCGATACCGGTCAGCTCGGCGAGAGATGCCGCGGCCCGGCCGGCGAGCTCGTGGGGGTCGGCCTGGTCGGAGTGGTGGTGGTTCACGTCCCGCACCCTAGTGCGCCGTACCGGGACCGGTCGGCACGGTCAGGCGCACGTCTTCTTGCGCGTGTAGCTGATCGGCCACTCGGCGGCGCCCGGCACGCCGTCCTGGAGGTAGGTCATCGTCAAGGACGGCAGCCGCGTCCCGGGAGGCAGGCTGAGCTCGACGAAGACGGTGTAGTCGGTCCCGGACTCGACCGGATAGCCGGACACCGGCCGCTTGGTCCGCCACCCGGGCTCGTCGGTGACCTGCGGGCCCTTGGCGTCCACGGCGTAGCTGCCGGAGGCCTCGAGCTGCTCGGGGTCGTCGCTGACCCAGGCGCGCCCGACCTCGCCCACGCGCGCTCGGGGCGCGGTCACGGAGACGAGCTCCACGTCGGCGGAGGCGGTGAACTGGTCGAACTCGACGAAGTCGACGAAGCGGTTGCACCCGATGGTGACCCGCCCTTCCGACGCGAACTCGAGAACGGGCTCGGCGGACCCGGGCGTGGGCCCGTCCGGTGGCGCGCTCTGCGTCGGGGCCGTCGCGGTCGGGGTCGGGGTAGAGGTCGGGGCGGCCGGAGTCGAGTCGTCCTCCGAGGAGCAGCCGAGCACCGCGGCGAACACGAGCAGTGCGGTCAACAGTGGGGCAGGTCGTGGGCTCATGACCTGCATCATGGCGTCGCCACGTGAGGTTGAAACGCGGCTCAGAGACCGGTCGAGCGACAAGGCCGCCGGCGCAGGGCGGCGACGTAGTCGGCCGGGGCGTCTGCCGCCTCCGCCGCGTCGGCCAGGATCCCCAGGGTGACCGCCGACGGCAGGCCACCCTCGAAGGCGTCGAGGACGTAGACCCAGGCCACGACCTCGCCGGTCATCGTGGAGATCCGCACCTTCGTTTTGCGGTACAGGCCGGAGTCGGCCTGCTCCCACTCGTCGAGGGCTGCCTCGTCCTGGGTCGGGACGTCGTAGACGGCGACGAACACCTGCTCGAACGGATCCTGGACCAGGGTCGAGAGGGCACCGTCCCACCCGTGCTCCTCGCCGCCGAAGGTGAGGCGCCACCCTTCCAGCCATCCCGTCGTGCGCAAGGGCGAGTGCGGGCAGCGCTCGCCCATCCGTGCGGGATCGAGGTTGGTCCCGTAGGCGGCGTACAACGTCACACCCCCGACCATAGTGGGCGGCGTGAGTCGTCCGGCGCGGGACACTAGGGTGGGGACCGTGAGCCACTTCGATGTCCTCGTCCTCGGTGCCGGCCCTGGTGGCTACGTCGCCGCAATCCGCGCCGCCCAGCTCGGCAAGTCCGTTGCCGTGGTGGAGGAGAAGTACTGGGGCGGGGTGTGCCTCAACGTCGGTTGCATCCCCTCCAAGGCGCTGCTCAAGAACGCCGAGCTGTCCCACGTGCTCACGCACGAGAAGGACAAGTTCGGCATCGAGGGCGACGCGACCATGTCCTACGGCCCCACGCACAAGCGTTCGCGTCAGGTGAGCGCCGGGATCGTCAAGGGCGTCCACTACCTGATGAAGAAGAACAAGATTACCGAGGTCGACGGGTGGGGCACCCTGACCGGCGCGACCTCCGTCGAGGTCAAGGACTCCGACGGCAACACCACCGAGCACACGTGCGACGACCTGATCATCGCCACCGGCGCCACGGTCCGCCTCGTGCCGGGCATCGAGCTGAGCGACAACGTCGTCACCTACGAGGAGCAGATCCTCGACGAGGACCTCCCCGGCTCGATCATCATCGGAGGCTCGGGTGCCATCGGCGTCGAGTTCGCCTACGTGATGAAGAACTTCGGCGTCGACGTCACCATCGTGGAGTTCGTCGACCGGATGGTCCCCACCGAGGACGCCGCGGTCTCCAAGGAGCTCGCCAAGCACTACAAGAAGCTCGGCGTGAAGGTGCTGACCTCAACGGCCGTCAAGGGCGTCGAGGACACCGGCTCCGGCGTCAAGGTGACCGTTGCTCCTGCCGGCGGAGGCGACGAGGAGGTCCTGGAGGCCGACAAGTTCCTCGCGGCCTTCGGCTTCGCTCCGCGCGTCGAGGGCTACGGCCTGGACAGCATCGGCGTGAACGTCACCGAGCGCGGCGCCATCGAGGTCGACGCGCGCGGCCGCACCAACGTCGAGCACGTCTACGCGATCGGTGACGTCACCGGCAAGATGATGCTCGCCCACGCCGCCGAGGCGATGGGGATCGTCACCGCCGAGACCATCGCCGGCGCGGAGACGCAGGAGATCGACTTCGACATGATCCCGCGCGCGACCTACTGCCAGCCGCAGATCGCCTCCTTCGGCTACTCCGAGGAGCAGGCCAAGGAGAAGGGGTACGACGTCAAGACCGCGACCTTCCCCTTCTCGGCCAACGGCAAGGCGCAGGGTCTCGGCGACACCGCCGGCTTCGTGAAGATCGTGGCCGACGCCGAGCACAACGAGATCGTCGGCGGTCACCTGATCGGGCCGGACGTGACCGAGCTGCTGCCGGTGCTCACCCTGGCCCAGCAGTGGGACCTCACCGCGGACGAGGTCGCCCGCAACATCTTCGCCCACCCGACGCTCGGCGAGTCCGTCAAGGAAGCCATCCACGGCATCGCCGGTCACATGATCAACCTGTGACCAAGCCAAGAGACACACGTCGTGTGACGAGAGGCAGGCGCCCATGAGCGGCGGACCCGAGTCCAACAAGGTCGTCATCCTGGGAGGCGGCCCCGGCGGCTACGAGGCTGCGCTCGTCGCTGCCCAGCTGGGCGCCGAGGTGACGGTCGTCGACTCCGACGGCATCGGCGGCTCTGCGGTCCTCACCGACTGCGTGCCCAGCAAGACCTTGATCGCCACTGCCGAGCTGATGAGCGAGGTCGCCGGCGCGGCCGAGCTGGGCGTCAACTTCCGAGACTCCGACGGTGACGCGGCCACGAGCCTGCGCGTCGACCTGGGACGGGTCAACGAGCGCGTCAAGCGGCTGGCGGCCGACCAGTCCGGCGACATCGCGCGTCGCCTCGACAGGGAGGGCGTGCAGGTCGTCCCGGGGCGCGGGCGGCTCGACGGGCCCAACCGCGTGGTCGTCGGCGACACGTCGTACGACGCCGATGCGGTGCTGGTCGCGACCGGTGCCGCTCCCCGCACCCTGCCCACCGCGCAGCCCGACGGCGAGCGGGTCCTCACCTGGGAGCAGGTCTACGACCTCACCGAGGTGCCGACCGAGCTGATCGTGGTCGGCTCGGGCGTGACCGGCGCAGAGTTCGCCAGCGCCTACCTGGCGCTCGGCATCCCGGTCACGCTCGTGTCCTCGCGTGATCGCGTGCTGCCCGGGGAGGACGCGGACGCCTCGCTCGTGCTCGAGGACGTGTCCAAGCGGCGCGGGATGACCGTCCTGTCCAAGTCGCGGATGGAGTCGGTGACCCGTGCAGGCGACATCGTCACCGTCACGCTCACCGACGGTCGCAGCGTGCAGGGATCGCACTGCATCCTGGCACTCGGCTCTGTGCCGAACACCACCGATGTCGGCCTGGAGGAGTCGGGGGTGATCCTCAAGGACGGCGGCTTCGTCAACGTCGATCGGGTCTCGCGCACCTCGGCGCGAGGCGTCTACTCCGCGGGTGACTGCACCGGCGTCCTGATGCTGGCCAGCGTCGCGGCGATGCAGGGCCGGATCGCGATGTGGCACTTCCTCGGTGACACCGTGCACCCCCTGGACCTCAAGAAGGTCTCCTCCAACGTCTTCACCGCCCCCGAGATCGCCACGGTCGGCTGGTCGCAGCAGGCCGTCGATGCCGGCGAGATCGCCGCCGAGGCCGTGATGCTCCCGCTCTCGGGCAACCCGCGCGCCAAGATGCAGGGCGTGCGCGACGGGTTCGTCAAGCTCTTCTGCCGCCCGGGCACCGGCATCGTCGTGGGCGGTGTCGTGGTCGGTCCGCGAGCATCGGAGCTGATCCATCCGGTCGCCCTCGCGGTTGCCGAGTCCCTCACCGCCGACCAGGTGGCCCAGACGTTCACGGTCTACCCGTCGATGAGCGGCTCGATCGCCGAGGCCGCACGCCGCCTGCACCGCGTCTGAGGACGTCTGGGTCCGGCGAGGGCCCTACAGGTCGGCGAGCAGGTCCTCCATCCGGCGGATCTCGCCGTTCTGCACGGCGATCACGTCGGTGGCCATCTCGGTGACCCGGATGTCCTCGCCCTGGGCGAGCACCTCGTCCGCCATCGCGACGGCCCCGTGGTGGTGCTGGACCATGCCGGTGAGGAAGAGCCGATCGAAGTCGGCGCCGTCGGCGGCGGCGAGGGCGGTCATCTGGTCGGGCGAGAGCATGCCGACCATCCCGCCGGGGGAGCCCGCCATGGCGTTCATGGCCTCGACGTCCTCCTGGGTGGGCTCGGGCAGTCCGTGGTCGACGAGCCAGGTGGCCATCACGACGATCTCGCGGCTCTGGCCGCGGTCGATGGAGCGGGCCAGGGCGAGCACCCGGCGGTCCTCGGCCCGGTCCTCGGCCAGGTCGGCCATGGCGAGCGCCTGGGCGTGGTGCGGGACCATCATGGTCAGGTACGTCGCATCGGCGACGTTCCAATCGGCCGACTCGGGTGGAGCGGGAACCACCGCCATGTCGTGCGAGCCGTGATCCGATTGAGACTGTCCCTCGCCGGGGGTGGCCGTAGGCTGCTCCCCAGTGCATCCGACCGATGCGCCCGACACGAGCAGCACGAGG
>NZZG01000143.1 GCA_002698575.1 Pimelobacter sp. | reverse complement strand
GTCTCGATTCGATCGACTCGATGCAGGAAACCATCCTCTCGCAAGTCGTCGACGACGAAATCTACTCGGTGCTGACCCCGATGGCCGTCGGAGCTGACGTGGACTGCCCACTGCTGCTCGGTGGCTCGCTGTGCGTCTCGATCCGCCTGGACGACAACCCTGACGGATCGCCGCGGTTTGCCTGGATCCCCTGCGGCCGCGCCTGCCCACGCCTGCTCACGCTGCCCGCCGACGGCGGCTACGTCTACATGCTGCTGGAAGACGTCATCACGTGGTCAATCGAAAAATTCTTTCCCGGCGAGCGGGTGCTGGAGTGCGTGCCGTTCCGGATCACCCGCAACGCCGATCTCAGCCTCCGCGAGGACGAGGCATCGGACCTGATGGAAGGCATGCAGGAGATTCTCGAGGCGAGGAAGGAGAGCCATTGCGTGCGACTGGAAATCGCCGCGGAGGCCGACGATGTGACCCGGAACTTCCTGAAACAGCAGTTCGACATCGACGACCGCGACATCCACGGCATCCCCGGACCCCTGGACTTGACCGGCTTCTTCCCGTTGACCGACCTGACCGGTTTCGATGAACTCAAGGACACGCACTGGCCACCGGTGGCGTCCCCCCGGATCGCCCCCCGCCGAAACCTCTTCGAAGTGCTCGCCGATCGCAGCGTGCTGCTGTGCCATCCGTTCGAGAGCTTCGATCCGGTGGTGCGGTTCGTCGAGGAGGCGGCGACCGACCCGGACGTGCTGGCGATCAAGCAGACGCTCTACCGCACCTCCGGCGACTCCCCGATCATCGACGCCCTCATCGACGCCGCCGACGCCGGCAAGCAGGTGCTGGTGATCGTGGAGATCAAGGCGCGCTTCGACGAGCAGGCCAACATCCGGTGGGCCCGCAAGCTCGAGCAGGCCGGCTGCCACGTCGTCTACGGCATCGTCGGGCTCAAGACGCACTGCAAGCTCGCGCTCGTCGTGCGCGACGAGGGCGAGTCCGGCTCGGGCGGCGGGATCCGGCGCTACACCCACATCGGCACCGGCAACTACAACTCCAAGACCGCCCGGATGTACGAGGACCTCGGACTGATCACGACCGACGAGGCGATCGGCGAGGACGTCGCCCACCTCTTCAACAACCTCAGCGGCTGGTCGCGCAACGCCTCCTACGAGCACCTGCTCGTGGCGCCGGACTCCGTGCGCTCCGGGCTCGTCGAGCAGATCCACGCCGAGATCGCCCACCACGCCGCCGGGCGACCCTCCGGCGTACGGCTCAAGGCCAACTCCGTGGTGGACGAGGCGATCATCGACGCCCTCTACCTGGCCTCCCAGGAGGGGGTGAAGGTCGAGCTGCTCGTGCGCGGGATCTGCGCGCTGCGCCCCGGGGTCCCCGGACTGTCGGAGAACATCACCGTCCGATCCATCCTCGGTCGCTTCCTCGAGCACAGCCGGATCGCATGGTTCACCGGCGGCGGCGAACCGACCGCGTGGATCGGCTCGGCCGACATGATGCACCGCAACCTCGACCGCCGCGTCGAGGTCCTCGTGCGCCTGCCGCACCCCGACTCGATCGCCTCGGTCGGCGCGATGCTGGACACGGCCTTCGACGACGACACCCGGGCCTGGGTGCTCGGCAGCGACGGCAGCTGGACGAGCAACGACGGCTCCGTGCACCTGCAGGAGTCGCTCATCGAGGGCCAGCGACGGCGGCGTACGTCGTCCTGAGCCGGGGGTCGTCCGCAGCCCACGCCCGGCCGTGGGCCGCGGGGTCACCCACCCTCTAGCATGTCCCGCGGTTCATCTTCGCCTCGTCAGGAGTTCACGTGGGACTGCGTTTCAAGCCGGTCGATGCGGCCTTCTACGACCTCTTCAGCGAGGCGGCCCAGCATCTGGTGATCGGGTCCGGTCTGCTCGCCGAGATGCTGGCGGCCGAGGGCTCGGCCAAGCAGGACGTCGCCAAGCGGATGCGCGCCGCCGAGCACGACGCCGACGAGACCACCCACGGCATCGTGCGCCGGGTCAACACCACCTTCATCACGCCGTTCGACCGTGAGGACATCTACGCCCTGGCCTCGGCGCTCGACGATGTCATGGACGAGATGGACGAGGCCGTCGACCTGATCCTCCTCTACGAGGTGGAGACGCTGCCGGCCGCGCTGTCGCAGCAGGTGGAGGTGCTGGCGAGGTGCGCCGAGCTCACCGCGGACGCGATGCCCAACCTGCGCTCGATGCAGTCGCTCGAGGAGTACTGGATCGAGGTCAACCGGCTCGAGAACACCGGCGACCGCAACCACCGCCAGATCCTGGCCCACCTCTTCTCCGGCGAGTACAAGACCATGGAGGTCCTCAAGCTGAAGGACATCGTGGAGGCGCTCGAGTCCGCGATCGACGCCTTCGAGAAGGTCGCGAACATCGTGGAGCAGATCGCCGTCAAGGAAGGCTGAGGACTTGTCCCTCACCCTGACGATCGTCATCGCGGTCGTCGTGGTCGCCCTGGTCTTCGACTACACCAACGGGTTCCACGACGCCGCCAACGCGATCGCCACGTCGGTCTCCACCCGCGCCCTCACGCCGCGCATCGCGCTGACCATGGCGGCGGTGATGAACTTCATCGGCGCCTTCCTCGGGCAGAAGGTCGCCCAGACGGTCTCGGAGACGATCGACCCCGGGGTCGGCAACGACGCGTTGGTCATCGTGATGGCCGGGCTGCTCGGCGCCATCGCGTGGAACCTCCTCACCTGGTACTACGGCCTGCCCTCCTCCTCGTCCCACGCCCTCATCGGCGGGCTCGTGGGGTCCGCCTTGGCGGCCGGTGCGACGGCCAAGTGGGACGTGGTCCTCAACAAGGTCGTCATCCCGATGGTGCTCTCGCCGGTGATCGCCTTCGGCCTCGGCTTCGCCGCGATGATCGCGATCATGTGGCTCTTCCGCCGCGCCAACCCCTCGCGTGCCAACCGCGGCTTCCGCCTGGCCCA
Source organism: Pimelobacter sp. (assembly GCA_002698575.1). Lineage (GTDB taxonomy): Bacteria > Actinomycetota > Actinomycetes > Propionibacteriales > Nocardioidaceae > Nocardioides. Next base: position 43,987 of record NZZG01000143.1, on the reverse strand, counting down.
GACGCTCTCGGCGGCGGCGATGGCGCTGGGCCACGGGCTGCAGGACGCCCAGAAGACGATGGGCGTCATCTTCCTCGCGCTGCTCGCCGGCGGGTACGTCGGCGCCGACGACGGCCTCCCGATCTGGGTGATCCTCGCCGCGGCCTCGGCCATCTCGCTGGGCACCTACGCGGGCGGCTGGCGGATCATGCGCACCCTCGGTCGCCGGATCATCGACCTCGACCCCGCCCGCGGTTTCGCTGCGGAGTCGGTCGCGGCCTCCGTGCTCTACACGACGGCGTACGCCTTCGAGGCCCCGATCTCCACCACCCACACCATCACCTCCTCGGTGATGGGGGCCGGGGCGACCAAGCGCTTCACCGCGGTGCGCTGGGTCGTCGCGCGCCGGATCGTGATGGCCTGGGTGCTCACCTTCCCGATGGCCGGCCTGGCCGCTGCGGCGTCGTACGTCGTGCTGGCGGCCGTCGTCCCGACCTGAGCCTCCTCCTCCCCCACTCCTCCCCCTCCCCTCCTCCTCCTTGGGGATAGTCCCTGACGAAATGGCCCCTGCCGGCCACGGATCGGGGCCACTTCGTCGGTTCTGGAGCCTCAGGCGGCCCGGTGGCCGAGGAACCGGCGCCGTTGCTGCTCCGTCATCGCCCGTCGGTGCGCCACCGTGTGCGCCGGCGTCCACCAGGGCGGTGGGTCGAGGGTCCAGGTCCGCTCCGCGACCGGGTGCTGCGCGGCGTGCCGGTACGCCGTGTCGAGGCGTTGCAGGAAGGCGGACGGGTCGTGCCGGTCCGGCGCCGTCATCGTCACGGTCTCGATGTCGTGGCCCCGGAAGGCTCCCTCGCGTCGGAGGTCGTGGTCTCGCTGCGTGCGCACGAGGTGGAGCTCGCCGTCGTACTCCCCCGCGACCCCGGCCACCGGATCGATGAGGTCGGGGGTCCCGACGTGAGCACCGGTGCGCAGGTCGAAGACCGGCCGGTTGCACACCGGTCGGGGCCTGCCTCCCGCCAGGGTCCAGAGAAGTCGCAGGTCCGACTCGGGCGGCGACCAGCTGTTCTCCTCGGCCAGCGCCAACGCCCGGCGGGCGCGCGGCACGCCGGTCCACCCGCTCTGCGTGGCGAGGTAGGCCGCCATCTCGTCGACGGAGACCAGGTCGGAGTAGGCCGCCATGTCGAGGACCACGACGGCCGCGCGGTCGCTGGCGGCGTACCGCATCTCGAACGACACGGCGAAGCAGGCGTCGGTGACCAGGATGCCGTCGACGCACGCGACCCGTCGCGGGTCGAGCCCCTCCCCGCTCGGTCGCATGCCTGCTTGGGCTCGGATGTCGCGGGTGCCGGACACGATCGTGACCGGCAGGCGGTCACCCGAGGCGGTCCGACCGTCGAACCACCGGCCCCGCATCCAGCACAGCGCCGCCCAGCCGGTGATCGCCCCACCGGTGGGGACGAGCACGGAGGCCTCGACGATGCGTTGTCGTACGTCGTCGTCGCTCACCGAGGCCGGCACGTAGAAGCCGTGGCTGGTACGCCGCCAGCTCGGACCGCGCGCCTGCTTGCGGGTGGGTCCACCCGGTCCGCACCGCACCGGTCGGACGAGTCCGGTGGGCAGGTCGGAGTCGGGCTCGGGCACGCACCGATCGTGCCGCGAACGGCGTACCTCCCGCGGAGCTCCTCCACAGGCCTCACCAGAACCGACGAAGTGGCCCCTTCGCGGCCCCGGCAGGGGCCATTTCGTCAGGGACTATCCCGACTGGCGGCCGGATCAGCCGAAACGACCCGAGATGTAGGCCTCGGTCGACTCCTCGTCGGGGTTGGAGAACATTTTCTTGGTGGGGTTGAACTCGACCAGGTGGCCGGGCTCGCCGGTCGCCTTGAGGTTGAAGAAGCCGGTCTCGTCGGAGACGCGGGCGGCCTGCTGCATGTTGTGGGTGACGATGACAATCGTGTAGTCGGACTTCAGCTCGTGGATGAGGTCCTCGATCGCGGACGTGGAGATCGGGTCGAGCGCCGAGCACGGCTCGTCCATCAGCAGCACCTGCGGCTCGACGGCGATCGCGCGGGCGATGCACAGGCGCTGCTGCTGGCCGCCGGACAGCCCCATGCCGGGCTTGTTGAGGCGGTCCTTGACCTCGGTCCACAGGTTGGCGCCGCGCAGCGACTTCTCGACGAGGTCATTGGACTCCGACTTGCTCATCCGCTTGGCGTTGAGACGCTTGCCGGCCAGGACGTTGTCGTAGATCGACATCGTCGGGAAGGGGTTGGGTCGCTGGAAGACCATGCCGATCTGGCGACGTACCGAGACCGGGTCGACGCCGGGGTCGTAGAGCGACTGGCCGTCGACCATCACCTTGCCCTCGACACGGGCACCGGGGATCACCTCGTGCATCCGGTTGAGGGAGCGCAGGAAGGTCGACTTGCCGCAGCCGGACGGGCCGATGAAGGCAGTCACCGAGCGGGCACGGATCGTCATGTTGACACCCTCCACGGCGAGGAAGTCGCCGTAGTAGATGTTCAGGTCGGAGACGTCGATGCTCTTGGCCATGGTGTGGTGTTCCTTGCTTTCAGAGTCTCTGCTGGGGCAACGCTAGGGCAGAACGGTCGGTGCCGGCGGGTCAGCGACCGGACTTGGGTGCGAAGACCGCGCCGATCACGCGAGCCAGCACGTTGAGGAGCATGACGATCGTGACCAGGGTCAGCGCCGCACCCCAGGCGTAGTCCTCGTACTCCTGCCGGTACAGGCCCGGAGGGGAGGCGATCGACTGGAAGATGTAGACCGGCAGCGTCGTCATCCGGTCGCTGAACGGGTTGAGGTTGGTGTCGGTCGTGAAGCCGGCGATGATCAGCAGCGGCGCCGTCTCGCCCGCGACGCGGGCGATGGCCAGGGTGACGCCGGTGACGATGCCGGCGATCGCGGTCGGGACGACGACCTTGACGATCGTGCGCCACTTCGGGACGCCCAGGGCGTACGACGCCTCGCGCAGCTCGTCGGGCACCAGCTTGAGCATCTCCTCGGAGGAGCGCACCACGATCGGGATCATCAGCACCGAGAGCGCCACCGACCCGCCGATGCCGAGCCGGACACCGGGTCCGAAGATCAGCACGAACAGCGCGTAGGCGAACAGGCCCGCCACGATCGAGGGGATCCCGGTCATCACGTCGACCAGGAAGGTGATCACCCGCGCGAGCTTCTTGCCCTTGCCGTACTCGACCAGGTAGATCGCGGTCAGGATGCCGATCGGGACCGAGATCGCCGCGGCCAGCGCCGTGACGATCAAGGTCCCGAAGATGGCGTGGTAGATGCCGCCGCCCTCGCCGAGGACGTTGCGCATCGAGTTGTTGAAGAACTGCCCGGACAGGATGCCCGAGCCCTTGCTGATGACCGTGTAGATCAGCGAGACCAGCGGGATCATCGCCAGGCCGAACGTCGACCAGATCAGCAGCGTCGCGACCCGGTCGACGGCCTTGCGACCGCCCTCGACCGCGAGGGACCACAGGGGCAGCGCGACGACGAGGACCAGCCAGGCGATGACCAGGGCGGCGACGTAGCCGGCACCGATGACCATGCTGACCAGGGCGCCCACGGCGATCGCGAAGACGATGGCGGCGATCGTGCCGTAGCGCGGGAGGCTCGGGGCCTGCAGCGGGAGGGCGTCGGAGGTGCTCGGCGTCGTGGTGAGGTCGGTCATCGGCTCAACCCTTCACTTGTCCGCGGGCCGCGATCGCGCGGCCGAGGAAGTTGACGGCGAACGTGATCACGAACAGCACGAGGCCGGAGAAGATCAAGGTGTCGACCTTCGAGCCGGACGCGTTGCCGAAGTTGTTGGCGATGTTGGCCGCGATCGTGGAGGAGGCGCCCTCGGCGGTGATCAGGTTGAACGAGACCAGCACGCTCGGCGGCAGCACCAGCGCGATCGCCATCGTCTCGCCGAGCGCACGGCCCAGGCCGAGCAGGACGGCGGAGAACATGCCCGAGCGGGCGTAGGGGAAGACCGTCATCCGGATCATCTCCCAGCGCGTGGCGCCCAGGGCCAGCGCGGCCTCCTGGTGCATCTTCGGGGTCTGGGCGAAGATCTCGCGGCAGATGGCGGTGATGATCGGCAGCGCCATCACCGCGAGCACGATGCCGCCGGTCATCATGGTGCGCCCGGAGTTGGGCACCGGGCCCTCGAAGAACGGCAACCAGCCGAGGTTGTCGCCCATCCAGTTGTAGACCGGCACCAGGTTGAGCGCCAGGAAGTTGATGCCCCACAGGCCGTAGACGACGCTGGGGATCGCGGCCAGCAGGTCGATCAGCCACCCGAAGGCGGTGGCGATGCGGCGCGGCGCGTAGTGCGAGATCACCAGCGCGACCCCGATGGCCAGCGGCGTCGCGATGATCATCGCGATCAGGGCCGCGAGCAGCGTGCCGAAGAGCAACGGGCCGACGTACGCCCAGATGTTGTCCTTGCCGTAGGCCGACTCGCCGCTGTTGCCGAGCGCGGGCAGGCCCTGCTCCAGCAGGAAGATCGCGACGCCGGCGAGGACGATCACGATCAGGACGGCCGAGCCGACGCTCAGGCCCGCGAAGACCCGGTCACCGACGCGACCGGTGGATCCTCCGTCGCCGGACGTGACGACGGAGCCACCGGGCCCACCCGGGTCAGGCTCGGTCGGGCTCTCCTGGACTGTTCCAGCCACAGTTGTCTCTTCCTCAGATGCTGAACGGTCGGACATCACGATGGCCGTGGCGGGGCCGGCTTGGCAAGCGGCCGGCCCCGGTCACGACCTCGTGGGGGTGCGGATCAGATCAGCTGATCGCGTCGACGATCTCCAGGGCCTGGGCCTGCAGGTCGTCGTTGAGCGGAGCCGAGCCGGCCTCGGCGGCCGCCTGCTCCTGGCCCGCGTCGCTGAGGACGTAGGTCACGAAGCCCTTGACCAGCGCGGCGGTCTCGGCGTCGTCGTAGGACTGGCAGGCCAGCAGGTACGACGTGAGCACGACCGGGTAGGTGCCGGACTCCTCGGTCGCGAAGTCCAGGTCGTAGATCAGCTTGGTGTCGCTGGCGTCCTCGGCCGGGGGCGAGGCGAGCAGGATCTGCGCGGCGGCCTCGGCCGACGGCGGGACGAACTCGTCGCCGACGCCGATGTTGGCCAGGCCGAGCGCCTGCGCCTGGCTGGCGTCCGCGTAGCCGATGGAGAACTCGGAGTTGCCGATCGTCTGCACGACACCGGAGGTGCCGTTGGCGCCCTCGCCGCCGTACTCGGTCGGCCAGATCTCGATCGCACCGGCGTCCCACACGTCGGGGGCGACGGCGGTCAGGTAGTCGGTGAAGTTCTCCGTGGTGCCCGACTCGTCGGAGCGGTGCACGGCGTTGATCCGCTCGGAGGGCAGGTCGGCGTTGGGGTTGTCGTCGACGATCTTCTGGTCGTCCCAGGTGGTGATCTTCCCGGCCATGATGCCCGCGAGGGTCTCCGGCTTGAGGTTGAGCGTGTCGACACCGGGGAGGTTGTAGGCCACGGCGATCGGGCTGACGTAGCTCGGCACCTCGATGACGGTGCCGCCGCACTGCTCCTCGGCGGCGCTGAGCTCGCCCTCGTCGTCGGTCAGGTAGGCGTCGGAGCCGGCGAACGGGAAGCCGCCGGAGATGAACTGCTCACGCCCACCACCCGAGCCGATGGGGTCGTAGTTGATCGTCGTGTCGGGGTTGATCCCCTGGAAGCCCACGGCCCAGGCGCCCATGGCGGCCTGCTGCGTGGAGGCTCCGCCGCCCGAGAGGGTGCCCGTGAGGCCCGTCTCGACCGCTTCGGTGCCCTCGCCGCCACCGCTGGGAGCGGCGTCCTCGTTGTCGGCGCCACAGGCGGTCAGAGCAAGGGCAAGTACCGCAATGCCGGGCACGATGGCCTGGCGAGCAGAAGTGATCTTCACTTCGGTTTCTCCTCATGAGGTCAGTGTCTTGACGTTGACCCACTCTGGGGAGGCGAAGTGGCGGGCTCAGTGGTCATGGGTGAACGAGCGGTGAACTCAAACAAGTAAAATGATCACGGATGGCAGACGGTGAGACGTCGATCACGTGAACAAGCCCCAGGGGCCTTGACTCACCGCGGCAGGTGGCGTTCGATCCCCGCCACCTTGTTCTTGCGCAGGTGCACCACGAGCATCTCCCCGAGCTCGAGACCCGGGTGCTCCAGGCCCAGCGCGTCGCACAGCGCGGGCAGCACCGGACGGTGCGTGCAGAGCACGGTCGAGCGCGTGTCGCCGAGCACCTCGTCGACGACGCGGGCCAGGCCCTTGGAGGACACGTCCTCCTCGGAGAGACGCCGCCGCTGCTCCAGCTCCCAACCGGTCGTGGCGCTGAACGGCTCCACGGTCTGCAGGCAGCGGGTGCTGGGCGAGCTGATCACCCGCGTCACGTCGTAGGCCGCGAGCAACGGCACCAGCCGCTCGGCCTGGAGCTGCCCCGGCTTGAGCAGCGGACGGGCGCGGTCGTCCTGGCGCCAGGCCCGCCGCGACCGGGCCTTGGCGTGGCGCAGCAGGATCACCGCGCGGGTCTTGCGGCGGAGCTTGAGCGCCTCGGTCAACGTCGTCCGGTCGTGCGGGTAGGTCAGTCGCTCCGCGGCCTCCTCGGCATCGACCCACTCCACGGCGTCGACCTCCGCGTTGGGCCGGTAGCCGCTCACGTCGTCCTCGCCCACCGCCCGGCCGGTCCAGTAGAAGACCGTCTTGCTGCGCTGGGTCCCCGGGTGCCTCGGCGCGCCGGCCCGCTCCGGATGGGATCCCAAGGAGTAGCGCTGTGCGGCCAGGGCCGGCCCGAGGCGGACGTGCAGGCCGGTCTCCTCGGCGACCTCGCGCACGGCAGCGACCACGTGGTGCTCGCCCCGGTCGAGCTTGCCCTTGGGGAAGGACCAGTCGTCGTACTTGGGGCGGTGGACCAGCAGGACCCGTCTCCCGGGCCGGAAGACCACCACACCGGCGGCGAGGACGTCCGCCGGACTCCCCGTCGACAGGTCCGTGGCGGACGCGGCTGGACGTGGGCCTCGTGCGGCTCGTGCAGGGGAAGCGGGCACGAAGGCTAGTCTCACACCACCCCCGCTGATCGAGGAGACCCGGCACCGCTGTGATGCGTAAACGTCTGATGACCATCGTGGGTGCGGTCCTGGCGCTCGCCGTCGTGGTGACCGCCGTGGTCGTGCTGGTGCAGTCGCTCGGGGACGAGGACGACGAGCGCACCCGCCTGGCCGGGGCACTGGCGATGGCGCCCCCGGACAGCGTGAGGTTCTCGTGGACCGACTGGACCGGCGTACGGCGTGAGGTCGGGCTGGACCTCGACGCGGCCTCCCCGGGCACGGCCGTGGAGGACCTGTTGGACCGCGGCTTCGAGGAGGACCTCACCGCCACCACGGCGCTGGGCAGCTCGTCGGTCGTGATGCAGCAGCGCCTCGGCTTCTCCCCCGCCACGCTGGACTGGGAGCTGTTCAGCCAGGGTCCCACCGTGGCCACGCTGACCATGCGGGCCGGGCCGGACCTGGACTTCGACTTCGTCGCCGCCCGTCTGCGCGAGGCGGGCTACGAGGAGCCCGCCTCGGCGACCGGGACGTGGGTGGCCGATCCCGTGGAGGACCAGATCACCTCGGTGATCAGTCCCGAGCTGACGATCATCTCCCTCGACCGGGATGCCGGGATGCTCTACGCCAGCGACACCCTGACCGGGGCCCTGGTCGCCCTCGAGGCCGGCGCCGACCGCGAGACCCGGGCGCTGCCGAGCGAGGTCGTCGCGGCGGCGGGCGACCCGCTGTCCGCCTCCCTGTTCACCGGCGACCACGCCTGCAGCGCGCTGGCGATGGCGCGTGCCGACGTCACCGACGAGGAGGCGGGCAAGGCGCTGGTCGCGGCGGCCGGCGACGTCAACCCGTTGACCGGCTTCTCGATCGGCGCCGGCGCCGGCGGAGACGTCCGGGTCGTGATGGGCTTCGAGTCCGAGGAGCAGGCCCGGACCAACGCCGAGACACGCGCGGTCCTCGCCACCGGTCCGGCGCCGGGGCAGGGCGGGGACTTCGACGAGCGGTTCGCCCTCGACCGGGTCACCGTGACCGGGCAGGCGGTGACGTTCGACCTGGTGCCCGAGCCGGGGGCCTACGTGCTGTCCGACCTCGGCAACGGGCCGGTGCTGTTCGCGACCTGCTGACGTCGCCGGGGTGGCGTCTACGCCTCGCGCCTCGCCGGCGGTATCTCTGGCATGACCCCGAGAATGCGATCGATCTCGTCCGGACTCAGCATCTCCTCGGCCTCACTGGCCGCGATGATGAGGTTGGTGGTCAGCTCCACCTCGCCGAGAAGGTCCACGTCCTCGAGGGTGACGTCGAATTGGTCGTGCATCAGTCCCCCTCGCTCCCGAAATACGTGACTGGTCGAACCTGTTGCGGCGAGTCTACGGGCTGGGTGCGCGGGACGTGATGGTCATACCGGGCCATTCGGGACGTTCCGGACGGGCCAGGACCGGACGCCCCGGACATGTCCGGGATCTGTCCGGGATCTGTTCGGGATCGGGGCTCCGAGGCTCGCCGCGAACGGGCCGACACCCCGCGACACCGCGAAATGCAACGCGAGGCCCCGCCGTACGGCGGGGCCTCGCGTCAAAGTCTGGTCATCGACCAGCAGGTGTCACACGGGGCGGACGTTCTCCGCCTGCGGGCCCTTGGGCCCCTGGGTGACGTCGAACTCGACCTTCTGGTTCTCGTCCAGGGACTTGTAGCCCTGGGTCTGGATCGCCGAGTAGTGCACGAAGACGTCGTCGCCGCCGTCCTCCTGCGCAATGAAGCCGAAACCCTTCTCGGCGTTGAACCACTTCACGGTGCCTTGAGCCATGTGCTCGATACTCCTCATTCGGGTGGGAGCCGTCACTTCGACGACCCACAGCAAGTGCGGTGACACTGCGCTCCGACCCGTGATTGAGCAATTGAGCTTAGCCAAGAGAAGAAACGCCGTTGGATCACAAACTCCGCGGGCGTCAGACCTGCTGGAACTTGCACCTGTTGCGAGAACAACAGTAGCAAGCACAGGGCCAGGTGGCACGGTTCGCACCCCTCCAATCCTCCCGACCCGTGTGAACGTTGCGTGACACGACGCTTGCCGAGGGTGACCGCGGGCCCGCACCACCCGTCCGCCGTACGCCGGATCGCTGGCCGGTGGGGCTCGATCCGGCGGCCCGAGGGCGCACCGGGGGGATGCCGTTTGGTCCCAAACGACACGGATCCGGGCGGATTCGTTGTCGTCTGGGACCAAACGGCGCAACCCGCGGGCGCACCGCGCGGCCCGGGATCCGGGCAGCGATACGCTGACGGCGCTGCACACCGGGCCCCTAGCTCAATTGGCAGAGCTGAGGACTTTTAATCCTTAGGTTGTGGGTTCGAGTCCCACGGGGCCCACCTTCTCCTGCACCAGCCGGGCGTCGATCGCGCTCGGGCGCAGCACCTGGTCGAGCGCCATCGCGGCGCAGCCGACGACGCCGGCGCGGTCGCCGAAGGTGGCGGGCAGGACCTGGAGCCCGCTGGTGGCCAGGGCCGACGAGCGCGCATAGACGCTCTCGCGCACCCCGGCGGCGTAGACGTCGAAGGCCCCGGCCATGTCGCCGCCGAGGACGACCGCCTCGGGGTTGAGCAGGTTGATCGCGACGCCGAGGACGTCGCCGAGGCGCCGGCCGCTCTCGCGCAGCAGGTGCTTGGCCTCGGCATCACCGGTCAGGGCGCGCGCGACGAGGTCGCGGACGTGGTCGACGGGGCGGCCCTCCTCCTCGAGCCGGGCGACGAGGGCCCACCCACCCGCGACGGTCTCCAGGCAGCCGGTGTCGCCGCACCGGCAGGGCAGCCCGGCCGCGTCGTCGACCTTGGTGTGCCCGATCTCGCCGGCGGCGCCGCGGTGGCCCGAGACGACCCGGCCCTCGGCGATGATCCCGAGCCCGAGGCCGGTCGACGCCTTGACCACGAGCAGGTCGGAGAACTCCTGGGCGTGCCCCATCCGCTCGGAGCGTGCCAGCACGTCGGCGTCGTTGCCCACGAAGATCGGCGCCTCGGCGAACGCCTCGACCGCGGCGACGTACGGCGCCAGGGCGACCTCGTCCCAGCCGCCCATCACCGGCGAGTCGATGCTGACCCCGCGAGCAGGATCGACGGTGCCCGGCAGGCTCACCCCGACCCCGAGGACCGGGCCGGACCCCGACAGGTCCGCGCAGAGCTCGGCCAGGCGCCGTACGGCGGGGGGCAGGACCTCCTCGGGACCGGACCCGTGCGCGTGGTCGAGCGACGCCGCCGCGAGCTCGCGTCCGGCGAGGTCGAAGACGGCCACCTGGGTCCGGGACCGGCCCACGGCCGCAGCCAGGACCACCCCGGCCTCGGCGTTCAGCATCACGCCGGTCGCGGGCCGCCCGCCGGTCGAGGGTCGGTCCTCGCCCAGCACGACCAGGCCCGCCTCGGAGAGGGCCGCGACGCGCGCGGTGACCGCCGTACGGGAGAGGCCACTGAGCCGACGCAGGTCGGAGCGCGACCCGGCGGCACCGGTGCGCACCAGGTCGAAGAGGTCTCCGGCGGACAGGCTCACGGGCGTCACTCTAGGCCGCTTCGCCGTCGACTTTCGACTCCCGTCCCCCATGATTCATCTACTTTTGTCGTAGAAAGGCGTAAGTACTGCTTGTCGAAGGCGCCTCCTGGGCCTAGCGTTGCCCCGTGACCCTGCCGACCTCGGAGCTCTCAGAGTTCGACTCCCTCGCCAGCCAGCTGCCGCCGTGCGACTTCACGGTCTTCGGCGGGACCGGCGACCTCGCCCTGCGCAAAATCCTTCCTGCCCTCTACCAGCGCGAGCGCGAGCAGCACCTCGACGACGCGACCCGGGTGATCGGGGTGAGCCGGACCGACTTCGACGACGCCGGCTACCGCGACCTCGTCTCCGCCTCGCTGCGCGAGCACGTGCCCGCCGACGACCTCGACCAGGCCGTGGTGGCGCGCCTGCTCGACCGCGTCCACCACCTGACCCTCGACGCCGAGGACGGCGAGCACTGGGACCGGCTCCACGCGCTGCTCAAGACCGCCCCGCGGGCGGAGCGGACGGTCCGGGTCTTCTACCTCGCCGTCGCCCCAGCCCTCTTCGGTCCCATCTGCGAGCGCCTGCAGGACATCGACGTCGTCGACGAGGCCTCGCGCGTGGTGATGGAGAAGCCGATCGGTACCGACCTCGCCTCGGCCCGGCGGATCAACGAGGCCGTCGGCCGGGTCTTCACCGAGACCCAGATCTTCCGGATCGACCACTACCTCGGCAAGGAGAGCGTGCAGAACCTCCTCGTCACCCGCTTCGCCAACACCTTCCTCGAGCCGCTGTGGAACTCGCGCTGGGTCGACCACGTGCAGATCACCGTCGCCGAGACCCTGGGCGTCGGCGAGCGGGGCGGCTACTACGACGGCTCCGGAGCGCTGCGCGACATGGTGCAGAACCACCTGCTCCAGCTGCTCTGCCTGGTCGCGATGGAGCCGCCGACGTACGTCGGTCGCGAGACGGTGCGCGACGAGAAGCTCAAGGTGCTCCAGGCCCTCAAGCCGATGCAGCCCGCCGACGTCGACCGCGACACCGTGCGCGGCCGGTACGGCTCGGGCCTCGTCGACGGTGCTGCCGTGGCCTCCTACGCCGACGACCTCGGCAGGCCCGCGGGTCAGCCGGGCAGCAGCACCGAGACGTTCGTGGCGCTCCGGGCCGAGGTGCAGAACTGGCGCTGGGCCGGCGTGCCGTTCTACCTGCGCACCGGCAAGCGGATGGACCGGCGGGTCTCGGAGATCGTGGTGGTCTTCAAGGAGCCGCCGCACGCGATGTTCCCGCACAGCGAGGGAGCGGTCGGACCCAACCGGCTGCACATCCAGGTCCAGCCCGACGAGGGCATGAAGCTGCACATGACGGCCAAGGAGCCGGGCCCCGGCGGGATCCGGCTGCGACCGGTCTCCCTGGACCTCAGCTATGCGACGACTTTCTCCCAGCGCTCGCCAGATGCCTACGAACGCCTCATCATGGATGTCGTACGCGGCAATCCAACGCTCTTCATGCGTCGTGACGAGGTCGAGGCGGCCTGGACGTGGGTGGAGCCGATCCTCCAGCGGTGGGCAGAGTCGCCCGACCGACGACCGAAGCGCTACCCGGCCGGCACCAGCGGGCCGACCGCCGCCGCCACGCTCCTCGAGCGGGACGGCCGCCACTGGCAGGAGTCCGACGAATGAGTTCTTCCACCGTCCACCCAGCACCCGAGCCGCACCCGGTCCTCGCCGAGGTCACCGCCCGGCTCGTCGAGCGCAGCGCCACCTCGCGCGCGGCCTACCTGCGCCGGGTGCGAGCCTCCGACGAGAAGGGGCCCGCGCGCGGCAGGCTCGGCTGCGCCAACCTGGCCCACGGGTTCGCCTCCGCCGACGACCCGGAGAAGAAGGTCCTGCGCGGCGGCACCAAGCCCAACCTGGCGATCGTGACCAGCTACAACGACATGCTCTCGGCCCACCAGCCGTACGTCGACTACCCGCCGGTCCTCAAGAAGGCCGCGATCCGCGCCGGTGGCATCGCCCAGGTCGCCGGCGGCGTGCCCGCCATGTGCGACGGCGTCACGCAGGGCCGCGCGGGCATGCAGCTCTCGCTCTACAGCCGCGACGTGATCGCGATGTCGGCCGCCATCGCCCTGAGCCACGACATGTTCGACGGCGCCCTGATGCTCGGCGTGTGCGACAAGATCGTGCCCGGGCTGCTGATCGGCGCCCTGTCCTTCGGTCACCTGCCGACGGTGTTCGTGCCCGCGGGTCCGATGGAGTCGGGCCTGCCCAACAAGGAGAAGGCGCGCGTGCGCCAGCTCCACGCCGAGGGCAAGGTCGGTCGCGACGAGCTCCTCGAGGCCGAGGCCGCGTCGTACCACTCGCGCGGCACGTGCACGTTCTACGGCACCGCCAACTCCAACCAGCTGCTGATGGAGATGCTGGGGCTGCACCTGCCGGGCTCCTCGTTCGTCAACCCCGGTACGGCCCTGCGCTCCGCGCTGACCGAGACGGCTGCCGCTCGGGCCGTCGCGATCACGCACGCCGGCGGGTCGCCGACGCCCATCGGCGAGCTCGTCGACGAGAAGGCGATCGTCAACGCCTGCGTCGGTCTGCTCGCCAGCGGCGGGTCGACCAACCACACGCTGCACCTCGTCGCGATCGCGCGAGCGGCCGGCGTACAGCTCACCTGGCAGGACCTGTCAGACCTCTCGGCGATCGTGCCGCTGCTGTGCCGGATCTACCCCAACGGCTCGGCCGACGTGAACCACTTCCACGCCGCCGGCGGGATCGGCTACCTGATCCGCACGCTGCTCGACAACGGGCTGCTGCACGAGGACGTGCAGACGATCATGGGCCCGGGACTGCGCCGCTACACCACCGAGCCGGTGCTGCGCGACGGGGTCGTCGAGTGGATCGAGGGGACCCCCACCTCGCTGGACCTCGAGGTGCTGCGACCGGTCGAGGACCCCTTCGCCCCCGACGGCGGCATGCGGGTGCTGACCGGTCCGCTCGGTACGGCGGTCATCAAGACGTCGGCGGTCAAGCAGGAGCACCGCGTCGTGCGCGCACCGGCGATCGTCTTCGACGACCAGGCAGACTTCCTCACCGCCTTCGGCGAGGGCGAGCTCGACGGCAAGGACCTGGTCGCGGTGATCCGCTACCAGGGCCCGTCGGCCAACGGGATGCCCGAGCTGCACAAGCTCACGCCCGCCCTCGGCGTGCTCCAGGACCGGGGCCAGCACGTCGCGATCGTCACCGACGGACGGATGTCGGGCGCCTCGGGCAAGGTCCCCGCCGCGATCCACGTGACCCCCGAGGCCGCGATGGGCGGACCGCTCGCACGGGTCCGCGACGGCGACATGGTCGTGGTCGACGCCGTGCGCGGCGTGCTCGAGCTCGAGGGCGTGACCGACTTCGCGCACCGCTCCCCGACCGGGCGCGCACCGGAGGGAGAGGAGTGGGCCGACACCGGCCGCACCCTGTTCGCGGCGTTCCGCGCCACCGTCGGTCCCGCTGACGAGGGCGCCAGCATCTTCCCCGCCGATGCCCTGGCCGGCGGTCCGTCGGCTCCCGTCCCCGCCCAGGAGGCCTCCGTTGTCCAGCACGTCTGAGCCAGCCGCCACGCCGTCCGCACCCGACCTCGGGGCGTCCTCGCTGCTCGACGTCGTCCCCGTGATGCCGGTCGTGCTCGTCGACCGGGTCGAGGACGCCGTGCCGCTGGCCCGCGCGCTGGTGGCCGGTGGGCTGCCCGCGATCGAGCTGACCCTGCGGACCCCGGTCGCGCTGGAGGCGATCAGCGTGATCGCCTCCGAGGTGCCCGAGATTGTCCTCGGCGCCGGCACCGTCCTGGATGCCCGTCAGGCCGACATGGCGGTCGCGGCGGGGGCACGCTTCCTCGTCTCCCCCGGCGCCACGCCCGGCCTGCTGGCTGCGATGACCTCGACCGGGGTGCCGTTCCTGCCCGGGACCGCGACGGTCTCCGAGGTCATCGCGGTCCTGGAGAGCGGCGTGACGCAGATGAAGTTCTTCCCGGCCGAGGCGGCCGGTGGAGCGGCCTACCTGAAGTCGATCGCCTCGCCCGTGCCTGCGGCCCGGTTCTGTCCCACCGGGGGGATCACGGCGGCGAGCGCCCCGTCGTACCTCGCCCTGCCGAACGTGGGCTGCGTCGGTGGCTCGTGGCTGACACCGTCCGACGCGATCGCCGCCGGCGACTGGGACCGGATCACGGCCCTGGCGGCGGCGGCCGCGGCGCTCGCACCCGCCGGTCCCTGACCCGGCGCCCCCGGGGCAGACTGGCGGGGTGGACCACGCCGACACCCGCGACCGGACGCGCCGCAGCCGACTCGTCGCGACGATCATGGACGACGCGGTCACCGTGCCCGGCACCCGCATCGGTGTGGGGCTCGACTCGGTCATCGGCCTGGTGCCCGGTGTCGGCGACCTCGCCGGCTCGGCGATCTCCGGGATCATCGTGTACGACGCGGTGCAGGCGCGCGTGCCCGTGCCGACGCTGGCGCGGATGGGCTGGAACCTCCTCCTCGACGCACTGCTCGGGCTGGTCCCCGTGGCCGGCGACCTCGCCGACGTCGCGCACCGGGCCTCGCGCAAGAACCTCCGGCTGCTCGAGCGGGCTGTCGAGCAGCACCCGGACGCCGGCCCGCCGACCGCCGGCTACCTCGCCGCGGCGCTGGGGCTCGTCGTACTGCCGCTGGCGCTCGGGCTGGTGGTCGCGGTGGTCCTGCTCGTGTTCGTGCTGCGCGCGATCTTCTGAGCTCTCGCCCGGCGGGGGGTGTGGGTGCTGCGGGGCTGCTCGGTTGAGCGGGCGTGGTGACGAAACTCCCGCTTTGTGTACGAAGTTCCTTGACCCAAGCGACAGTTTCTCCACTTCAGCGGAGAAACTGCCTCAGCGGCCCTTCCAGACCGGCGGCCGCTTCTCCGCAAACGCGGTCGCACCCTCCTGAGCGTCCTCGGAGACGAACACCGGAGCCATCAGCTCGGACTGCTTGTCCCAGCCCTGCTCGAGGTCCCAGTCGAACGACGCCCGCGCGATCTCCTTGGTGATGGCGACGGCGAGCGGCCCGTTGCCCGCGATCGTCGCGGCCAGCTCGAGGGCACCGTCGAGGGCGCCGCCCTCGGGCGTGAGCCGGTTGACGAGGCCGAGGTCGGCGGCGCGCTGCGCGGTGATCGGGTCCCCGGTGAGCAGCAGCTCGAGGGCGATCGCCTGCGGGATCCGACGGGTGAGGAGCATCGCTGCCCCGGCACCGGCGACGAGGGCCCGCTTGACCTCGGGCACGCCCAGCCGTGAGGTCTCGGAGGCCACGACCAGGTCGCAGGCCAGCAGCAGCTCGAAGCCACCGGCGACCGCCCAGCCCTCGACGGCGCCGATGAGGGGCTTGCGCGGTGGCCGCTGGGTGATGCCGCCCAGGCCTCGTCCCTCGACCAGCGGCACATCGCCGGTGAGGAACGCCTTGAGGTCCATCCCGGCCGAGAAGGTGCCCCCGGCCCCGGTCAGCACACCGACCCTCAGGTCGTCGTCCTCGTCGAGCTCGTCGACCGCCGCCGCGATACCCCGCGCCACGGCGCCGTTGAGGGCGTTCTTGGCATGGGCGCGGTTGATCGTGATGACCTGCACGCCGTCCCGGCGATCGGTCAGCACGGCGTCCTGCTCGATCTGCTCGTCGCTCATCGTGTCTCCTCGTCGTCAGATCGCCCGATCATGGCACTACCGCAGGGGGCGGACGGGGCCCGTAGTGACGAAACTCCCGCTTCTTGTACGAAGTTCCTTGACCCAAGCGACAGTTTCTCCGCTCCAGCGGAGAAACTGCCCCACCACCGACACACCAACCAGCACCAGCCACGCACCCACCTACAGGTTGCGCCAGCGCGGCTTCTGCTTGAACGCGAACGCCGTCACGCCCTCGCTGGTGTCGCGGGAGACGAGCAGCTTGTCCAGCGCGTCGCTCGGGGCCTCGAGGGCGTCGACCGGGTCGGCGTGGGCGCGTGCCTCCTCCATCACCTGCAGCGAGATGCGGACCGACGTCGGCGAGCTGTCCATCAGCTCGTCGGCCAGCTCGCGCGCGGCGGCCAGTGCCGAGCCGGTGGGCACGACTCGGTTGACCAGGCCCCAGCGCTGCGCCTCCGCGACGCCCATCCGGCGGCCGGTGAGGATCAGCTCGTTGGCCAGGTGGGGCGGCACGACGCGCGGCAGGCGGACGAGACCGCCCATCGCGGCGACCAGGCCGACCTTCACCTCGGTGAGCGCGACCTGGGCCTGCTCCTCGGCCACGACCAGGTGGCAGGCGAGCGCGAGCTCGAAGCCGCCACCGAAGGCGTGTCCGTTGAGGGCGGCGATGATCGGCTTGTCGACCCCCCGGCGTGAGGTGAGCCCGCCGAACCCGGTCCTCGGCATCCACAGGGCACCGCCGGCGGCGGTGTGGAGCAGGTCGTTGCCGGCGCAGAAGGCGCCCCGACCGTCCTGACCCGGGGCACCGGTGATGATCGCGACCCACAGGTCCCGGTCGGCGAGGTAGGCGTCGAGCACCTCCTGCATCTCCAGGCTCGCGTCGGGGGTCAGCGCGTTGCGCACGTGCGGCCGGTTGATCGTGATCTCCAGGACGTGCCCGCGCCTGTCGAGCAGCACGTGCTCGTAGCTCTCGCGGAACCCGACCGGCCGGGTCGGCAGCAGCTCGGCCATTCGCTCGTCGCTGACCGCCACCCGGTTGCCCTGCGGCACCGAGCGCACGAAGACCCGTGCGCCATGGGCGTTCTCGCCCAGCAGGAGGTCGATCAGCTCGCCGCCGTCGGCCCCACCCTCGAGGTCGTTGGCCAGGAAGCGCCGACCGTCGTCGAGCAGGCCGACGACCACCGCACGCGACGGCTCGCCGCCGACGTACTGCACGGTCCAGGTCTCGATCGTCGCCCAGCCGTCGGCCTCGTGGGCCACGGGATGGTCGGGCACGGCGTCCAGCTCGGCCTGGAGCCGGTCGTCGTGGCCGGTCTCCCAGCCGCCCGGCTCGGTGGAGTAGACCCCCACGGAGTACTTGCTCAGCGTGCCCCCGTTGGCCCCGACCAGCCCGAAGGACCCCGGGGTGGCACGACACAGGTCGACGGTCTCGGCGATGGCGTTGAGCGAGTAGGAGTTGCCCGGACCACCGAAGAACGGCAGCCCTCCGGTCACGGTCAGGCCGCGCGGGTCGTCGTGGGCGAGGCCCAGGCCGTCGGCCACGATCGAGACGGCGACCGGGAAGCACGAGTACAGGTCGTACGTCGCCACGTCGGCCAGCCCGATGCCGGCCATCTCCAACGCCGCACCCACGGCGGTCACCGCCGGCGTCGCGACGCTCAGGTCGGTACGGCGCATCAGCTCACGGTCGCGCAGGTCGCTGTGGCCGCGCAGGTAGACCCACTTCTCCCGACCGATCCCGAGCTCGGCCGCGACCCGCTCGGAGGTCAGCACCAGCGCGGCGGCCTGGTTGACCTTGTCGCGCGAGACGACCGCCTTGGGGTAGGGGTCGACGATCATCCGGTTGGCCTCGGTGACCGTGACGATCTCCTCGGCGGTCCGCGCCTCCCGCACCGCGGCGTGCGGGTGCTGGGCGGCCTTGGCGGAGAACGGCGCGAAGAGCGCGCCCATCTCCTCGGCCAGCTCGGCGCGGGTGAGCCCGAGCCGCGAGCGGCGCGCGTGCTCGAAGAGCGCGTACTGCGTCGGGGCGTCGACCAGACCGTGCCCGGCCTGGTAGCGCGTGGTGATGCCCTCGAGCCCCGCGCCGCGGTCCCCGTCGCTGCCCTCGACGGTCTCGCCGAGGTCGGGCTTGTCCTCGCGCCGGGCGAGGTCGAGCACGGTCGAGATCGCCTCGGAGCCGGCGATCACGCCGACGGTGGTGACGCCGGAGGCGATCTCGGCGCACAGCTCGGTGACCAGGTGCTGGGGCGACTGGCCGCCCGAGACCTCGTAGACGACCCGCTCGGGGTCGAGGCCGACGCGGCCCGCGACCGAGCGTGGGAAGTTGTCCGAGCGTCCCAGCGGCGCCGGCATCCCGGGGAACGACTCGTCGAACTGCCGCGTGCACGCCACGACGTCGATCCGCGACCGCACGGCGGCGTCGGCGCCGGTGTCGTCGAGCGCGAGACCGAGCGCGCGCGCCGCCAGGTCGACGGGCGAGAGCGCCTCGTAGGCCTCCTCCCCCAGCCGCTCCGAGAACTGCGCGGCACCCACCAGGACCGGGACGTCCACCGACGCGCCGCTCGGGGCGCTCATCGGCGCGGCTCCACCAGGATCTTGGCGTGCGCCTCGGGGTTGCCGAGGTCCGCGAAGGCCTGCGCGACGCCGTCGAGGCCCACCGTGCCGGTGATCAACGGGGTCGGGTCGACCTTGCCCTCGGCCAGCAGGTGCAGCGACTCGCGGAACTCCGCGGGCGTGTAGCCCAGCACGAAGCGCAGGTCGACCTCCTTGTTGATCGCGATCGACGGTCGGATCCGGTCCTCGCCCATGCAGACGCCCACCACCACGACGCGCGCGTAGACGGGCGCCGCGGCGATCACACCGTCGAGGATCCCCGGCACGCCGACGCACTCGAAGACGACCGGCCCCTTCGGCGTCGCGCCGGCGAGCTCGGCGGCGCGGAAGACGTGCTGCCAGGGCAGGAACGGCACCGCGCGCAGCTTCTCCATGCTGCCGACGGCCAGCTCCAGCAGGCCGGGGGCGTCGAGGAACTTCTCGTCGAAGACCTCGTACGGCGACTGCTCGCCGGGGTCGACGACGACGTCGGCTCCCATCTGCTCGGCCAGCGCGCGGCGGCCGGGCGAGAAGTCGCTGGCGACCACGCGGCGCACGCCCTGGGCCTTGAGCATCGCGATCACTCCCAACCCGATCGGGCCGCACCCGATGACGATCGCGACCTGGCCCTTGGCGACCTGGCCCCGTCGTACGGCGTGCAGCGCGACACCCATCGGCTCGGTCAACGCAGCCGTCGTCGGGGAGAGCCCGTTGGGAATCGCGAACGTCAGTGCCTCCTGCACGAGCACCTGCTCGGCGTACCCACCGGGCGCCTTGGCCGTCAGGCCCGTGAGCTGGACGCCGTCCTGGCGTGCGGCTGCTCGCAGGATGGGCATCGCCACGACGGCCGTGCCCTCGGCCGTCCTGGCACCCTTGCCGGACGCCCGCACGGTCCCGGAGAACTCGTGGCCCATCACGACGGCGTCGGCGGAGCGCATGAAGTCCTCGTAGCCGGCCGCGGACGCCGCGTCGGCCATGTCGTCGCAGTGCCGACGGGCGTGCAGGTCCGAGCCGCAGATGCCGCACGCGACGACGTCGAGCACGAGCTGACCCGTGCCGGGCACGGGGTCGGGCAGGTCGCGGACCTCCAGGTCTCCGCCCTCGCAGACGAGTGCCTTCATCAGTCGGTGACCCGCAGCTGGTCGAAGATGCTCGGCGGCAGGTCGAAGAGCGGCTCCCGGGTGAGCTCGGCGCGCGCCAGCGTCGTCAGGTGCGCCTCGTCGGGACCGTCGAAGAGTCGCATCGCGCGGTGCCAGCCGTAGAGCATCGACAGCGGCGTGGCGTCGGTGACGCCGGCCCCGCCGTGGAGCTGGATGGCGCGGTCGATGACCGAGCAGACCGCCCGCGGCACGGCGATCTTGGCCGCGCCGATGAGGTGGCGTGCCGCCTTGTTGCCCTCGCTGTCCACGACGTACGCCGCGTGGTGGCACAGCGCCCGCGCCTGCTCGAGCTCGACGCGCGACTCCGCGATCCGCTCGCGCACCGCGGACTGCTCGGCCAGGGCGCCGCCGAAGGCCGTGCGCTGCTGGGCGCGGTTGACCATCATCAGCAGGGCACGCTCGCCGGCACCCAGGGCCCGCATCACGTGGTGGATCCGGCCGGGGCCTAGACGCGCCTGGGCGGCGGCGAAGCCACCGCCCTCCTCGCCGAGGATGTTGGTGACCGGGATGCGTACGTCGGTGAGCTGGACCTCGCAGTGCCCGTGCTGGTCCTGGCGGCCGAAGACCGGCAGCGAGCGCTGGATGTCGACGCCGGGGGTGTCGACCGGCACGATCACCATCGACTGCTGGCGGTGCGTGGCCGCCTCCGGGTCGGTCTTGCCCATCACGATCAGGACGGCGCAACGCGGGTCCGCCGCGCCGGAGATCCACCACTTGCGGCCGTTGATGACGTACTCGTCGCCGTCGCGCTCGATGCGCGTCTCGATGTTGGTCGCGTCGCTGCTGGCCACCCGGGGCTCGGTCATCGCGAACGCGGAGCGGATCCGTCCCTCCATCAGCGGCTCGAGCCACTGCTGCTGCTGCGCCTCGTTGCCGATCAGGTGCAGCAGCTCCATGTTGCCGGTGTCGGGTGCCGCGCAGTTGATGGCCTCCGGGGCCAGCTCGAGGCTCCACCCCGAGAGCTCCGCGATCGGGGCGTACTCCAGCTGGGTGAGCCCGCTGGCGTGCGGGAGGAAGAGGTTCCACAGGCCACGCTCGCGCGCCTTGGCCTTGAGCTCCTCGATCACCGGCGGCACGGTGTGGTCACCCGGGCGCTGCTGCGCCGCCTCGTGCCGGAACCTCTCGTAGGACGCCTCGGAGGGCAGGACGTCCTCGCGCAGGAACGCGAGCATCGCGTCGTAGTGCCGCTGCGCGGCCTCGCTGGGGGCGGGATAGGCGGGGTACATCCCCGAGGGCCCGTAGCTCATCGTGGCGACTCTCCTGGTGACTCGGTGCCGGCCGACCTCGCGGCGCCGACTGCTGGATGATCGAGAGGAGGCATCGGCGCGTGGGCCTGGTGCTCCCCCGGGCACTATGTCAGGCGGGTCGACCGCACCCACCTCGGGCAGCATCGTCTCGTCCCGGCGCCGACACTGGTCTGTACCTGTCGGTAACACGGGCGTCCAGGCCCCAGGAACCTCCAGACATGAGCCGCCGAACGGCGTAGGTTGGCGGCCGTGACCAAGCGGGAGGCCCCTGGGGCTAGGGAAACCGGGTACCCCGGCGACCCCGAGCGCCCGATGGACGCGGCGGGTCCCGGCGAGGCCGGTGACGAGACCCCGCCGACCGAGGCTCGAGCCGCCTCGCTCCTGGACCGCTGGCAGGCGCACCACGACGGGCAGGCGGACGCGGACGACCAGACGGACCACGCGGCGGCGGCAGGCACACCGGGGACGGACGACGGCGAGCCTGCGGTCGAGGTGACCGCCAGCCCCGATCTGCCAGACCTGCCCGACCTGCACCAGCCCGCGCCCTCGGTCGCCGACCACGTGCCCGAGCCGGACCCGGCGCCGGCCGTCCCGCGGATCTCCGACCTCGCGGAGGCGCGCGCCCGGCGCGCCGGACCGGTGGAGCCGGAGCCCGAGGTCGTCGAGCCCACGCCGTTGCGCCCAGCGGCTGCGCCGAGCCCCGAGGCTGTGCCCGAGGCTGTGTCCGAGCCGGAGCCGGAGCCCGCACCCGACGCCCAGCCCGACGCCCGGCCGGTTGCCGAGGTCACGCCGGAACCTGCCGCGCAGCACCCTGCTGCGCAGGACCCGGCCCCGCGATCGGTCCCCCGGGCCGGTCCCGACTCCGGTGAGATCCCGGTCCTCGGCCCCGACGCCGAGGACCCGGCGCCCAGCCCGGCCGCCCTGGCCAAGCCGTCCAGCGGCGTACGGCGTCCCAAGCACGCGGCCCCCCGACGCGCACCCCTGCCCTCAGACCGGGCGACGGACTCGGTCTCGGCGAGCCGCGAGGTGATGGACGCCCTCGCCGCCGGCCGCGACAGCGACCCCGCCCCGGACAAGCCGGCCCCCAAGCACCTGGCCCGGGTGCGTCTGACCGGGCGCGAGGAGGACGAGGCCGACGCCGCCGCCGGCGTGCCGGGAGCCACCACCGGCAGGCGCCGCGGCCGCGAGCGCGCGCCCGGTCCGCAGAGCGCCGCCGGGGTCCGCACCGGACCGCAGGTCGGGCCGAGCCTCAACGTCGAGTTCGAGCCGAAGATCGCCGCGCGGCGGGTCATCGGGCTGCTGCTCCTGGTGGCGCTGATCGTCACGGCGGGCGCGGCCTACCTCGCCTACGAGGACCCCCGCCCCCTCACCCTGGGCGCCGCCGGGACCCTGCTCGCCGTCACCCTCGTCCTGTACGCCGTGCGCGCCGGGTCGACGCCCACCCTCGTGGCGATCCGCTCCGGACAGCTCGAGGTCACCCGGGGCAAGACGCACGAGGTCTTCGACCTGACGAGCCGCTTCACCAGGATCGAGGTCGTCGGCAAGCCCGGCGGCCGCGGCTGGAAGGTGCTGTTCGGACGCTTCGGGCGCGACCCGCTGGTGATCAACTCCTCGATCGTCGACCCCAAGAAGTTCACCGCGGAGCTCGAGCGCTACCGCTGGCGTCGGCCCTGACCCGGCTCGACCCAGAAGCGCATCGTGCGCTCGCGCACGTCCTCCAGCACACCGCCGGCCGCCACGATGGTGCGACGTGAGGGCTCGTTGTCCTCGTCGCACGTGATCAGCACCCGGTTGAGGCCGAGACCCGCCAGGTGCTCCAGGGCCAGGCGCAGGGCCCGCCCGGCGTGCCCCTCGCCCCGCCGGCTCGGGCGCACGGAGTAGCCGATGTGGCCGCCGGTCTCGAGCAGGAACGCGTTGAGGTCGTGGCGGGTGGCGATGAAGCCGACGACCTCCTCGCTACCAGCGTCGGAGTCGGCGTCGGAGTCGGAGTCGATGATCCAGAAGTAGTCGCTGCGCACCATGTCGTTCTCCAGCGGCACGGTGGGGTCCGCGCGGCGCTGGAGCTCCGCGACGACATAGGCACAGGTCTCGCGCGGCGTCGTGGAGCGCACCTCCAGCGGCACCTCGATCGTGCCCGAGCCGTGGACCTGCTCGCTGCCGAACTCCAGCAGCGCCGCCGACCAGCTCTGCCACAGACGCACGTCGGGGCGGGCGAGGGCGGTCACACCTCATTGCAGCAACCGGGGCGTTGGCCGAGCAACCCGATTCCACGGCGACCTCGCCGGTGGCTACTGTCGGGCGGGTGAGTGAGAACCCCGGCTATGTGATGGACGACGCCTCGATCGCGGAGGTCGCGCGTCAGGCCGAGCTCTACGGACCCCTCGCCGCGGCGGTGCGCGAGCTCGCCGACGCGACGATCCGGACCGAGGTCGCCGACGACGAGGTCCGCGCCGTCCAGGCGGAGGTCGAGTCCCTCACCGCGCGGCTGCGGCAGCGCCAGATCCCCGGGTCCTACGGCGTGCGCTTCGGCGAGGGCGGCCAGGGCCGGTCCTGGGGCAACGCCGTGGTGGGGCTGCGCAACCCCGTGGCTCCCCCACTGCGGGTCGAGCACGACCCGAGCGGCAACGGCGAGGTGTGGAGCGACTTCCACCTCGGCGCGGCCTACGAGGGTCCGCCGACCTTCGTGCACGGCGGCGTGGTGTCGCTGATCCTCGACCAGCTGCTCGGCGAGTCCGCCGGCGCCGGCGGACGGCCCGGCATGACCGGCACCCTCACCATCACCTACCGCCGACCGACTCCGCTCGGGGACCTGCGCGCCGAGGCGCACATCGACCGCGTCGACGGCATCAAGACGTGGGCGAAGGGACACGTCATCGGCCCGGACGGGGTCACCGCCGAGGCCGAGGGCGTCTTCATCCTGCCGCGCTGGGCCCGCCAGCAGACCCCGCCACCCTCGTTCGAGTGAGCAGCGCCCGCGCGGGGCGCGAGCGCCGGCCTACAGCGCCATGAACAGGATCTGGTCGCGGTCATACTCGCGGCCCGGGTGCTCGGCCGACAGGTGCGCCTGGGTCAGCTCGACCAGCTCGTCCTCGTCCTTGCCGCGGATCTGCTCCCCGCACGGGCAGGTCATTAGGGTCTTCATCTCGCACTCTCCTCGATCTCGGTCGGTGCCACGGGAGCCATCTGCTCCAGGGCTGATTCCACCAGGTCCGGACGCGCCTCAGCCAGCACCTGCTCGCGGTCCTCGGCCAGCACGAAGCCGGCCGCGATCGCCGCGTCGGTCGCGTGGGCGTACGACGCCAGGTAGGACTCGACGCTCGGGTGGAGCGCGGACAGGCCGTCGAGCGGGGTGGTGCTGCCGAACAGTCCGACGCTGACCGGGGCGCCCGGCCACGCCCGTCCCGAGACCACCTGGGTGGGCGCCTCGACGACAGGGGTCCGCAGGCCGCCGCGGGCCAGTCCGTGCTCGTCGAGGACGCAGCCGTGCGTGGTCGTCTCGATCCGGGGGGCGCGCGGTGGCGCGGCGCCGCAGCGAGCCCACGCGTCGAGGTGGCGCAGGGCGGCCCGCAGCACGGCCCACTGCTGGCCGCGGTTGACCGGCACGGGCGAGCCGAGGAACGCCTCGAACTCGCCGATGACGTAGTGGTCGGCGTGCGCCGCGCCGGCGATCTCCCACAGCCGCAGGCGGTCGGAGTCGGGCTGACGGGCGGGGAGGAACCCGATCCGGTCGAAGAGGTCGCCCTCGGTCTGCACGACCAGGACGGGCACGGCGAGGTCGTCGCGGATCACGACCGGGTGCGAGGCGAGCACCTCCTCCATCCGCAGCCCGGCGCCGGGGACGCCGAGCGGGGCCGCGGTGGCGCCGCGGGAGTGGAGGAGGATCGCGTCGGCGAGGCCGGTCAGGGGCTGGACCCCGTTGGCGTACGTCGTCAGGCAGAACGCCGACTGCGACTCCCCCACGAGGAGCACGACGTCGGCCGCGACGAGGTCGCGCACGGCGGCCACGGCCTGGGTGAAGATGTCGAGGGCGAAGGCGTCGCCGGGGTGGTGGAGGTCGCCGTACCGCTGCGCGTCGGTGCCCCGCAGGCCCGGCGGCGGCGGGAGGTCTCCCACCGAGACCGAGCCCCCACCCCCCTCGACGCCGACGTGCTGCGCCGAGACGCCGACCCACGTGTGGCCGGCGCGCAGGATCTCCTCGCAGGTGAAGGTCCAGTCCGGCGCGGTGTCGGCACCGCTGCTGACGTTGAGCCACTCCGCCACGAGCGTGCCGCTCGCCCGGGTCTCCCCCTCGGGACGCCGTACGACGACCCGGGTGGCGTAGTCGGCCTGCTCGCCCTCATGCAGGTCGAAGCGGCCGTCGCCCGGCAGGCCCCGCTCACCCGCGCCGTAGGAGACGGCCCGGCCGGAGACCACGTGCTCGACCTCGGTGTAGCCGTGGGCCGCGAGGGCGGGCTCGGGGCGGGCGGAGAGCAGTCCGCTGGAGCCGGGCGGCAACGCACGCAGGGCAGCGCGGGGTCGAGGAGTCACCCAACCAGGGTAGAACGCGTTCTATTCCTCGGCGAGAAGGCCGCCTCACGCTCACCCCTAACGGTGTCCCGATCACCCCGTCGGGGCTCCTACGTTGGCTTCATGGCTACCAACAACGGCAAGCTCCGCTACACCACTCCCGGCATCGACACTGCCGACGCCGAGCGCGTCGTCGCGCTCCTGCAGGACCGGCTCCACGCGGCCAACGACCTGCACCTGACGCTCAAGCACGTCCACTGGAACGTGGTGGGCCCGCACTTCATCTCCGTGCACGAGATGATCGACCCGCAGGTCGAGGAGGTCCGCGGCTTCGCCGACGACCTCGCCGAGCGGATCGCGACCCTCGGCGGCTCGCCGCAGGGCACGCCCGGCTCGATCGTGGACAACCGCACGTGGGACGAGTACTCGATCGGTCGCGCCACCACGCAGGAGCACCTCGGGGCGCTCGACCTGGTCTACCAGGGTGTGATCACCAGCTACCGCGACGCGATCAAGGAGCTGGACTCCCTCGACCTGGTCACCCAGGACATGTTCATCGCCCAGACCGACAAGCTGGAGCTCTTCCACTGGTTCGTCCGCGCGCACCTCGAGGACAAGAGCGGCGCGCTGAGCACCGCCGACGCCACGAGCGAGGGCGACGCGGCGGCCGCCGCCGGCTGAGCCCGCCACGACGAACGAAGGGGACCGACCACCGAGGTGGTCGGTCCCCTTCGTGCGTGCAAGGGCGGGGAGCAGGTCAGCGGAGGCGGCCGAGGAAGCCGCCGGCCACCTGCAGGTCCTGCAGCCGCTTCTCCCAGGTCACGCCGATCACGGTCAGCACCGCACCCGCGAGCCCGATGGCCAGCCACTGCGGCGTCTGGGCGACGTACGGCGCCAGCTCGCGCAGCACCAGGATCGCGCCGACGCCGGCCCCGACGAGCAGCGGAGCGCCCCAGCGCACCTGT
The DNA here is from genome assembly GCA_002698575.1 of Pimelobacter sp. GTDB lineage: Bacteria > Actinomycetota > Actinomycetes > Propionibacteriales > Nocardioidaceae > Nocardioides. The sequence goes on along the minus strand of NZZG01000143.1, from coordinate 17,320 downwards.
ACCGCACCGATCACCAGCACCAGGCAGGCCGCGCCGAGCAGGAGCGCCCGCAGGGACACCGGATCGCCCAGAACCCAGAGCAGCGACGGCACGGTCGCCAGCACCAGGCCGGGCAGCAGGCTCGTGCCCGTCGTCGTCGAGGCCTGCCGACGCAGCCGGTCGAGACCGAGCGCGACCAGGACCAGCGCCGTGGGCAGCGTGTAGGCCTCCGGCGAGGTCACCCCCAGGTCGGCCAGACGCACCCAGGTGGCGGCGGCGAGGAGCAGACCACCGGGCAGCGCCAGGACCCGTCGGTCGCCGTGGATCAGCGAGGAGGCCGTGACCAGCGCCCCGGCCAGGGTCAGGTGCAGGGCCAGGGCCACCGAGCCGTCGCCGGCGGCGCCCACGGCGATCGGGGCGAGCAGGGCCGCGGCCACCGCGGCCGCGGCCTCGACCTCGACCCGGTGCAGGACGATCGCCAGCAGCCCGGCGACGACGATCACGGGGTAGGCCCGCAGGTCGAGGCCGAGGTCGATCGCCTCGGCCGCCGACCAGACGAACCCGGCCCAGGCCAGCGGGAGCACCGCCCCGGCGACCCCGGACACCGCTGCGGCGGCGGCACCCGGGGCACCCGGGGCACCGCTGCGCGCCACCGCCAGCAGCGTGGCCGCCACGAGCACGACGACCCCGAGCGCCGCGGCGGCGAGCACCGCGCTGGGCAGNGCCACCACCGAGGCCGCCAGCAGGAGCGCGGCGCCGACCGCCGTGCCGACCGCTCCTCGCGACCCGAGACGACGGGAGGCGTCGAGGACCAGGGCGACCCCCGTGGTGGCGAGGATCGCGACGACGACCCCGAGCGGCACGGCGTACTGCGCGAGCGTCCCGAGCGCGGCCAGGCCCATCGCAGCCAGGCCGAGCGCGCCTGCTGTGCCCTCGTCGACCCAGCGGCGCCACGGAAGCGCCACGTAGGTCGCGGCCAGCAGCGCGGCGGTCAGCGCAAGCAGCATCAGCGGGTGCACGAGAGCACCGGCGGTGACCTCCCGCGGAGCCAGCCGTACGGCGACGTCCTCGCTGTAGGGGGATCCCACGCCGAGCACGGCGTCGAGGGCCCGCGCCACGAGGCTCGACGCGGCGATCGCGACCACCGACGCGCTGACGGCGAGCGGCGCCAGCACCGCCCGGCGCAGGACCTCCGACCAGTGAGGGGCGCCAGCGAGGAGGTGCGCGACCGCGGTCCACAGCAGCAGGGCGGTCAGCCACGCGACCGCCCGGCCCGTGGCGGTGCTGTCGACGGTGGGCAGGAGCACGACGATCGTCACCAGGACTCCCGAGGTGCCCAGGCACCCCTGGAGCACGAGCGGGCGCAGGCCCACGACCGCGACGGGCACCAGCGCCAGGATCGCCGCCACCGCGAGCGGGACCACCTCGCCGTCCGCCCACAGCGCGCCCCAGGTGAGGCCGGTCCCCCGCTGGGAGACAGCCACCACCTGCCCGGCTCCCTGGAGCAGCAGCGCCGACCACCACGCGCCCGCAGTGCCCGCGACGCCCCAGACCACGACCGCGGCCCGGTGAGGTCGGACCGCCCGGACCACGGCGGCCGAGACCAGGACGGCGATGGTGAGCACCAGCGCGTGCCGGTCGGTGAGGTCGTGGACCGCGAGCCCGGGGATGAGGAGGCCGACGACCACCGCGACCTGGGGCGCCACCAGCCGGTCCCGGTCCCCGGGCAGCGCCAGCAGGAGCAGGGCTCCGGCGGTGGCCAGCACCACGCCGACGAGCACGGCCAGGGCCGCGCCCTCGAGGCCGCCCAACCAGCCGGCGTCCTGGGCGCCCGCGAGGTCGAGCAGGAGCAGCCCGAGGGCGACGGTGACGAGGGCCTCGGCGGCGACGCGGAGGTCCGTGCGGCCGAAGCGCACCCCGAGGAAGCCTGCCGTCGCGGTGAGCGCGACCAGCACCGTCGTACGGCCCGCGATCCCGAGCCACGACCAGGCCACGGCCAGGAAGATCACGGCGGCCACGAGCAGGCACAGGGCACCCAGGGTCAGCAGGATCCGCGGGACCGAGCGGACCGTCAGCCCGCGCGGCCCAGCGGTGTCCCACCCGGTCGGGGCACCATCCGGGCTCCCGCTGGCGCCGCCGGTCACGACGTTGGTCGCACCGCCAGTCGCGACGTTGGTCGCACCGTCCGGCGGCGGGTAGCCCGCGACCGAGACGCGCAGCTGCCCGACCAGGTTGTCGGCGCGGCGCAGGGTGCGCAGCAGCTCGGCAGCGAGGGCACCGGTGAGGGGCAGCCCGCACGAGGGACAGGTGCCGGGGGCAGCCGGCAGGGCGGCGGAGCAGTCGGGGCACCGGGACGGATCGGCGTAGCGAGGCATGGCCTCATCAGACCCCTCACGCTCGCCCGCCCACGCCGCCGCGAGGCTCAACCGCCCTGAGTACGCCTACTCAACGCTTGTCGGCCGGCTCGTCGACCCGCCCGTCGACCGATGTGCCGGCCGGCCCCGCAGCGGACTCATTCACCTGGCTTCACGTCGCGACGGGTGCCGTCGTCGTCGTAGCTCGTCCGCCCCAGGTCGACGGTCCGCTTGGCGTTGGCCAGCGAGGTCGTCACGACCGTGCCCAGGGTGCCCGTGCGGTCGAAGACCGCGGCCGTGCCGACGGCGATGCCGTCCGCCTCCACGCGGTCGATCGCCGACAACCCGATCTCGACCCCGACCGGCAGGCGGGCGATGGCGAGGGTGATGTCGGTGTTGATGTGCTCGACGCCGCCGCTGCCCCAGTTGGTGACGAGGCTGGCCGCGTCCGCGGTCGCCGCCACGGCCTGGAACGGCGTGAGCGGCTCCCCGGCGACGATCGGCACCGCGGAGTTCCAGGACTCCTTGTGGGAGGCGTTCTGGTGCTCGGAGAAGTTCTGAGACCACCCTGCCTCGCTGTGCACGAACGGCACCCGCGGCTCGTCGCTCATCGGGGCGACGTCCAACGGCGGAGGCGTCGGTCGTGCCGAGTCCGGCGGCGCCCAGACCGCGCCGGGAGCCGTCGCGCTCGCCTTGACGAACAGGAACGCCGCGCGCGCCACCCGCTCTCCTGCCTGCCGGAGGGTGACGTCGATCAGGCAGATCCGCGGGCCCTCCCGGACCACGTCGACCTCGAAGGNACACGGCCGCATCGCAGCCGGCCGGAAGAGNTCGACCGNCATCCGGGTCGGGCTCAGGTCGTCGCGACCGAGGTCGGTCAGGGCAGTGCCGGCTGCGCGTGCCAGGGCGCCGGCGACAGCGACCCCGTGCAGCTGGTCGTCGCTCCAGGAGCTGCAGGCCAACGCGGTCGGCACCAGCTCTCCGGCGACGTCGTCGGAGCGGGTGAAGAAGGACAGGTCCACCCCCGGAGGCTACGGCTCCCGCCTCGCCGGTCGCAGCCACCCTCCTGGGGGTGCACCGCACTGGCTACTGTCGGGCGCGTGATCGCCACGCACCGCTGGGACGACTGGTCCACCGACGACCTGCTCGTCGCCAAGGGCGAGACCCGGGTCAGTCTCGTGGTCCCGGCGCGCAACGAGGCCGCCACCGTCGGCGCCGTGGTGACCCGGGTGCGCGAGGCGCTGCTGGACTCCGTGGCGCTGCTCGACGAGATCGTGGTGATCGACAGCGACTCCTCGGACACGACGTACGACGTCGCCCTCGACGCAGGTGCGCAGGTCCACCGCTCGGCCGAGATCCGCCCCGACCTCGGCAGCCACCCGGGCAAGGGCGAGGCGATGTGGAAGTCGTTGTTCGTCACCACCGGCGACGTGATCGTCTTCATGGACGCCGACCTCACCGACTGGGACACCCACTTCGTGCCCGGCCTGCTCGGCCCGCTGCTCACCTCCCCCGAGGTCCGGCTGGTCAAGGGGTTCTACGAGCGACCCGGGGAGCGCGGCGCCCTCGACGGGGGCCGGGTGACCGAGCTCGTGGCGCGTCCGCTGATCGCGCTGCTGCACCCGGAGCTCGCCGGGGTGATCCAGCCGCTGGCCGGTGAGTGGGCCGTGCGGCGCTCCCTCTTCGGATCGCTGTCGGTGCCGACCGGGTACGCCGTGGAGCTGGCCTGTCTCGTCGACACCGTCGCCGCCCACGGCCCCGACGCACTCGCGCAGGTCGACCTCGGCACCCGCGCCCACAACCACCAGGCGCTGCTCGACCTGGGGGGGATGGCGACGCAGATCCTCGCCGCGAGCCTGCGCCGCAGCGACCTGCCGACGACCGAGCCCGCGGTGCTCCGCCAGTTCCGAGCCGGTGGGACGGCGGTCGCGACATCCGTGGCCACGATCGAGCGTCCCCCGGCGCTGCAGGTGGGCCACGCATGACCCTCCGACTCGGCCGCCACGCCTTCGCCGACGACGCGACCATCATGATGGCGATCGTCAACCGGACCCCCGACTCCTTCTACGACCAGGGCGCCACCTGGGCCGAGGACAAGGCCTCGGCCCGCGTCGACCTGGTGGTCCGGCAGGGCGCCGAGATGGTCGACATCGGCGGCATCAAGGCCGCCCCGGGCGTCGAGATCGGCGAGGCCGAGGAGCGTTCACGGGTGGTCGACTTCGTGGCGCGCGTGCGCGAGGAGCACCCGGGCGTGGTGATCTCGGTCGACACCTGGCGCGCCTCCGTCGGCGACGCGGCCTGCCGCGCCGGTGCCGACGTCCTCAACGACGCCTGGGGCGGNGNCGACCCCGAGCTGGTCGACGTCGCGGCCGCCCACGGTGCCGCCATCNTCTGCACCCACACCGGCGGGGCCACCCCGCGCACCCGGCCCTACCGCGTCGAGTACGACGACGTCGTGCGGTCCGCGATCGACGACACCGTCGGCTACGCCGAGCGCGCCCTGGCCGCCGGCGTCGCCCGGGACTCGATCGTGATCGACCCCGCCCACGACTTCGGCAAGAACACCTTCCACTCCCTCGAGCTCACCCGGCGGCTGGGCGAGATGGTCGCCACCGGGTGGCCGGTGCTCGTGTCCCTGTCGAACAAGGACTTCGTCGGCGAGACGCTCGACAAACCCGTCGGCGAGCGTCTTCTCGGCACCCTGGCCGCCACCGTGGTCTGCGCCACCGCCGGTGCCCGGGTCTACCGGGTGCACGAGGTCGTCGAGACCCGTCAGGTGGTCGACATGGCCTGGACGATCGCCGGCCGACGGCCACCCGCACGCGCGATCCGGGGCCTGCAGTGACCCGGGTCGTCCTCGTGCCCGGGGTGCTCGCCCTGCTGCCCGAGTACGCCGGCCTGACCGACCCCGTCGCGGACCTGCGGGCGGCCTGCCTGGAGGCGGTCGCCACCCTCGGCGTCGACGTGGAGGTCCTGGCCACCGGGTCGGCGGCCCGCGTCGCCCACCACCTGCTCGACGCCGCGCCGCGCCNCGGTGAGCACCCGTCGTACCTCGTCGTCGGCAACGGCTCGGCCACACGCTCCGAGAAGGCGCCGGGCCACCTCGACGAGCGCGCGGCCGACTTCGACCGTCGGCTGCACGCCGCTCTCGCCGGGCCCGACCCGGCCGCGCTCGCCGGCCTCGACCAGGACCTCGCGACCGAGCTCTGGGCCGACACCGGGCAGCTGGGCCGGCTCGGTGAGCTCCTCGAGGGCGGTGGCGAGGCGCAGGTGACCTACGCCGAGGCGCCGTACGGCGTGCAGTACTGGGTCGCGGCCTGGACGACCCGCTGAGGCCGCGGACGCACTCGACGTCGCGACTGACATCAATTTCGCTGTCCCGTACATACACCCGGCCACGAACGGGAACGTCTGGTGTGGGTGTCCCGGCCCTACCCCACAGTTGGCCGGGCACCTGGGTCGGTCCGCCGCGGGGAGTGGCGGGCCGCCCCTCGACCTGCACCGACCGCAGCACGGCCGCCGTCCCCGGACCGCCCTGCACACCGAGTCATCCCGACGCGACTCGGCGTGGGCCTCCGGGGGCGGACGCCGTCGTGCCAGCCGTCGTGCCAACCGTGGTGCCAGGCGTGGTGCCAGGCGTGGTGCCAGCCGGGACGCCCCGTGGCCCGGTGGACCTGGGCGGAGGTCTAGACCTGGTTGTCGACGGCTGCGGCAAAAGCGGCACGCCGACGCGCCGAGCGCCCTACCGTGGTGCCTGACATGTCGCCGGGGAGGGCGGCATCGGGAGGCCGGATCGGGAGGGATGGCCGTGACCGGGTCGTCAACGGTGGTGGGCGCGAGCATGCTCGCCCACGGGCTGCACGCCGCCATGGTGCTGCTGGGCCTGTGGGGTCTGGGCGCGTTGCTGCTTCCCCAGTTCCTCGAGCGCCGCGCGGTCCGCGGGGGTACGACGTACGCCGCGCCGCGCCTCGACGAGCACGACCGCCGCGTCGCCGAGCTGCGCGCCGCCGCGGCGTCGGGATCGCTGGCGCTCGCGCAGACCGGCCGGGCGACCTCCGCGGCCCCGACCACGCGCAGCACTCCCCGCACGCCGGTCCTGGGCCTCCCCCTCGCCCTGGTCTCCGGCACGGCTGCGGCCGGGATCCATGCGGCGGTCGCCCCTCCTCACCTGTCGGAGGAGCCGCTCTTCGGCGTCTTCTTCCTCCTCGTCGCCGGCGCCCAGCTCACCTGGGTCGCGACGCTCGCCTCGAGCACCACGCCCCGGCTGCTCCGGGTCGGGATCGGGCTCAACGCCGCCCTGATCCTCCTGTGGCTCCTCACCCGCACCCTGGGGCTGCCCCTCGGGCTCCTTCCCGAGGCACACCCGGTGGGCGGCTGGGACGTGGCGTGCGTGCTGTGGCAGCTCGCGACCATCGCGTGCTGCGCCCGCCTGCTTCGCCGCCCGTCCACCCGCACCTCGACCTCGCTGCCCGGCTGGTTCGAGTGGCACCCGAGCACCCGCGCCGCGGTCGGGGCAGCCGCGGTCGTCCTGGTGCTGCTGACCGTGGTGGGAGCCCACTCATGAGTCTTCGTGCCCCCGGCACCCGCGTCCCGTCCCCCACCCAGAGAGCGACCACATGACCTGGCAGATCGGCATGGTGGCCAACTTCGTCATCGCATTCGCCTACCTCTTCATCGCCAGCGCGATCATCATCCCGCTGGCCCGCAGCAACCAGCTCCGCTCCAACCCGCTGGGGGGCGCGACGGCGGCCATCTTCTTCACCTGCGCGGTCCACCACGGGAGCCACGCGGTCCACATGCTGCTCCCGGCGTTCGTGGCCGACGACCAGGGACTGTCGATGCGCGCCGCGTGGGGCTGGCCGCTGGCGATCTGGGACATCATCGGCGCCCTTGTGGCGGTCTACTACTGGACCCTGCGCCGCAACTACTCCTCGCTCATGGAGGGCGCCGCCCTCTTCGAGGACCTGCGCAAGCGCGAGCAGCAGGCCCTCGAGCTCAACGACTCGGTCCTGCAGGGCCTGGTCGTCTCCAAGATGGCCCTCGACCTCGACGACCACGAGAAGGCCCGCGCCGCCCTCGACACCTCGATCAGCTCGGCCAGCCGGATCATCACCAACCTGCTCGGCAGCGAGCACTTCCAGATACAGCTCCTCCGCAGCGCTCCCGCTGTGGTCGATCTCGACAACCGCGCCACCAACGCGACCGCCAAGGAGAACCCCTCGTGAACGCACTCGCAGCCAAGCCAGACCCCATGCGAGTCGTCATCATCGACGACACCGCCGACCTGCGCGAGCTCCTCAAGATCGCGTTGACCCGCGGCGGGTTCCAGGTCGTCGGTGAGGCCGGCGACGGGCAGCAGGGCATCGACATGGTGCGCCTGCACCACCCCGACGTCGTCCTGCTCGACCTGGCGATGCCGGTGATGGACGGGATCGAGGCCCTGCCGCAGATCCGTCGGCTGACCCCGAAGGGCAAGATCGTCGTGCTCTCCGGCTTCGGCGCCCAGCACATGTCCGAGCGCGCGGTCAGCGCCGGCGCCGACGGCTACGTCCAGAAGGGCGCTCCCCTCAACACCATCCTCGACTACGTCCGCGAGGTCTGCGAGGGCACGCGCACGACGGCCCGCTCGCTGTCGGTGGTCTCGGCCGACGGCGGCGGCTCGTCCGGTGGCCGCTCCAGCCTGCACGCCGACAAGGTCGACAGGCAGACGCGACCTCGGCTGGCTCCGCTGGCGCCCCCGGCTGGCCCGCCTGCCCCGCCTGCCCCGCCCGACCCGGCCGGCCCGTCCGGGTCGGGCGCCGTACCGCCCGCCGGCCCGGCCACCCCCCCGGCGACCGCGCCCGTCCCGGTCGTCCCCGTGGTTCCGGCGGCGGCCGTCGTTCAGGCCCCGGCCGCCTCGAGCGCCCCCGGCAACGTGTCGGCCTGGGAGGCCCTCAAGGTGGCGCCGTACGGCGTCGTCGAGCTCGCCGACGAGCCGCTCTTCCGCGTCGTGCACGCCAACCCGATGGCCGCGCGGCTGCTCGGCACCGAGAAGGCGGGCACCCCGCTCGCGATGGTCGCGCCCGAGCTCGCCTCGCTGGTCTCCTACCACCGTCTCGACAGCGACGCGTCCTTCGAGACCGACGTGCCCGGTGGCCGGGTGCGAGCCACGCTGCGCCGTACCGGCTGGTCGGTCCTGGTGTTCCTCGACTCCGCGGCCGAGGACGTCGGACTGCTGCGTCGCGCGATCGCGACCACGGCGCACGAGGTCCGGGGGCCGGTCGCGGTGCTGTGCGGGATCGCCGAGACCCTCGCGTGGGACGGCGGCTCGATGGACGACGGCCAGCAGGAGCGGCTGATGTCCTCGGTCGCCCGCCAGGCCAAGATCCTCGACCAGATCACCGCCGACCTGCTGACCGCCGCCCAGATCCAGCGCGGCACGCTGCGCGTCGACCTGCAGGTCATCGAGCCCCGCTCGATCGTCCAGGGGATCGTCGAGAGCCGCTTCGACGTCGACGTCGCCTACGACGACCACCGTGCCGTGCGCGCCGACCCGCTGCGTCTCGAGCAGATGCTGACCAACCTGCTCAGCAACGCCCACAAGTACGGCGACGCCCCCTACCTCGTGCGGGTGCGGCCCAGCACCGACAACGCCGAGCACGTCTGCATCGACGTGGTCGACCACGGCGAGGGCGTGCCGGTGGAGTTCCGCGACCACCTCTTCCGGGAGTTCGCCCGCGCCCACGGGGCCGTCGCGACGGGCACCGGCCTGGGCCTGTACGTCGTGCGGACCCTGGCACACGCCCAGCAGGGCGAGGTGTCCTACGCGCCGGGCGAGGACGGCGGCTCGGTGTTCACCATCACCCTGTGCGCGGACGGGTCGCCGGAGGCGGGCTGAGCGTCAGCGCCTGGTCGTCTCCCGGTAACAACCGACCACTACTGTGCCGGGCATGGACTGGGACGACTACCGAGCCGTGCTCTTCGACCTCGACGGGGTCATCACGCCGACGGCCGAGGTGCACATGAGGGCGTGGGCCGCGATGTTCACCGCGTTCCTCGACGAGCAGGGCGTGGACGCGCCGTACACCGACCAGGACTACTTCGACCACGTCGACGGCAAGCCCCGCTACGACGGCGTGCGTGACTTCCTCGCCTCGCGCGGCATCACGCTGCCCGAGGGGACGCCCACCGACACCGGCCACCCGGACGAGCCGGCCACGGTGTGCGGCCTGGGCAACCGCAAGAACGACGCCTTCGGTGAGGTGCTGCGCGAGGAGGGCGTCGAGGCCTACCCGGGCTCGCTGGCCCTGATGGCCCAGCTGCGCGCCAGCGGGATGAAGATGGCGATCGTGTCGTCGTCCAAGAACGCACCGGACGTGCTGGCCGCGGCCGGTGTCGCGGACTACTTCCCGGTGGTCGTCCACGGCGGCATCGCCGCCGAGCGGGGCATTCCCGGCAAGCCCGCGCCCGACACCTACCAGGAGGCCGCGCGCGAGCTCGGCGTGCCGGAGGACACCGCGGTCGTCGTCGAGGACGCCACGAGCGGGGTCGCCGCCGGTGCCGCCGGGGACTTCGGGCTCGTGATCGGCGTCGACCGGGGCGTCGGCGCCGACGCACTGCTCGCAGCCGGTGCCGACGTCGTCGTCGCCGACCTGGCCGAGCTCGTGAGCGCACCACCGGAAGGGAGCTCCGCATGAGCACCGTCGACCCGATCGTCGCCGAGAAGCACGGCGCCAGCCACGTCGCGCCCGCGGCCGTCGACCCGCTCGACCGCGGACGGTTCCCGATCGACGAGTGGCGCCTGACCGAGACCCGGTTCGACGAGTCCGACCTCGGCGTCACCGAGTCGATCTTCAGCGTCGGCAACGGCTACCTCGGCCTGCGCGGCAACTACGAGGAGAGTCGCGACTTCGCGGCCAACGGCACCTTCGTCAACGGCTTCCACGAGACGTGGCCGATCCAGCACGCCGAGGAGGCGTTCGGGTTCGCCAAGGTCGGTCAGACGATCGTCAACGCTCCCGACTCCAAGATCATCCGCCTCTACGTCGACGACGAGCCGCTCGAGCTGTCGGCCGCCGACCTCGTCGAGTACGAGCGCACGCTCGACTTCCGCACCGGTGTCCTGTCGCGGCACGTCATCTGGCGCACGCCCAGCGGCAAGCGGGTCCAGGTCGACAGCACCCGGATGGTCTCCTTCACCCAGCGGCACCTGGCGATCATGACCCTCGAGGTCACGATGCTCGATGCTGCGGCGCCGATCGCGATCAGCTCCCAGGTCCTCAACCGCCAGGACGCCGACCGCGGTGCCGCGGTCGACATCGCCGAGGCCGCGGAGGCCGCCAAGGCCGGCATCGCCGCCGACCCCCGCAAGGCCGAGGCGTTCGCCCACCGCGTGCTCATGCCGGAGTCGGAGGACCTCGTCGACGGCGACCTGCCCGACGACCGCCTCTCGCTGCGGTTCAAGTGCGCCCAGAGCGGGATGACGATCGCGCTCGCCGTGGACCACGACCTGCAGACCACCAACGACCACAGCGTCGCCTACGAGCGCGGCGACGACATCGTCAAGGCGATCTACCGCGTCAACGCCCAGCCCGGCGAGTCGGTCAGGCTCACCAAGACCGTCAGCTATCACACCGCGCGCGTCGTACCGACCCGTGAGCTGCTCGACCGCTGCGCCCGCACCCTGGACCGGGTGCACGAGGAGGGCGTGGCCCGGCACGTCGCCGACCAGGAGTCCTGGTTGGACCGGTTCTGGGCGACGGCCGACGTCGAGATCCCCGGGCAGCCGGCCATCCAGCAGGCGGTGCGCTGGAACCTCTACTCGATCATCCAGGCATCCGCGCGCGCCGACGGCATCGGCATCCCGGCCAAGGGGGTGACGGGGTCGGGGTACGGCGGTCACTTCTTCTGGGACACCGAGATCTACGTGATGCCGTTCCTGACCTACACGAGCCCGTGGGCCGCCCGCAACGCGCTGCGCTTCCGCTACTCGCTGCTGGAGTCGTCGCGCAACCGGGCCCGGGCGCTGGCGCAGAAGGGCGCGCTGTTCGCCTGGCGCACGATCAACGGCGAGGAGGCCTCGGCGTACTACGCGGCGGGCACCGCGCAGTACCACATCGACGCCGACATCTCCTACGCCCTGAGCCAGTACGTCGGCGCCACGGGCGACTACGAGTTCCTGGACAACCAGGCCATCGACATCTTCGTCGAGACCGCACGACTCTGGTACGACCTGGGCTTCTGGCGCAACGAGGACGGCTCGGCGTTCCACATCCACGGGGTGACCGGGCCGGACGAGTACACGACCGTGGTCAACGACAACCTGTACACGAACGTGATGGCGCGATTCAACCTGCGCCGAGCCGCCGAAGCGGTCTCGTTCCTGCAGGACAACCGCCCCGAGGCCTACCGGGCCATGTCGCAGCGGGTCCGCCTGCTGGAGGACGAGGTCTACAACTGGGCGCGCGCCGCGGAGTCGATGACGATCCCGTTCGACGAGCACCTAGGCATCCACCCCCAGGACGCCCACTTCCTCGAGCGCGAGATGTGGGACCTCGGTCGCACGCCCGTGGAGAAGCGGCCGCTGCTGCTCAACTACCACCCGCTGGTGATCTACCGCTTCCAGGTGCTCAAGCAGGCCGACGTCGTGCTCGCGCTCTTCCTGCAGGGTGAGGACTTCACCCAGGAGCAGAAGAAGGCCGACTTCGACTACTACGACCCGATCACCACCGGCGACTCGACGTTGTCGGCGGTCGTGCAGGCGATCATCGCCGCCGAGGTCGGCTACCACGACCTGGCGCTGCGCTACTTCCACGCCTCGCTGTTCGTCGACCTGGCCGACCGGCACGCCAACACCTCCGACGGCGTCCACGTCGCCTCGACGGGAGGTGTGTGGAGCGCGCTGACCTCGGGCTTCGGCGGCTTCCGCGACCTCGGCGCCGGCCGGTGGTCGCTCGACCCGCGCCTGCCCGACGGTTGGGAGTCGCTCGTCTTCCGGCTCACCCTGCGCGGCACCCGGGTCCGGGTCTGCGTCTCCGCCGAGGAGCTGGTGCTCCACGTCGAGGACGGCACCCGACCGGTCACCTTCGACGTGCGCGGCGACAGCGTCACCGTCGGCCCCGACGCCGACGTCACCGTCCCGCTCGACGGGCACGGCCCCCGCATCTCCGGCGAGCCGCCCAACCCCGTCGGCATGCTGCGCGCCGACGGCACGATGATCACCGCCGAGGTGCCGAGCGGCGACTAGCTCCTGCACAGGCCTCACCAGAACCGACGAAGTGGCCCCTTCACGGCCCCGGGAGGGGCCATTTCGTCAGGGACTATCCCGACTGGCGGCGGATCAGCCGAGACGAACCGAGATGTGGGCCTCACACCTCGACCACCGTCGAAACCAGCGTCAGGAGGGGTCCGACACCTCGCCGGCCGGCGGTGCGAGGTGCTCGGGGAAGTCGGCGTCCGCCTTCTCCTCCTCGATGAGGCACGACTTGCCGAAGTCCTCGCCGAACGGGGTCAGGTGGATGCTGCGACGTACGACCTTGGCGAACTTCACCGAGTGCATCGCCGCCAGCACGTCGGGCTGGGCCTCGACGACCTGGTAGTCCATCGGGTCGCGCAGGCTCTCGCGGGAGAACCAGACGAGGCCGAGGCGGTGGAGGTTGTTGAGGTACGCCGGCACGTGGTCGACGTAGCGGCATCCCGCACGAGGACCGATCATCGTCAGACCGGGAGCGATGAGCTGGGAGCTCACCATGCCGACCGGTCCACCGGTGCGGACGTCGACGCTGGGCTGGGGACCGCTGGTGAGCAGCAGCACCAGGATGCGTGCCTCGTCGGGCGCGAGCTCGGAGAGGATCCGGTCGTACGCCGGGTGGCCCTGCTCGGTGCTCCACACGTCGCGCGAGCGCTCCAGCAGGTCCTGCCCGCGCTCACGCAGGGTGGGCGGGGGCGAGATCCGGGAGCCGACGATCTGGGCGTCGATCACGCCGCTGCTCGGCTCCGGCTCCACGACGGCGCCCAGGCTCTGTCCGGCCGAGAGGAGAGCGGTGCCGACCGGGACCCCGCTGGAGACCGAGCGGGCGAGCTCGCCGACGACGGCGACCGCCTGGCCTGCCTCCCGGGCGAGAGCGGCCGCCTCCTGCTGGTTGGTGAGAGCCTTGCCGACGCGCAGCCACGACCTGGCCGACGTCCTCACGCCCCAGCCCGCGGTGTGCCAGGCGGCGTGGGTGGCGACGCGGGCCAGTCCCGGGAGGGAGTCGACGACCTCCGGGGTGATCAGCTCGCCACGCCGGGTCAGCTGGCGGGCGCGCTCGCCCGGGGACGGGCGGGGAGCGGCCCCCTCGTCGTACTGGCCGCCGTCGTAGTGGCCGCCGTGGCCGCCGTCGTAGTGGCCGTCGTCGTCAGGCTGGTCGTCGTGGGTCACGGTCAGCTCCCTTGCACGCCGAAGATCGCCAGGTGCAGGAAGCCACCGGCGGCTCCCATGATCGCGCCGTGGGCGTACAACATCCACTCGTCCTCCTTGATCGCCGAGCGCATCATGTCGACGAAGTCACGCGGCGGCAGCTCCTTGGTGCGGGTCGCGACCAGGACCCGGATCTTGTCGGCCTGCTGGGCGCTGAACTCCGGGTCGCGGAACGGCGTGAGAGTGCGACCCACGGCCTCCTGCGCCACGGAGTCGCGGATCGTGTCGAACCGGTGGGAGCCGATCGCGACGCGCAGCGCACCCCGCGCCGGCCCGGCCGCCTGGTCGATGGCGGGACGTAGCGCGGTGGCGAGCATCTGCCGGGTGCGGTCCCCGCGCGGGCCGTCGAGCAGGAAGTCGCCGATCCGCTCGAGGGTGATCACGTCGTCGGCGATGATCTGGGCGTAGACCTCCGCGGCCTCGCTCTGGCGCCGCAGGAAGAGCCCGTGCACCCGGATACCGAGGATCCGCCTGGGCTCCGGAGGCTCGAAGATCAACCACATGCCCAGGGCATTGGTGATCCACCCGACCACGATGCCGAGCAGGGGCAGGAGGTACCACTGGTGGAAGATGCTGTCGATGACGGCGACCGGGATGCCGAGCAGGAAGCCGAACAGGAAGCCGAAGCGGACCATCAGGTCGAGCTCGCGCTGGCCGAAGTCGCGGAAGATGCGGACGACGAGCTCGGGGTTCTCCTGGAAGTGGTCGATGACCATGATCTTGGGGTCGAGCAGCTGGTCGATGTGGATGCCGATCTCGGTGGTCACCTTGCCCACGACGCTCGGCAGCTGGGCCTGGACGCGCCCGTAGATCGCCTCCTTGACCGGCCGCGGCAGGTCCTTCCACAGGCGTGGGTGCTCGGCGCTCATCACCTGGTCGACCAGGCCCGGGACCTCCGGGCGGAAGGTCGCGACGATGTGCTCGGCAATCTTGTCAGGCTCGAGCTGCTGGTAGAACTCCCCCGGCGTGCCGAGCTTGGCGATGGCCTTGTCGACCGCGATCGAGCCCATCTTGGCCGCGCGCGCCGGGATGATCCCCTGCCACCCGATGCCGCCCTGCAGGACGCCCGGGACCTCCTGCACCTTGCGCGGCAGGATGGAGGAGAGCTCGCGCATCCCGGGGATCGTGATCCCGCGAAAGCGCAGCGGCGAGAAGAGCATGACCAGGCCGGTCCAGTTGATCGCCCAGCCCACGACGCCGGTGAAGATCGGGATGCTCAGGAAGGCGATCCAGTCCAGGTCGCCGGCCCAGTCGCTCACCGGATCGAGCAGCCAGTCCACGTCGTCACCCTTCGCCCATGCAGGTGACCGCATCGTCACCCGACCAGGGCAGCGTAGTGCCTCTCGTCACAGCCCGACCTGTTTGTTGCGACACACTGTCGCAGTCACCGGGTCAGACGGCGAGGCCGACCACGACCGCGGCAACGGCCACCACGCTGACGACGAGCACGACCTGCAGCCGGGTCAGCCAGACGAGGCCGGCGACCTCGCCCTCGACCGGCCGCCCCCGGGAGCGAGCGGCGTCGTGGAGCAGCGCGGCCGACAGTCCGAGGAGCGGCGCGAGCGTCATCCAGTACCGCGACCCGGCGATGTGCACGAACGGCTGGACGAGCAGCGCGCCGATCGCGATCTTCACCAGCAGCGACCGGACCTGCGCGCCGGCCCCTCGCCGCTCGACGTGGAGCAGCATGACGAGTCCGACGAGGAACGCCGGGAAGGTCATCAGGTAGGTCAGGGCCCCGACGACCTCCGCGATCGGGTACGGCGCGGTGGGCGACTCGAAGATCCGGGCGAACCCGGCGGGGTTGCGCAGGTAGCGCGCGAAGTTGCCCAGCACGTCGCGGGCGTAGGACTCGGCCGTCACGTCGGCGCGCGCGTAGACCGACATCTCCGCCGCGGCCTGCATCTCGCTGATGCCGGTCGCCCGCGCCACCTCCCGGGAGTAGCGCAGCGGGGAGAACCAGATGCTGCTCCCGGGGTCGCACTCGCCGTAGCAGACGTCGTCGCGGTCGCCGAAGGTGTTGGCGAGCACCGTCGGCACCGACGTCGTGGTCAGCACCCGCCCACCCAGCTCGTGCGAGGCGTACGCCGACCAGGGCGCGAGGAGGACGACGAACGCGGCTCCGGCCGCGAGCATCGTGGCCACGAGCCGTCGCCACTGGGCGCGGGCGAGCAGGAGGCCGGCGAGCAGGGTCATCCCCAGCACCCCGACGACCAGGATCGAGACGCTGGAGCGGAAGTAGACCGCGGCGATGGCGAGGAGCCCCAGGTGGATCCCGCCGCGCCAGGGGGGCGCCGGGCCGGGGTGCTCGCCGCCGTCGGTCAGGCGTGTGCGCCGCAGCAGCGCCACGGCCTGGGTCAGCAGCATCACGACGAGCAGCCCGGCGATGAGGTCGCCGTAGGCGGCGAACCCGAACACGGCGTACATCGGGATCAGCCCGGGCACGACCAGCACGGCCCCGGCCGCCACGCGCCCCAGGTGGCGTCGCACCCCGAGCACGGCCAGCAGGAGCAGCACGGTCGAGGCCACGCCGAGGTAGGCCCGCACCAGCTCGATCGGCGCCTGGGGCACGATGACGAACAGGGGCGTCAGGAGCACCGACATGCCGGGCATGAACCAGCCGTTGCCGGCGACGTTCTGGCTCAGCTCGGCCGTGTCCGGGGCGGTGAACGAGACGAGGTCGCGCACCAGGTTGGACAGGGCGCGTGCGCCGTCGACGTAGTAGGCCTCGTCGCCGTACACCGGCGTGCCGGCGACGCCGGGGAAGAGTCCGATGCGCAGCAGCACCACGGCCGCCACCAGGCCGACCAGGATCCGCTGCGGGCGTGACAGGTCGGCCCAGCGACGGGCGAGGAGCCCGGGGACGCTCAGGAGCGGTCGTCCATGTCGGGCGTGAACTTCTTCGTCGAGAAGGGCGCTCGGCACTCCGGCCTCCCCTCGGGTCTGCTCGGCGGCAGGTCCAGCACCATCTGGCCGCGGACGACCGCGTCGGGCGCGGTGCCCACGAAGTCGTCGGCGACCACCTGGACGTCGGTCACGCCGGCGGCGGCGAAGCCGCGCTCCACGCTCGCGACCGCTGCGGCCCCGGACAGCTCGTCGTAGTGCAGGACCAGCATCCGGCGCTGCCCGCCGCCGGGCGTGGCCCGGAGCTCGTCGAAGCGGACCTGGTAGCCGAAGTCGAGGCGTACGCCGCCGGGCAGCGGCCAGCAGCCGTTGGTGAGCGCGTCGGGGGGCAGATCGGGTCGGTAGCTGCCGGTGGGCTCGGCCCGGCCGAAGGTGGGGCTGAGCACGATCAGCACCAGCGCGAGGGCAGCACCGAGCGCCGCGACGGCGCGACGGGCCGAGCGCGGGCGTCGTGCTGCCGAGACCGCCACACCACTACAGACGCATCCGCGACGCGTTCGGTTGTACCGGCGGCGTGTGAGCCGCACCACATCGCCTCACGGGTCCGCGTCGGCTACCGGCCGCGACGCCACACGACGACGGAGGCATCGGTGGGCGTGGTGCGCAGGACGGGGAGCCGGTTGGGCCCCGCCTCGGCCTGACGGGC
>NZZG01000142.1 GCA_002698575.1 Pimelobacter sp. | reverse complement strand
GACATCGGGATGTAGCCCTTCTTCTGGAGTTGCCAGTCAAAGGCCTTCCTCACCCGCTTGAGTGCCGTCTCAGTCAGGCGGTTGCGAAAATGCCGGATCGTGTTCTCGTCCGGCGTCCGATCCTCAAGCGACAGCCCTAGAAACCGCAGCAAACTCGGCCGATCGCGGGTCATGAACTCCATCCGAGCGTCTGATAGATTATGCTGCGCCTGCAGGATCAGCGCCTTGAACATCATCTCCGGATCGAACGGTGGCCGCCCGCCCTTGGCACCATCGCCGTAGCCAAGACCATCAACCAGCCACACTCAGAAATACTCGAAGTCCACCGTCTGGTGCAAAACCTCGAGCGGATCGCCCTCCTTGCTCAAGGCCTCAAGGTGATCGCTCAAACTGAAAAGGAACTTGGGATCCATGGCTGGCCTCCGTGATCGCGCACCAGCAATGAATCATCATAACCGTCCAAACGCTACCGGTTTTTGCGGGTCTCCAGCTCAATCAGGTTCAAAATTCCGCTCGAACCGAACGCGTTTCGAACCCGCGACGAGGTGGGTCTCGTATAGAGTGTCCCGCATGGCGCCGGTGGCCGAAATCAGGAACCCATTTGCCTAAGTTCAGATTCTATTCTCTCCGCCTCACCCTTATAGAACTGGACTAAGTCTTCTCTCTTAGTGTCTGCGTAGAATGAAGCTGAACTATAAGCCTTCTCCAATTCACGCCGTTTCTTGTCGATATCTTCTTGTGAGAAGGATGCTGTCTTAAATCCGCTCTTATCATTAGTTCTTGAATCTGAAAGTTGATACGCATGAGTACCTGAATTGCCCGCGAAAGTGGAGGATAAAGCTTTTAGTGATTTCTCCAGATTCTGGACACGAGTAACCAGATGATCAATTCTGAATGTGTTATGACGGGCAAGACGAGCTCTTTCGATCAGAATGTCGTCTTTAATCTGTCCGTATCGCCTTGAATATTTTCCAGGCTCGACCAGAGCGATTCTCTCGTCGAGAAAATCTACAAATTCATGAGCTAAGCAAAGATACATTTGTTGCTGACGTTCGCCCGGAATATGTTCGCCCGTCATCTCAAAGAAGGGCGTACGTCTTACAAATAAATCATCACTATCCTCCCAATCCTCGCAAGATATTGCGATCTCTAGTCCATATAGCGCTGGAACTAATGGCCAATCGTCACATTCCTCGACCGATGGGTGAAAGTTATCTTTAATCAAATTCAGTATGCGCTCATACTCCGATTCCGTACTTCCTTCGAAATCGAACTCGATTAAATAATCTGGGTATCTTTCTGCAATGCGATAGGCGGCAAGCCCATAATTGTTCGCAAATTTGTCCCAGAATCCAAATCCGAACTTCCATTTTTTCGTAAGTCGTTCGTCCAAAGTCGCCCCCACATAAAGCACATCTATGGCAGTCCGGGCCCCCGCCAGGCAAGTGCGGCGGCGGGTTGGCGCCGGAGCGGATTGCATCTCGGTCGAGATCATAGTCGACAACAGGCTCGTCATCTTCTCTTACCGCACGCTGCATTTCGAAAACAGCATCTTGATCTGTTGCTCGACGGTGGGGTCATCGCAGCGACCGTCTGCTCCACTTCGAGCTTCGCTCAGGACATCGAGATTCAGAAGGTTTCGTTCGCCGATGATACCTCGCCGGAACTGCAAACATTTGACGTCACGGATTCGATGATTCCTGAAGAAGTCACGGCACCGCTAAACCGTGAATCGTATTCGACAACAGCCGCCTGGCTGCGTCAGCAAGGCGATGCTTCGAGTATCGCCGTGGACAGCTGTTCTGGCGAACAGAAACTCTCCCGGCGTGGATTCAGGCTGGTTACATCGACGATGCTGATTAGGACCATGGTTTCGTCCTCATCGTGCTCACCAGCATGACTTCAGACAATTGGGTGTTCAGAGACGTGCGCTAACGCCGCCAGACGGGCGCTATGTCGTTTCCCGGTGAGAGCGCTGCGTTGCCTTCAACCGGAAAAGGCTGCGCATCATTAGGGCCGGGGCAACGACCGAATCTGACGCAGGTGTAGGAAATAACAGTCGAAGTTTATTCGTTCAGGGGGCAATCTTGTACATTCACAATGGCGCGCTGCTTCACGCGCCTTCCGATCTGGTCCGCTTTCTTGGTTGCGGCCATGCCACGGCGCTGCATTTGCTGCAGGCAATCAATCCCGATGCTGCTCCGGACAAGGCGGCCGACGGTGATCTCAATGTGCTGACGCAAAAGGCGGGATTGAAGCACGAGGAAATCTATCGCCAGTTTCTCGAAGCGAAGGGTGGATTGATCGAGATCGAGACAACCGGCCCGCTGGAAGAACGGGCCGCAGCTACCATTGCCGCGATGGAAAGCGGCGCGCAGTCGATCTTTCAGGGGGCCTTCCTGTGTCCGCCCTGGCATGGCTATGCCGATTTCCTGATCCGGGTTGAGGAACCTTCATCGCTGGGTGCATGGTCGTATGAGCCGGTCGATACCAAGCTCGCCCGCACGCCCAAGGCATCGCATATCGTCCAACTTGGTCTCTATGCCCGGATGATGGAGCAGGTGCAGGGCGTCTTGCCACGCCGTATCCATGTGGCAACCGGCGACGGGCAAACGCATAGCTTCCGGTTAAACCTCTTCTCCCATGTGCTGCGCGCGGCAGAGCGGCGCTATCTGGACTTCATCGCAAGCGGTGCACCAGCTTCGCGTCCGGAACCCTGCGACGCATGCGACTTGTGCGCATGGCGCGACCACTGCAACGCCGAGTGGGAAGCGTCCGATCATCTGTCGCTCGTCGCAGGGCTGGGGCGCCCGCAGGCCGAGAAGCTACGCAAGGCCGGAATCGTCACGCTGGGCGAACTCGCGACCATGGGGGAGGGCACGCGTGTCCCCCGCATGGCGCAGACCACGCTCGGCAAGCTGCAGGCGCAGGCGCGCCTGCAGCAGGCTCGGCGCGATGGTGGGGGCCCTCGCGTCGAGCCGCTTCCATTGGAGGAGGGGAGGGGCTTTCACACCTTGCCGCCGCCCGATCCGGCGGACCTGTTCTTCGACCTGGAAGGCGATCCGCTGGAAGAGGGCGGGCTCGACTATCTGTGGGGGCTGCACTTCCGCGACGGATCACTGCCCGAATTCAAGTTCGAATGGGCGCATAACCATGAAGCCGAGCGTGCAGTATTCGAAAGCATGGTCGACTGGATCGCGCAGCATTTGCGCGATCATCCCGGCGCCCATGTCTATCACTATGCTCCTTACGAAATCACCTCGCTGCGCCGACTGTCGACCTTGCACGCAAGCCGCGAGGACCTGCTCGACGATCTGCTACGCCAGCGCCGTTTCGTCGATCTCTATGGCGTGCTGCGCCAGTCGATCCGTACCAGCGAGCCCGATCTATCGCTGAAGACGATGGAAATTTTCTTCGCCGAGAAACGCGATCAGGTCGTAGTGAAAGCCGACCAGTCGATCGTTGAGTACAAGAGCTGGCAGGAAACCGGCGATCAGGCGATCCTCGACGGCATCCTCGAATATAACCGCGTCGATTGCGAGAATACCGAGGCTTTGCGCGACTGGCTGGTCTCGCTGCGCATCGCTGACCTGCCCTGGCGAGAAATCGGCCCTGCCACGCCGGTGACCGAGGAGAAGACCGAGCAGCGCATTGCGGCAGAGGAAGCTGCCGCGAAACTGATCGACGCGATCTTGGCGGCAAGCGGCCCCGAAGACCCGCGCATTCGCACGCTGATGGCGCATCTGACGCAGTTCCACCGCCGCGCGGACAAGCCTGCGCTGTGGGCGATGTTCGACCGCTGTGAGCGTGACGCCGATGAGCTGGTGGATGACGGCGAGTGCATCGGCCTGATCAGGCCCGACGGGGAGGAATGGCTGCGGGCCGAGAAGAAGAGCACCGTCGCCCGCTATCGCTTTCCGCCGCAGGACACCAAGCTGCGCGAAGGAAAGGCCGTCAAGCACATCCCGACGCTGAAGGTGATTGGAAAGATTGCAAAGCTCGATACGCGAAACGGTATCGTCGAAGTCAAACGGCAGCTGCAAGCAGGTGAGAGCTTCCCGCTCGATGGCGGATTGATGGCCGAGCCGACTGTTAGGAACGCTGTCCTGCAAGGGGCGATACGCCGTGTGGCATGCGCATGGGCGGGCCTCGACCATGAAACGCTGGAGCCGTTGGGGGAGGGGGCAGACAGGCTCCGATATCGCGCCTTGCTGCGCTTTCTGGGTCGCGAGGCACCCGCGCTGCATGACTGGAGCGGTGGTCCCTTGGTGCAAGAGGGCGAAAGCTTCGTCGAAGCTGCTACGCTGCGCTGCCTTGCGCTCGATGAAAGCGTGCTCTTCATCCAGGGCCCGCCGGGCACGGGCAAGACTTTCACCAGCGCCCATGTGATCGCCGCGCTGGTCGCGGCGGGCAAGCGCGTGGGCATTTCCAGTAACAGCCACAAGGCGGTGAACAATCTGCTCTCGCGCGTGGCCGATATTTGCGAGCGCGACGGCGTCACTGCGTGCATCCTGAAGAAGGCGAGCCGCGGCAATCCCGACAGTGCGATGGAAGCCGATAATGTCACCGATGTCTGGAGCAACAGCGATGTGATCGACTATCACCCTGACGTGGTGGGCGGCACGGCATGGCTGTTCGCCGATCCCGACATGGACCAGCAATTCGACTATCTGTTCGTGGATGAGGCAGGGCAGGTGGCGGTCGCCAATCTGGTCGCCATGGGCGCATCGGCCAGAAACATCGTGCTGGTGGGAGACCAGATGCAGTTGGGCCAGCCCATCCAGGGCAGCCACCCCGGCGAAAGCGGCCAGTCGGCGCTAGAATATCTGCTGCAAGACGATGCTACCGTTGCGCCTGATCGCGGTATCCTGCTCGATACCAGCTGGCGGATGCACCCCGATATCTGCGGTTTCGTTTCAGAGGCAGTCTATGACGGGCGGCTGAAGGCGCATCCCGATTGTGCGCAGCAAGTGCTCCACATAGGGGAGGGGGCTGATCCGGCGCTGGCCAGTCACGGCATCCGTTTCGTGCCGATGGATCACGAGGGATGCGGTCAGCGCAGTGACGAGGAAATCACTCGCATTCAGGCGCTTTGTGACAGCCTGATTGGAACGGCGTTTACCGATCGGCAGGGCAGGGCANGCACGATCGGATGGGNCAACATCCTGATCGTCGCCCCCTACAACATGCAGGTGAACGCGCTGAAGGCGGCTCTGCCCGAAGAAGCGCAGATCGGCACCGTNGACAAGTTCCAGGGCCAAGAGGCGGAGGTGGTCATCGTCTCGATGACGACGAGCAGCCCCGACGACCTGCCGCGGCACGTGGACTTTTTCTATTCGAAGAACCGCCTCAACGTCGCGATCAGCCGCGCTCGGACATTGGCGCTGGTGATAGCCAATCCCAAGCTGTTGGAATTGGACGCGAAATCGGTTGAACACCTTGCGCTGGTCAACACGCTGGCGTGGGTGGCGGAAATTGGGGCAGAGTAATGAATATGCGCGAAATCGACCTACGCACTGACTTCTTCTGGATCAAGGTTGTGGAGATGCTGCAGCATAATTGGGCCGTCATTCGGGAAACAAGACGAAAAGAGATCGAGATAATCTTCTTCCATGATGGATCGGTAGTCTTTGACAAAATTACCTGCAAGTCGCGTAGACAGGCGGAAGTGGATCTAGGGCGGAACGGTTTTCTACCCTACGATGATCCGCACGAGGATTTTCATGATTTTGTAGCGAAGCCGGTTGGACCCTTCCTGATGGGACGGGAATCAAGGCGGCCAATCTACTCAAGCGGCGAATTTTGGCGCTGAATTCGTTCGGCTTGGTTAGATTCTTAACTGAATGAAATTTGTAAATTCTGAGGGGAAGCATTTGTGCGGGAAGAGGCAGTCAGGAATTGGATGCGCGATAAGCAGCGGCTCGCGCCATCGACGATCTCGACCCAGCTGAGCAAAATGCGGAAAATCGATCGCTTTTTTGGTGACCTGGACAAGTTGATTGAAACTGGTGAGATCGACGGAGTTGCAAAGCGTCTCGCGGATCCGGTTGCCCTGCCAACTGAGCTTGGTAATGAAGGCGAGCGTAATCATTTGAAGCAAAGCTTGCGATATTATCGCAAGTTTGCCGCCAGCGAGGCCAATCTCGTTTCGAATCTTGTTGAAGCAGACATTGTCGCAGCTGTGAATCGCTGCCGAGCTGCCGGCTCCGTCAACCAGTTCATCACGTCGCTCGGCTTGGGTTCGCCATCCAAATACTGGCTCGTAATCGATGGTGTGCGATATCCCTCCAAGGCGATAGTGAACAGCGCGGCTCGCCATAAGGGACATGCAGAGATAATTGGCGGCGGCGACAGCAAGCGCATCCTCGACGAGCTTGGTTTTGCCGTAATTGACTGGCCGGAATTTCAACGGGCCCGCGAGCAGTTCCTGGGAGCAATGTCCGGCTTCGAAAGCTTTGAACATGCTGGTGAATTCGATGACGCTGAAGCGGGTTACAAGGCGCCGCTAGTGGAGAAAGCCAGGCAACTGGCAGCTTCAGAAATTCCCGATGAGGAGCTTGGTCTTAGCCTGTACCGATTGCTCAGCATGGGTGCGCAAGGTTTGCCGCTGACATGGCGGACATTTTCTGAAGCGGAGAAGGCGGATCCAGGTCTTCGCTCCCGTTTTTTCACAGTGATCGGTCAACTAGCCCGGGCAGCCCCTCCTGCTGAGCAGGCGATTGAAGATGCTGCTCGCGCCCTGGAACAGCTGAGAGACGAAGGCATCGTCGGTTTGAGGCGCGGTGAAGTTTTAGGTATTGCCATTAGCGTTTACGCTATGCTGCATCCAGATGAAGCATGCTGGTTCAAAATCTCGCGCATGGAAGAGATGGCTAAACGTTTCTTCAATAGAACAATTTTCACCCATTCTCATTTCGACCTGAGCNACTTTGAAGAGTTTGAACTTCTGATCCAATCGCTAAAGGGCATTATGGATCTGGAATTTGGCTGGAGCCCTCGCGATCTTTTCGACGTTCAGGGTTTCCTGTGGGTAGTAACCGGCAATGAAGACCTCGCTAAAAACACCCGAGAGCAGCCTGCGCTGGAAATCGATATAACCGAAGGGTCACGCCCATATTGGTTTGTAGGGTCAGCCTACGGCCGCACTGATGATCAGACCGCAATCTTTCTGGAAGAAGGCTATTGGAGGGTCGATACTCCGACTGACGGCCAGAGTCGGCAGGTCCGTGACATGATGCCCGGCGACAGGATCGCCATAAAATCAACCTTTGTTCAGCGCGATAATCTTCCCTTCGACGGTTGGGGAAGGCGCGTTTCGGTCATGCGCATCAAGGCGCGTGGCACGATTTCGGCGGCGTCAACCGACGGAGAGTCGGTGAAGGTCGATTGGGAAAGCGGCTTNGAACCTCGTGATTGGTACTTCTACACCTATCAGCCAACAATTTGGCGGGTCGGTACCAGCAAGGAGATGAGCCGTCGGCTGATCCGGTTCGCGTTTGCTAACGAAGAGCAGGACATTGACTGGTTCAGGGCTAATCTATCTCGCTGGCGGGATGGCCCTGGCGACCACGCCGATGCAGAAAGAGAAGCTGCCCAGACGCAGTCCGATCCGCAAAACCTGATCCTTTATGGACCGCCGGGCACCGGCAAGACGTATAAGACGATGGCGGCTGCTGTCGCGCTGTGTGACGGTCTGGATGCGGAGGATCCGCTGCTGTGCGAACCGGGGCACAGAGTAGCATTGCGTGAACGATATATAGAACTCGTCGATCTGGGCCGAATTGCATTCGTCACATTCCATCAGAACTTCGCCTATGAAGAGTTCGTTGAGGGCCTGAAGCCGCGCGCACTTCCAGATGGGGGTTTTACGCTCGAGCCTAGACCGGGCATTTTTCGCAGGATCGCCGAGGCCGCCAAGGAAGACCCGGAAGAGCATGTTCTCATCATTGATGAGATAAACCGCGCTAATATTTCACGTGTTTTTGGAGATTTGATCACCTTGATCGAAGCCGACAAGAGGCTCGGGAAGGAAGAGGCGTTAAAGCTGACGTTGCCTTATAGTGGCGATGAGTTTGGGGTGCCGTCGAACGTGCATATGATTGGAACGATGAACACTGCGGACCGCTCCATTGCGTTGCTCGATACGGCGCTGCGGCGTCGGTTCCGCTTCGAAGAATTGCCTCCGAAGCCCGCCCTCCTAGACCACACCGTGGATGGCATCTCACTGCAAATGATTCTCACGGTCATGAACCAGCGCATCGAATATCTAATCGACCGTGACCATCGCATTGGCCACGCTTTCTTCATGGGCGATGGCGGCAAGGACCGGCGCGCGATTGATGCGACCATGCGCGACAAGGTGATCCCGCTGCTTCAGGAATATTTCTTCGAGGACTGGTCGCGCATTGCCTCGGTCGTGGGCGACGGGTTCCTGGAAAAGACAGTGCTGAAGGCGCCCCCCGGGATTCAGGGTGAAGCACGCGATAGCTGGGCTGTTCGCAATGCATTCCTGCCCGACGCCTATGACCGCTTGCTGAAAGGCTCGCTGCCCGATGAAGAGGAGGGGGCACCGCCAGACGACGACGGTGACGAGTAGGCACGGCATGGCCCATCGCACCGTTTATGAGTGGAAGAAGCTCCCCATCGGCAAGGGGGAGGGGGGCTTCACCCGCGCTCAGGCCGACAGCCTGCGCGCCGCGGCGCGCTCACATGCGGAGGGCGGTGCCGAGGGGCAAAACATCCTGGTCGAGCAGAACCGGCATTTGCATGCACGGCAGGCGGTCGGCATTCTGGCGGGGCAGGGGTGTTCGCTGGAGATACTGCCCAAGATCGAACCTGCCGATGGCGAAAGCGATGCGAGCGTCAGGGCGCGGCTCGTCCACATGCTGGACGTGGCGCTCGACCTCGACATCTCGCACGGCGAGGCGGCGGCAATGGCTCGGCAGGATCATACGCTGCTCGACATATTGATCCGCATCTTCGCTGATCGCCTATTGGCCGAGGCGCGGCGCGGTCTGCCCCGCCGCTATAATCCGCACGAGGACGATCTGCCTGCCTTGCGCGGCAGGCTCGATGTTGCGCGGCAATTCACGATCAACGCCGTGCGGCCTGATCGTCTTTCATGCCGCTATGACAGTCTGGAGGCCGATACGCCGCTGATGCGGGTGATGAAGGCCTGCACCATAATGCTGCATCGCCATGCAAGGCATTATGAGACCCAGCGCAGACTGGCCGAACTGCGTTTTCTGATGGCGGATGTGCCGGATGTGCAACCCTCGCGCCTCCAGTGGGACCGCGTGGTGATCGACCGAAGCAACCGACGCTGGCGCAGCCTGTTCGCCATGGCCAGGCTGTTCCTGAAACGCGACTGGCAGGCCACGCATCATCAGACCGCAGCGAGTGACGGTATCACCCTGCTGTTCCCAATGAACGATCTTTTCGAGGCCTATGTCGCCGCTGGCCTGCGCAAGCAACTGCGCGAACCCGGAGTCGAGGTCGTTGCGCAGGGTGGCCTCGAATATTGTCTCGGACATTGGCGGGAAGGGGAGCATTGCCGTCCCAGCCTGTTCCAGACACGGCCAGACATTATCCTGCGCGAACGCTCGACTGGCCGTGCGCGGGTGATCATCGATACCAAGTGGAAGAAGCTGGCCTCCGATCCTTTCGACCGCAAGCGTGGTGTGAAGCAGAGCGACGTCTATCAGCTCATGGCCTATGCGCGGCTTTACCGGTGTGACCGGCTGATGCTGCTCTATCCATCGGTGCCAGGGGCCGATCAACAGGCGCGGCACGACTTCGGACTGGCGCTGGGAAAGGAAAGGCTGTCGGTTTCGACGGTCGATATTTCTGACCCGAAGCGTTTTGCACAGCAGCTTGCGACCATCATTTCCGCAGAATTGAGCGGCGCAGACACGGTAAATAGATCCGATTTGGACGTTAACCGAATTCAAGGGGTTTCAACCGCATAGCGCCTCTGCAACAGTCACGACGATTTCGGTCGCAGCCGGGGGGCAGACATTGGGGGCAATCAAGGGCGCAAGCGCGGGGGCCGTTGGCTCCGGACGCCGCATGGGCAAGCTCGATCGCACGCTCAGTATGGTCGACATGCTGGCGACATCGAGCGAAGGCCTGACGCTGGACGAATTGGCCGAGCAGCTTGGTGTCGATCGCCGGACGGTCGAGCGCATGCGCAATGTCGTTGCTGATCACTTCGATGTGGACGAGGTGATGGACGACCGGAAGAAGCGCTTTCGAAT
>NZZG01000141.1 GCA_002698575.1 Pimelobacter sp. | reverse complement strand
CGCCATCGGCGTCACGGGCGGCCAACACCGGACCGCTTCCCGCGCCGGAGCCGGGCTTCACCCCGGACGTGATCGTCGTGGGGCACGGTCTGTCCGGACTGGACGATGGCGTTGAGGCGGTGCTGGCCGTCGCAGAGGTGTCCGGCGGTGTCGAACTTGATGGACTCGCCGTTGAGGGCCCACCGGCCGGCGAGCATGTCGCGTGCGTAGGACTCGACCAGTGGTTTGCGCAGGTTGCGGTTGTTGGGGTTCCGCGCGAGCCAGGACTCGGCGGTGGCGGGGGAGACGTCGAGGATCTCGACGCTGGGGGAGTTGGGTCTCTGCTCGGTCATGGCTTCCTCGGGAGGTGGGTGTCGACGTGTGGGGCTGCGCCCGCCGATCGTCGGCGGGCGGCAGGGTGGGTCTCGTCCGGGCGGGGTTGGGTGGTTCATGTGTGTGTCACTTCCTTGAGGACGGTGGTGCTGCTGACGCGTCCGCTGTTCCTGAACTCGAGCGGCTTACTACGCATGCGGTCGAGGTAGAACTCAGAGGCTCGGTACTGCGCTGTCAGGTCTTCGATGGTCTGGTGACCCACGGGCCCGTAGGCGACCGCGTGAGCGAGCCATCCTTGGAAGTGGCTGACGGTCTCGCGCATTGCTGCCATCGGCGCCAGGGGTCCGGTGGCCCACGGTGACCATGTTCCTGTCGAGCGTCGGTCCCGATAGATCCTCAGCACCTCACGACGCGCAGCGACCGGCAGGTAGTGGCCTTGAAAGGTGTCTGAGCCCGCGCTCACTGGGGCTCGCTGTCAACCATGCCGAGCGCGTCAGCGTCCACGTCCAGGTCGAACGCGTTCTGTTCTTCGTCGCTGAATTCCGCAGCCACGCTGCTCTGTCCGAGCAGGTCGTCCGCGCCGAGCCGGTAGCAGATCGGCGCGAACGCGATCCGCTTCCCGGTGCGCTTGCTCGTGACGTGCTGGAAGTAGCGCCTGCGCGTCCAGTGGCCGGGTTTGCGTCCGTGCAGGGCGATCGCGCAGAGCCCCAGGTCGATCAGGGTAGCGAGATCGACCGCCGTGGCGTCGCTTCGAGCACGCACCTCCCAGCGACGTTCGTCCTTGTAGAAGATCAGCGTGCCGATCGAGCGGAAGACCCCGAGCGTTCCCTGGGGGCTGCCGTTGTACGTCAGGCACCTGCGCTTGGGGCAGTGGGATACGGGGCCTGACCCCGGTTCTTGGACACGCTGAATCCAGCATCTGCTGGGGAAGCGAGATGATCCAGGAACCATGGCCAGGAAGAACTACTCCGAGGAGTTCCGTCGTCAGGCCGTCGACTTGTACGAGTCCACCCCGGGCGCGACGCTGAAGGGCATCGCTGCTGACCTGGGGGTCGTGCGGGGCACCTTGAGGCACTGGGTGGACCAGTACGGCGCCGGCAAGAAGACCGCCCCTGACGGCACCACGACCATCCGCCCGACAAGCCCGAGGAGCGGTCCGCCGCCAGCCGGCTCGGAGACGGCCGAGCAGGAGCTGGTCAGGCTCCGGGCGCGGGTGCGGGAGCTTGAGGTGGAGACCACCAAGCTCACCACTGAGCGGGAGATCCTCCAGCGGGCGGCCAAGTATTTCGCCGGGGAGACGCGCTGGTGAGTCGCTTCCAGTTCGTCGCCGACAACTCCGCCACCTTCGAGGTGAAGCGACTGTGTGAGCTCGTCGAGGTTGAGCGTTCGTCCTACTACGCCTGGGTCCAGGCTGCCCCGGCCCGTGAGGCCAGAGCGGCCGCGGACGCCGAGCTGGTGATGAGGATCAGGGCCGTCCACACCGAGGACAAGACCTGCGGCGCGCCGAGGATCACCGCCGACCTCAACGACGGCGCCCAGGCCGGTGAGCGGGTCAACCACAAGCGGGTCGCGCGAGTGATGCGTGAGCACGGCATCCGCGGCTATCAGAAGAAGCGGCGGGTCCGGACCACGATCCCCGAGCCGTCGGGTCAGAAGGTCCCGGACCTGCTCAAGCGGGACTTCACCGCCGAAGCCGCCAACCAACGCTATGTCGGCGATATCACCTACCTGCCGTTGGCCGACGGGTCGAACCTGTACCTGGCCACCGTCATCGACTGCTACAGCCGGCGGCTCGTGGGCTGGGCGCTCGCTGACCACATGCGCACCAGTCTCGTCGAAGATGCCCTCACGGCGGCCGCCGCGACCCGGGGAAGCCTCAAGGGCGCGGTATTCCACAGCGACCACGGGTCGGTCTACTGCTCGAAGGACTACGCCAAGCTCTGTGGCCAGCTCGGCGTCACCCAGTCCATGGGCGCCGTCGGGTCAAGCGCCGACAACGCCCTGGCCGAGTCGTTCAACGCCACCATCAAGAGAGAGGTCCTCCAAGACGCCGCCTGCTGGCCCGACGAGCTCACCTGCCGCCGGCAGGTCTTCCGGTGGCTGGTCCGCTACAACAACCGCCGTCGCCACTCCTGGTGCGGCTACCTGTCCCCGTCCACCTACGAGGCCCGCCGGGCCGCTACGCTGCCAACCGCCGCGTAATCAACCACCGTGTCCAAGATCCGGGGGTAGGGCCCGACGGTCGCGCGTGAGCACCCTGCTCTGCGGGCGACCTCTTCCAAGCTGAACTTCTTGGGACCGCGCTCGCGCAGGACGTCGCTGCNGGCTGCGTAGATGCGTTCCAGGGCGGCTTCCCTTCGACTGCCAGGAATGAGCCATGCGTCGGAATCTGGCATTTTGTACCCTGACGTTCTTGAGCGATTTGGTCTCACGGTGAGACGATTGTAAGGCTAGCGAAGAGCCCGGTTCCGGGCGGCCTGGTGGCCTCAAGGGGCGGCACGCTTGGTCTGAGACGGCCTCCCGATGACTCGTCCCCGCCAGGCGTCTCAGTCATTCAAGAGGCCTTGTGGGTGCACGTCTCCGCGGTTGAGGATTGCTCCTGAGACGGAGGATCGTGATGACAACCCGCACACGCACAGCCGGTGCCCCTGACCTGTTCAAGGTGGTCGGGACTGCAGCATGGCTGAACTTCGAGGGTGCCGCGCGCACCGTGATCCGCGGCCGTCGCGGCTGGGTGGGGGCGGTCAATACCGCCTACGACCCCTTGGATCCACGGACGGCGGCCCAGCCGCACGCGGCGTATCGACGCCTTCATGAGACGGGGCGGGTGCACTACAATCCGCGTCGGGCCATGTGGGTCCTCTCGCGCCTCGACGACGTCCGCGCCACACTGAGAGCCACCGACAAGGTGACCAGCAGTCAGGGGGTTACCCGGTTACGGATCCAGGCGCCGCTCGTCGTCCTCACTGACGGCGAGGAGCACGCCCGGCTACGCAAGCAGATACAGCCCATGTTCACCACAGGTGCGATGGCCTCCTGGCGCGCGATGGCGGAGAAGCTGGCCTCCGAGATGGTCGACGAACTCGTGCGTGCTCCCGGGTCGGACGTGATGACGACACTGGCCACTCCGCTACCGATGAGCCTGATCGCTCACATCATGGGTGTCTCCGATGGCGACTTCGACGACTTCCGCCGATGGTCGGAGACGACGGTGCGCATCATGGACGCGAATGCGACGCCGCTGGGCATCCGGCACGCACGAGATGCCGCGACAGGCCTGGCGTCCCTGCGGCGGTACTTCACCGAGCAGTTCGACGCTGGGAGGATTCGGGAGTCTGACTCGGCTCTCGGTCGACTCATGAACCACAGTGAGAACGGTGCTCTCACCGGCAACGACCTGTTCATGATCGCGATGCTGCTCCTCGTGGCTGGTAACGAGACCACGACGAACCTGCTGGGCGGGATGTTCGAGACGTTTGCTCGCAATCCGGAGGAGTACGACCGCATTCGACAGGATCCTGGTCTGGTCCCGATGGCGATCGAGGAACACCTGCGGTTCTCCAGCCCCATCCAGAATCTGTACCGCTACACGCGCGCTGACTACGACATCGCCGGTGTCACCATCCCGCGAGGGTCCAGGGTGTTGCTGTCCTTCGGTGCTGCGAATCGGGACCCCGAGGCGTTCGAGGAGCCCGACACCTATCGGGCTGACCGCAACCCCAGGATGCACGTCGGGTTCGGGCACGGCGCACACCTGTGCGTCGGAGCACCGCTCGCTCGGATGGAGGCCCATGTCGTGCTCACCGAGCTCCTCGGTCGCGTCTCGAGGATCGAGCTGTCCGGTGACCCGACATGGTCGACCAACAGCTCGTTGCGCGGGCCCACCCGACTCCCCGTTCGACTGGTCACCACGTGATGCGCCTCGCCTCTCGCCGCTTCGCGGGTAGCCCGCTCCGGTCGTAGACTGGTAGCCGAGTGCGCCGAGCTAAGGGCGGCCGCTCCCGCTCAGGACGGCCGACCCCCCTGGTCCGAGGCGCCCCACGTCGCGGAACTCGCTCGGCGACTGCCCGGTCCAGCGCTTGAAGGCGTGGGAGAAGTTCGCAGGATCGCCATAGCCGAGATCGACCGCGATCTGACTGATCGTCAGGGAGTGGTCGAGAAGGAGGACGATGGCTCGCTCGCGCAGCAGGGACTGTCGGACCTGACGGAATGTCGTGCCCTCGTCCTCGAGCCGTCTCTTCATGGTGCTGGTGGAGACGTCGAGGAGTGCGGCGATGTCCCGGCTGCTCGACCGTCCTGGGTCCTGCTCGAGCAGTCGTCGCACCCGCTCCGTGACGCTGGTGGCACTGGTACTGCGGTCGAGCATGCGGCGCAGCTCGGCGATGGCCAAGCCGTAGGCGACCGGGTCCGGGAACCGGCAGCGGACACGAAGGGCCTCGGCCGGCACGTCGATGAAGGACGTGTGCGCGTCGAAGTTCAACCGTTCGCTCATCAGGTCAGTGCGAGTCTCCACAACTCCGGGGGCAGGCCATGCCAGATGCAACGTCACCCCTGGTAGCGGGCCGGCCAGCAGGTCGAGTAGTCGAAGCAGCGCCGCACCACCGTAGGTGATGACCAGGCTGTCGAGATCGGGATCGCCGGTCTGACCGCTCAGCCCCACTGTCAAGCCGTGCTCGCCCGGGTGGAAGTGAGGGCGAAGAGCGCCGGAGATCACGGGCAGATACCCCAGCAACTGGAAGATCTCGTCCACCGAGCCAGCGCTGACCAAGGGCAGGCTCAGCGGGCCGAACGAGGTCAGCTGGGCCTTCTCGGCGAAAGCGAGCCCGAGGTAGGTAGCACCGTCGGGGTCGAGGTCCGGGTAGACCTCGCGGAACCATCGGATGGGCACTTGCCGGTCGCGCTGTACTAGCTCGACCTCCGAAGTGCCCTGGAGTTCGATGATCCGACGGAAGTGCGCCACGGCGCTGGGCTCCAGCGCGTCGCTGATGAGGAGCTGGACGAACGCCAGCGGAGGCACGCCGGGTTCGGGAACTCTCACTGCACCTCCTGAGCCGAAATCACAATATATTGACGTAGGTGACCATAGCCACAGCCTGACGGGGAGACACAGGATTGAGGGCCGGTCTACCAAGGAGTTTCTTCATGTCCGTTGTCACCTTCATCTCCCACGACGGGGAGAAGTACGAGACACCGCTGGAAGAGGGTGTCTCGCTGATGCAGGTCGCCGTCGACAACATGGTTCCTGGAATCGACGGGGACTGTGGCGGCGAAGCCGCCTGCGGTACGTGCCACGTGGTCGTCGAGGACGGATGGATCGACCAGGTCGGCCGTTCGGGTCCCGTGGAGGAAGAGATGCTCGCCATGAACCCCGAGCGCGAGCCGAATTCCCGGTTGTCGTGCCAGATGCGGTTGAGCGACAGCCTAGGCGGCCTCGTCGTCCGGCTCCCCGAGTTCCAGCTGTGACTGTCGAGAGGAACATCGCACCATGACGACCCTGACCACCGTGACCGACGCCATGACCGAGCGAGCTCAGTCCATCGTCCCCATGAGCATGCAGATCCGCGGGGCGCACCTGTACGACCGGGCGCGTCGCTTCGTGACCCGTACCAACGGGCAGAAGATCTTCGTCGAGAAGCCGATCCCCCCCGTGGAGGAGGTTGCCCTGGTCGACATCGACCTGAGCAACCCGTTCCTATATCGGCAGGGCAAGTGGCAGTCGTACTTCGAGCGGGTGCGCAACGAGGCTCCCGTCCACTTCCAGGCCAACAGCCCGTTCGGTCCCTTCTGGTCGGTCACCCGCCACGCTGACATCATCGCGGTCGACAAGGACCATGAGACGTTCTCGGCTGAGCCGTTCATCATCATCGGCGAGCCGCCGCGGTTCATGGATGTCGCCATGTTCATCGCCATGGACCCGCCCAAGCACGACCGGCAGCGCGCCGCCGTCCAGGGCGTCGTGGCTCCGAAGAACCTGCGCGAGATGGAGAGCCTGATCCGCTCGCGGGTCCAAGAGGTGCTGGACGACCTCCCGATCGGTGAGCCCTTCAACTGGGTCGACCGCGTCTCCATCGAGCTGACTGCGCGGATGTTGGCGACACTGCTGGACTTCCCCTACGAGCAGCGCGGCAAGCTCGTCGAGTGGTCGGACCTGGCCAGCTCCATGGAGCAGGCCAACGGCGGCCCCTCGGACAACGACGAGGTGTTCCGCGGATTCGTCGACGCAGCGCAGGGGCTGAGTGCTCTGTGGCGCGACAAGGAGGCGCGGCTGGCGGGGGGAGAAGAGCCTGGCTTCGACCTGATCACGATGCTGCAGCGCAACGAGGACACCAAGGACCTCATCGATCGTCCCATGGAGTTCCTGGGCAACCTCGTCCTGCTCATCGTGGGTGGCAACGACACGACGCGGAACTCCATGAGCGGTGGGATCCTCGCCATGAACCGGTTCCCGGACCAGTTCGAGAAGCTCAAGGCCAACCCGGACCTCATCCCCAATGCGGTCTCGGAGATCATCCGGTGGCAGACACCTCTGGCCTACATGCGGCGGGTCGCCAAGAAGGACACGGTGCTCAACGGACAGTTCATCCGCAAGGGCGACAAGGTGGTCATGTGGTACGCCTCGGGCAACCGTGACGAGCGAGTCTTCGACCGGCCCGACGACCTGATCATCGACCGCAGCAACGCACGCAACCACATCTCCTTCGGCTTCGGAGTCCACCGCTGCATGGGCAACCGGCTGGCGGAGATGCAGCTCAAGATCCTCTGGGAGGAGCTGCTGCCGCGCTTCGAGAAGATCGAGGTCGTCGAAGAGCCTGAGTACGTCCAGTCCAACTTCGTGCGCGGCATCAGCAGGCTGATGGTCACCCTGACGCCGAAGACCCAGGCGTGACCGAGGGGAGGGCGCTGGTCGTTGGCGCCAGCCACGCCGGTGTCCAGGTGGCCGCCGGCCTGCGGCAGCAGGGCTGGTCAGGAGAGGTCGTCGTGGTCGGCGACGAGCCAGCGCTGCCCTACCACCGTCCTCCCCTCTCCAAGGCCTACCTCGCCGGCACGAGCAGCCTGCAAGACCTCGCTCTGCGCAAGGCGGAGTTCTACGCCAAGCACGACATCCGCCTGGTGCAGTCGACGGTCACGCAGGTCGATCGTGCCGCGCAGCAGGTGGGGCTGAACGACGGCACCACGATGGGCTACACCCATCTCGCCCTGTGCACGGGTGGCCGGGTGCGCACCCTGGACGTGTCCGGTATCGACCTGCCCGGGGTGTTCTACCTTCGGACCTTCGCAGACGTCGAGTCGATCCGGGCCTTGGCGGCTTCCGGCAGCCACGCCGTCATCGTGGGCGGCGGGTACGTCGGCTTGGAGACAGCCGCGTCCCTGCGCGCTCTCGGCCTGGACGTGACAGTCCTGGAGGCCGCCGAGCGCGTGCTCGAGCGGGTCACAGCACCCGAGGTCTCGGCGTTCTACGAGCGGGTCCACCGCGACGCCGGCGTCGTGATCCGGACGGGCGCCCAGGTCAGCGCCATGGCCGGCGACCAACGCGTGCGTGAGGTGGTCCTGCGGGGTGGTGAGCGGATCCCGGCCGATCTCGTCGTCGTCGGGGTGGGCTTGGTTCCCAACACCGAGCTGGCAGCCGAGGCTGGCCTGTACGTCGAGAACGGGATCGTGATCGACGACCTGGCTCGCACCAGCGACCCCCGCATTGTCGCCGCCGGCGACTGTGCCAGTCACCGGATGGCTCGCTACGACCGCCTCGTGAGGTTGGAGTCCGTGCCCAGCGCCGGGGAGCAGGCGAAGACGGCCGCCGCGACACTGTGCGGCAAGGAGAGGCCGATCGCAGCGCTGCCTTGGTTCTGGTCCGACCAGTACGACCTCAAGCTGCAGATCGCGGGGTTGAATCTCGGCTACGACGAGCTTGTGCTGAGCGGCGACCCCTCTCGAGATCGCGACTTCACCTGCTACTACCTCCAGCAGGGACGGCTACTGGCCGCGGACTGCGTGAACCGACCGCGGGACTTCCTGAAGGCCAAGCAGCTGATCAGCCAGGGCCTCGGGGTCGACCGAGCCCAGCTCGAATCTGCCGCGGCCGCATCCTGAGGACCCCTGTCCCCCGTCTTCCGGGTCCACCCGACGCGCTGGCCGACCGGCCGCGTCCCTGCCCCCGAACAGCTTCGATACCCAAGGAACCCCCATGCAGAGCACCATGATGAACGTCCCCCTCACCACCGCCGCTATCCTGCGGCACGGTTCGCGCGTGCACCCCACGGCCCGTGTCCGGACGATGCAGCCGGACGGCTCGGTCAAGGTCGGCACCTTCGCGGACGTCGCTCGCCGCTCGGCGCAGCTGGCTCACGCCCTGCGCGACTGCGGCGTCACGGGCGACGAGCGGGTGGCGACCCTGATGTGGAACAACCAGGAGCACGTCGAGGCGTACTGTGCAGTGCCCTCGATGGGCGCGGTCCTGCACACTCTCAATCCCCGCTTGACCCCTGAGCAGCTGATCTACATCGCCAACCATGCCGACGACCGGGTGGTCATCGTCGACGGCACGCTGGCTCCCCTTCTGGGGGCGGTCCTGCCGCACCTCGCCGGAGTGCGCACGGTCGTGGTGACGGGCGCCGTCGACCTGGCGCCACTGCAGCGTGAGGGCCTCAACGTGGTGGCCTACGAGGAGTTCATCGCCGGCCGGCCGGAGACGTTCGACTGGCCGGAGCTCGACGAGTTCTCGGCCGCGGCCATGTGCTACACCTCTGGCACGACGGGCAACCCCAAGGGCGTTGCCTACAGCCACCGCTCGACGTACCTGCACTCGATGGCGGCATGTGCCGCCGACGGGCTGAGTGTTACCGGTGACGACGCGATCCTGGCAATCGTCCCGATGTTCCACGCCAACGCCTGGGGTCTGGTCTACGCAGCGCTGATCGCTGGAGCGGATCTGGTCATGCCTGACAGGTTCCTCCAGGCGGAGCCGTTGGTCCGCCTCATCGCCAGCGAGCGCCCCACGATCGCCGGCGCGGTGCCGACGATCTGGAACGACGTGCTCCACTACCTCGAGGCCAACCCCGGGTCTGACATCTCTTCGCTGGGGCTGGTGGCGTGCGGGGGGTCGGCTGTGCCGCTGCACCTGATGCAGATCTTCCAGGAGAAGTACGGCGTGCAGATCGTGCAGGCATGGGGGATGACCGAGACCTCGCCGCTGGCTGCCATCGCCCGGCCTCCGGCGTCGGTGAGCGAAGAGGAGCACTGGACGCTGCGCGCCTCCCAGGGCAGGCCCGTCGCGGGCGTCGAGCTGCGGCTGGTGGACGACGAGGGCAACGAGGTACCGCACGACGGTGAGTCGGTCGGGGAGATCCAGGTGCGCGGTCCGTGGATCACCGGGGCGTACGTCGGCGGTGAGGAGACGGACAAGTTCGACAACGGGTGGCTGCGGACCGGGGACGTCGGTCGCATGGACGATCGCAGCTTCATCACCCTGACCGACCGCACCAAGGACGTCATCAAGTCAGGCGGGGAGTGGATCTCGTCGGTGGAGCTCGAGCTGCTGCTCGCCGGTCACCCCGCCGTGCTGGAGGCAACAGTCATCGGTGTGCCGGACGAGAAGTGGCAGGAGCGCCCTCTCGCGGTGATCGTGACGCGGGAGGGCACCGACGTGACCCCCTCGCAGCTGAGGGACTTCCTGGACGGCAAGGTGGCCAAGTGGTGGCTGCCCGAGCGGTGGTGCTTCGTGCCCGAGGTCCCCAAGACCTCGGTTGGTAAGTTCGACAAGAAGGTGCTCCGTGCCCAGCACGCGGCCGGCGCCCTCACGGTCGTGGATATCTGAACTGCACCCCCTTGGCGGCGAGATCTACGCGAACGTGAATGCGCGGGCGGCCGTCCCCACTCACGCAGCAAGGGTCTCGGCGACAGATCAGGGCGCTAGCACTGCCGTCAACACCAAGCAGCCACGACCACGGTCTGCCCCGGGTCTACTCATCGCTGCTGTCCTGGAGGCCGCGTGAGTGAAGCCCATGAGCGCAGGCACCCCGGAGGGCCATGACTCGGTTGGCCGTGACGATAATCCCGGTCACGGCGCCAACTGCCCATTGTGGCTCAGTTCCAAGTGGCGCAAGGCGAGGGCCACCTCGCTGCTCGTCGGCCCCAGATCGCGGCCGAGGAGGGTGGTCGCCTTCTGGAGCCGGTAGCGAATGGTGTTGCGGTGCACTGAGAGTTCAGCTGCCGTCCGATCGATGCTGCCGCCCAGAGCCAGATACCTCGCGACGGTCTTCCGGAGGCTGACCTCATGGACCGCATGGCCGGCCAAGTTGCCTAGTGTGCGCCGCATGAAGTCGTCCACCTCCTCGTTGCATCCGAGGAGCACGAGGGCTTCGTGATGAGCGTGGAGGAAGACGCCCCGCTTGTCGGGATGCACGATGTCCAGTGTCCTCCGAGCCAGTCGATGAGAGGACGCGAAACCAGCCAGCCCAGGTCTACTCGGCCCTACAAGGACACGCAGATCGCCAACAGGGCTGTTGGACAGCGTCAGCTCCGCGTCGGGGGTCAGCTGTCGACTGGTCGAAGTCCACATCCAGGCCTGACGGCCGCCCGGACGCACTACCAGCGGCGGCCGCAGCCCCGCCTCCGCCGCCAGATGTCGGCACGATTCCTCGAGCGACTCGACAGCATCCTGCTCCTCGCCGGCTTCCAGGATGAAGGCAGTGTGGTACCCCGTCATGGGATATCCCTCCAGCTCGGCAGAGAGTCGTCGGATGTCCAGCGCCTCTCCGTCCAGCACCCGTGACACCGTTTCCATCCAGCGCGCGTTCCGCCCGATCTCAATGCGACGGCGCGCCTCGTGGTAGATCCGACTGGTCTCGTTGATGGAGCGATCGATCCAGTCGGACGCTCGCTCCCACAGGAAAATCAGCAGTTCTGTCCGCTCGGATCGGGCATCGTCGATCTCGGCGATCAGATCTGTGACATAGCCCCACGTGCTCTGCTGTGCGATGCGGTATACGCGATTGAGGGTCTCGAGCGGGAGCGACGTCTGTGCCGATTCGCGCGCGATGTGTACGGCGGTAGGAACCAGGACGAAGGCCGTTTGCGGCTGCGTCAGTTGGTCGAGGAAGCCGGTCCAGTGTTCGCGGATCGCTGCTTCGATCCCCTCGGGCAGGCCGGGTCGGGAAGCCAGTTCCGGGATCTCCTCCAGGATCGTGTAGGCGGTGCGCTCCACCCAAGCCTCAACCTGGCTGGCGCTCGACTCTTCGAGGACAAAGAGTGTCACCCATTCCTCGACCCACGGCAGTGGACGTGTCGGCATCTGGCTCCTGTGGTCGAGTCGACGGCTTAAGAACCGCCATGATTGTGCAAAGATACAAGAACTAGTTACGCGTTGGGCATCTTTGACGAGACATACGCCCCGCCCTCTCTGTGTAATCGCGGTCACATCGTGAATCGGAAGGGTGAGCGCATGGGGATGCGGGGTGGACCTGCCGCGACAGAAGCGTCGCCGAGGGCTGTTCGAGTGTTACCAGTTCAGCGGGGGTGTTGTTCGGTGGGCTTACATCAGTCGCCCCACGGTCTCGACGACCCTTCGTGGGCTGAGAGCATCCCGGGCCGCGTCGCACGATGGTGACGGCGACTACCCCCCGGGACGCGGTCCAGCGGCCCGGACCGTCCGGCTTGACGCCGAGCTCGCGAAAGATGGCCAACGAGGCCATGAGTTCGAGCGTGTTCGTCCAGGCGCTGAGCACGTTCGGCGACTTCTATTCGTTCACCGGCAATGTCTTCAAGCAGATGTTCACCCGTCGCTTCCAGTTCCGCGAGTTCGTCTCCCAGGCATGGTTCCTCACGACCGTCTCCTTCGCGCCAGCCATCCTGGTCGCCATCCCCTTCTGCGTCGTGATCATCTTCCAGGTCAACCAGTTGCTGATCCAGATCGGCGCCGTCGACCTGGCTGGAGCGGGCGCGGCCGTGGCGGTGGTCCGTGAGATCGGACCCATCGTGAGTGTTCTGGTGGTGGCCGGCGCCGGTGCCACCGCGATCTGCGCCGACCTCGGCTCGCGCAAGATCCGGGACGAGATCGATGCCATGGTGACCCTCGGCATCGATCCCATCCAGCGACTCGTCGTTCCGCGCGTCCTTGCCTCCATGCTGGTCGGCGTCGCGCTGAACGGAGTGGTGACCGTCGTCGGCATCGTGGGGGGCTACATCTTCTCGGTTGTCCTCCAGGGAGCCACGCCCGGTCTGTACGTCTCCGACCTGACCCTGCTCGTCGGTCTCGCGGACTTCATCACCTCCGAGATCAAGGCCGCTGTCTTCGGCATGTTGGCCGGTCTGACCGCGTGCTACCTCGGGCTGAATGCCAAGGGCGGCCCCAAGGGCGTTGGAGACGCCGTCAACCAGACCGTCGTCTTCGCCTTCATGCTGCTGTTCGCCGCCAACAGCGTGATCAGCGCCATCTTCCTCCAGATCAAGTTGGGAGCCTGACATGGCGGTCCACGCCAGCACGCCGCGTCCGAGGCAGCGAGCGCTGCGCCTGGGCCACGTGGCGAGTCGACCGGCCCAGGGGCTTCGAAATCTTGGCGACCAGCTCGGCTTCCACACCTCGGCCTATCGTGCGATGCCGCGCGCGATCCGAAGCTACCCCAAGGAGATCATCCGGCTGCTCGCCGAGGTGTCCCTCGGCTCGGGTGCCCTGGCCCTGATCGGCGGCACCGTGCTGGTCATCGGCTTCCTGACGGCCGCATCCGGAATCGAGGTGGGGCTGCAGGCCTACACCTCTTTCGACAACATCGGGGTCTCCGCGCTGTCGGGCTTCTTCTCGGCGTACTTCAACACCCGTGAGGTCGCCCCCATCATCTCCGGCATCGCGCTCACCGCCACGGTCGGCGCCGGTTTCACCGCCCAGATCGGAGCGATGCGGGTCAGCGAGGAGATCGACGCGATCGAGGTCATGGCTGTGCCTCCCATCCCGTACCTCGTCACCACCCGCATCATCGCCGGCTTGATCGCCGTCGTGCCGTTGTTCACGATCGCCCTGATGTCCTGCTGGCTGGCCACCGAGCTCGTGGTGACGGTCGGTTACGGCCAGGCGTCCGGCACCTACGAGCACTACTTCGACACCTTCCTCGTGCCCACGGACCTCTTCCTGGCCGGCATCAAGGTCCTGATCATGGCGCTGGTCATCGTGTCCGTGTGCTGCTTCCACGGGTTCCGTGCCAGTGGAGGGCCGGCTGGAGTGGGTCAGGCGGTGGGGCGGGCGGTCCGCTCTGCGCTGATCGCCACCATGTTCGTCGACCTGATCTTCGCGCTCGCCGTCTGGGGCGGGCCGTCGGTCCACATCGCGGGGTGAAGACCATGGTGCAAGCTCGAGGGATCGACCGGCAGTTCCTATCCGGCCTGACCATCATCGTCCTGCTGGCGGCGGTCGTCGTGGGAACGCTCATGCAGTACAACGGGGTCTTCCGGCCCAGCGTCGACGTCGTGGTCGAGGCGGACCGCGCTGGGATCACCATGGCGCCGGGGGCGCCGGTGAAGCTGTACGGCGTCGAGGTCGGCGCCGTGAGCGACGTCGATATCGACGGCGACCGTGCCGAGATCACCCTCGAGCTGGAGCCGGACCAG
The DNA here is from genome assembly GCA_002698575.1 of Pimelobacter sp. GTDB lineage: Bacteria > Actinomycetota > Actinomycetes > Propionibacteriales > Nocardioidaceae > Nocardioides. The sequence goes on along the minus strand of NZZG01000141.1, from coordinate 8,505 downwards.
GCCGACTCCGTGCCACGCGACGTCACCGCGCAACTCGTGCCGCCGACCGCATTCGGTGCCAAGTACGTCCAGCTGACTGTCCCGGAGGGAGCGAGCTCGGAGTCGATCGAAGCCGGCGACGTCATCCCGGCGAGCGTCACCACGGTGGAAGTGGACGAGGCATTCACCAATCTCAGCGCCGTCCTCGAGGCTGCACGCCCAGCCCAGGTCAGCGAAGCCTTGAGCGCTGTGGCGGGGACTGTGGACCAGCGTGGTGAGATGCTGGGAGAGCTCATCACCCTGACCGATAACTACTTGACGTCCTTTAATCCCTCGCTCCCGGCCCTCAGCGAGGACCTGCGGCGCCTCGACGACGTGGCCGCGGTGTACGACCTGGCCCGGGACGATCTCATCACCACCTTCGATGGTGCGGCCACGACGTTGGAGACGGTGGTCGAGCAGCAGGCGTCGCTGCGCGCCCTGGAGCTGAGCCTCACCTCCTTCAGCAGCGAGGGCGATGCCCTGTTGAGGGACAGCGGTCAGGGACTCAGCACCTCCTTGCGGTTGCTCGATCCCGTGACCCGGTCACTGGCCCGGTACTCCCCGGAGCTGCCGTGTCTCATCGAGGGCCTGGCCCAGGGCAACGAGCTCGCGGAGCTCGCGGTGGGAGGCACCAATCCGGGCATCACCACCTTCACCCACGTGGTCCGCGGTCGGGAGCCCTACCAGTACTCGTCCGACCTCAAGCTGCTGGGCGAGAACCGGGGTCCCAACTGCTTCGGCCTGCCGTACGTGACGCCGGAGGAGGCGTCGCTCACCTATGAGCCGACCTTCGCGACCGGGGTGAATCCGTTCACACAGTCATCCGAGGGAGCCCCTGGCTCCGCCGACGTGCTCGATATTCTGGGAATAGGGGGTCGCTGACGTGGCGACGAGTCCAGTGCGAGCCAGGGAGCGGGCCGATCTGCTCAGGCTCGTCTCCTTCCTGGTGGTCGCCGCGCTCGTGACGTTCTGGGTGGGTGCCGTGACCAGCGAGTACCGCTCCGGGGGAGCGGCGCCTTACCGAGCCGCCTTCGCCGACGTGTCGGGTCTTCGTCAGGGAGACCAGGTCCGGGCCGCGGGCGTCAGGGTTGGCGAGGTGACGGACATCGACGTCCGGCCGGACAGCACGGTCGTCGTCTCCTTCGAGGTCGATGACGCCCTCGTCCTCGACGAATCGACCACGGCCACGATCGAGTACCGCAACCTCATCGGCGACCGGATCGTTCAGCTGGCCACGACCGGCGGAGCCAGTGCGGCCGAGCTGTCACCGGGAGGAATGATCTCGATCTCCAACACCGCCTCAGCGCTCGACCTCGACACCCTGCTCAACGGATTCAAGCCGCTGTTCGCCGGCCTCAACCCCGCCCAGGTCAACGATTTGTCGCAGCAGCTGGTGCAGGTGCTGCAGGGTCAGGAATCGGCCGTCGAGACGTTGACGACCCGCGTCGGCTCGTTCACCTCCGCGATCGCCCAGCGCGAGCAGCTGATCACCCAGGTGATCGGCAACCTGAACGAAGTCCTGGAGACCGTGGATGGGCGTCGCGACGAGCTCGGGCAGGTGATCGACGCGCTCGACATCGTGCTGACCCGCTTCGACGAGCAGGACACCGAGATCCTGATCGCGGCCGACAAGATCGATCGATTCGCCCGTGAGGCATCGGGACTGCTCGCCCGAGCCCGCGGCGACCTCACTCCCGACCTGCGTGCGCTGACGGTGGCGGCGCGCGGTCTGAACCTGGAGAAGGAGGAGCTGGTCGCCGTGCTGCAACAGCTTCCCCGTCACTATCGCAAGCTGCAGAACGCCGGTTCCTACGGCAACTTCTTCAACTTCTTCCTGTGCGGTGTCCGGGTCCAGACCGACGTCGTGGCCGGTGCCCCGGTCCTGACGCCCTGGATCAACTCCGATGCTGAGAGGTGCCAGGCATGAATGGCTTGCTTCGTGGTCGTGCTCGCCGCGGACTTGTGGGCACGGTGGTGATCGTGCTGGTGGTCCTGGCCAGCCTCAACTTGAACCGGTTGCCCCTGGTGGGCAACAGCGACGTCATCCATGCCCGGTTCGCTGAGGCGGGCGGTCTGCGCGGGGGGGACTCGGTGATGGTCTCCGGAGCCGAGGTCGGCAAGGTGCGCGACGTCGTGCTCGAGGGCGGCGTCGTCGAGGCTGACCTGGTCCTCACCGACGCCGATGTCGAGCTCGGCGACCTGACCGAGGCCCGCATCGTCACCACCACGCTCCTGGGGCGTGCGGCGGTCGAGCTCGTGCCCGCCGGAGACGGGGCACTCGAGGCGGGGGACACGATCCCCGTCGAGCGCACCGATGCGCCCTACAGCATCACCAGCGCTCTCAATCGGCTCACCACCGAGAGCGGGGAGATCGACAAGGCCGCCCTCCAGCGCGCCATCGACCAGGCCTCGGGCGTCCTCGAGGGTTCGCGGGACTCCGTCGGCCCCGCCCTACGCGGCATCACCGACATCTCCCGTGCGATCGCTGCCAACGACGAGCAGCTGGCCACCTTGTTGGATCGTGCCACTCGGGTCACCGACGTCCTGGCCGATCGCGACCAGGAGATCGCGTCACTGCTGACCGCGGGTGAATCGCTCTTCGCCGAGCTGGACGCGCGTCAGCGTGTCATCGAAGCGCTGCTGGAGAGTGCCCAGATGCTCGCGGATCAGCTGCAGGGCGTCCTGGAGGAGAACACCCAGGTCATCGGTCCCGCGCTGAGGCAGCTCAACGGCATCGTCGAGGTCCTGAACCGCAACCGCAAGGCGATCCAGGACACCCTGGTCGGCCTGCGGGGCTACGCCACTGCGTTCGGCGACGCCGCGTCGACCGGTCCGTGGTTCGACGCCTACATCCAGAACCTCACCGACCCTGCCACCTTGGCGCCCATCCTGTCTGGAATCCTGCCGTGACCGACATCTCCAAACGCGGCCTCGTGCGCCGCCTCGCCGTCCTCCTCGTCCTGGGCCTGCTCGTGGTATCGACCGCGACGCTCATCCGTGGCGGTGACACGACGATCAACGCGACCTTCACCAGTGCCGAGGGGCTCTACGTCGGAGACGACGTACGAGTGCTGGGCGTCCCAGTGGGCACCGTCAGCCAGATCACCCCGTCGGAGACGGGTGTCGAGGTGGAGCTCATCATCGAGGATGACCAGCCGATCCCGGCCGACGCACGGGCGGCCATTGTCTCGCCCAGTCTGGTCAGTGGGCGGTTCGTCCAGCTGGAACCCGCCTACGTCGGGGGCCCGCAGCTGTCGGACGGTGCTGAGATCAGCGTTGAACGCACCGCGGTCCCCGTCACCTTCGACGACGTCAAGCAGCAGCTGACCGACCTGACCGGCGCACTCGGACCCCAGGAAGGTGCCGATCGCGGCGCCCTGGGGCGTGCTGTCGTCGCGCTGGACGGGAGCCTGGCGAATGGCAACGCCCTGGAGCTGCGACGAGCCATCGCGGGGCTGCGAAACGCTACCGCGGCCCTGTCTGACCCCAGCTCCGACCTCTTCACCACCGTGGCTAACCTCGACACTTTCACACGTGCCCTGGCAGTGAACGACCAGGCCGTGCGTGGGTTCGCCGAAGAGATCGACGCCGTAGGTGAGGTCCTCGAGCGCAACCGGTTGACGCTGACCGCGGTGCTACGCGATCTTTCGGCGACGCTGCGGACCACGCGCGACTTCCTCGACACCAACCGAGCGGGCATCTCGACCGCGGTCCGCCGGGTGAACCTGCTCTCGGCAGCCCTGGCCGACCGCTCGGACGCGCTGGCGGGGTCCCTCCACATCGGCACCAACGCGCTCATCAACCTGGCGAACATCGTCGAAGGATCCGCGCTGAAGGGGCGCGCCACCCTCAGCGCGCTGGACAGCCTTCCGCAGCTGCTGTGCGGGGCGATCCTGGGTGCGGGGGGCACCGCAGCTCAGTGTGACAAGGTGCTCAGTCCGATTCTCGAGGCTCTGGGTCTGGAGAGCTTGGACCAGGGCCTGGTCCCGGGCATCAACGTGGGCGAGCCTGGTGACGGTGACGACGTCCCGATCCCCGGGCTGGCGGGCGTCGAGATCGACCTCTTGCAGACCCTCGGAAGTCTGCTCACCGGCACCAACGGAGGCACGCCATGACGACCCGCTCCATGCTCAGGCGACGAGGCGCACACATGCGGCTGACCGCCGCCGGTACGCTGCTCGCCTGCCTGGCCACGGGATGCTCGCTCCAGCCGAACGAGAACACCTTGCCCGGCCAGGTGGCCACCGGGTCCGACGGCTACGGGGTCACCGTGCGCTTCGAGGCCGTGGAGAATCTCGTCCCGAACTCCCAGGTGCTCCTGGACGACGTCGTCGTGGGAACGGTGACGGCCATCAGGGTGGATGACTGGCACGCCGTGGCCGACCTCCGGCTCTTGGACTCGGTCCCGATCAGCGACCGGGCCAGGTTCACCATCGGACAGAAGACGCTGTTGGGTGCGCAGTACGTCGACATCGACTCCCCGCCCGTCGATGCCGCCGCTTCGCCCGTGGGACTGCTCGGTGACGGGGACGAGGTGCCCTTGTCTCGCACGGGCCAGGCTCCGGGCACCGAGCAGGTCCTCGCCGGCGTAGCCCTGCTGCTCAACAACGGCGGCCTCTCGCAGATCAGCACCATCACCAGCGAGCTGACCACGGCGCTGGACGAGCGGCAGCTGGACGCCCGCGACCTCGTCACGCGGTCCAACGAGCTGTTGACAGTGCTCGATGACACCAAGGGAGAGATCATCAACACGCTGGAGTCGCTCGAGAGCCTGAGTCGGGGCCTTGCCGACGACCGCGAGGTCATCGCGCGGGCCATCGACGAGGTGGGTCCGGGTCTGGAGGCGTTGGAGCAGGAGCGGGCGCGGCTGGTGGACGCCGTCACCACCTCGGGGCGAGCCAGCACGAGAGCTGTCGGTGTGATCCAGGCCAGCCAGGAGGCGATCCTGGCCAACCTCGACTCCCTGGGGCCCATCCTCAGTCAGCTCGGCAAGACGGCGACCCGACTCCCCGAGGCGCTCAAGATCGCGATCACGGTCCCCTTCCCGGCCATGACCACGGAGAAGACGCTTCGAGGCGACTACTCCAATCTCTTCGCCACGATCGACGTCAGCGCCCAGAGCCTCGCCGACCTGCTGCTCGGCACTGGTCAGCTCCCGTCCCTCCAGTCAGGGGATCCGTTGACTGACCCCCTGCAGCAGTCTGGAGGCAACGGCAACAGTGGTCAGGGAGGCCCGCGCGCCGAGGACGCCGAGGGGGGCAGCGGGTCGGGCGCCGACGGGAAGCCCCCCGTTGAACCGGACGATGGCCGCGGCGAGGGCGACGGGGCCTGCCTGCTCGGACTCCTGGGTGACTGCTGATGATCCTGACGACCCTGATCAAGCGACAGCTCCGCATCTTCGCGGTCCTCACGCTCGTGGCGCTGTTCTTCGCCGTGGTGGTCTACGCCCGCGTGCCGGCCCTGCTAGGTGTCGGCGTGTACGAGGTGCGCGCCGAATACGCTGACGCCAGCGGGCTCTACCCGAAGGCCATCGTCACCTATCGAGGCGTCCAGGTCGGCGAAGTGGCTGACCTCGAGGTGGGGGACGGCGGCGCGGTGGCTGACCTGCGCATCGACGACGAGCATGACATCCCGGCCACCGTGGTCGCGGAGCTCCACAGCACCTCCGCCATCGGGGAGCAGTACGTCGACCTGGTGCCCGCGCCCGGGGAGGACGCCGGGGAGGACTCCGCCTCGTTGGGGGAGGGAGATGTGATCCCGGTGGAGCGGACCGTCGAGATGCCCCAGATCACTCCGGTGCTGGAGTCCGTCAACGACCTCCTCGCGTCCGTGCCCCGCGCGCGGACCCGTCGCGTGCTCGACCAGGTCGACCAGGGTCTGGCCGGGAGCGGTCCCGACCTGGCCGGCACGATCGAGAACGCCGACAGCCTCCTCCGCACCGCGCAAAATCGACTGGCTGTCACGACGTCCCTGATCAGGACTGCCCAGCCGGTCCTGGGTACCCAGCAAGCCCTGCGGGGGACCACCCTCAGCTATGCCCAGTCCCTCGCGGCCTTCACCAGCGAGCTCGCTGGGCGGGATCGTGACCTCCGCGCCCTGCTGTCGCAGGGGCCGGCCGGGCTGCGAGCCGCCACCGAGCTGGTGAACGACCTCCAGCCGACGCTCCCTCTGCTGGTCACCAACCTCACGACCAACGCTGAGGTGCTCAACACCTACCTGCCGCAGATCCAGGAGGGTCTGGTGTACTACCCGGTGACCGTCGCGCGGCTGCAGTCCGCCATCAACCCGCGCGCAGAGTTCGGTGACGTCAACCTCGACCTGCGCGCCAACGTGAACAACCCGCCGGCCTGCTCACAGGGCTACCTGGCGGCGTCGGAACGTCGCGATCCCTCGGTCGCGCAGTTCCGTGACGTCGACCTCCTGGCCCACTGCACGGTGCCCGAGGCGGACCCCAAGTCCGTGCGCGGGGCCCGGTTGCTGCCCTGCCCCCAGGGAGGCGGGCGCGGACCCCTGCCCTCCTCGTGCGGCTTGGACTTCGGGAAGGGGGTCTGGCCGGAGGGCGCCGGCCCTTCGGGCCGACGTGACCTGAGCCGCGGCGTGACCGTCGGTGGCGACGCCTCCATGGAGCTGCCGGCCGAGCAGGGATGGCAGGCGCTCGTCCTCGGCCCGGTGAGCGTGCGATGACTGAAGAGCGGGACGGTTCGGAGCTCACGCCCTCAGCGGACTCCAGGCCTCGCGGGCGGCGCACCGCCGTCGTGAGGACCTTACTGAGCGCAGTCCTGGTCGCCGCGCTCGCACTCGCGGTCGAGCGGGGCCTCGCCTGGCGTGACGCTGAGCGGCGCGAGCAGGCGCGCGCCGATGTGGTGGAGGCAGCCGGGGACGAGGTGGTGGGTCTGATCACCATCAGTGCTCGTACGACGGACGAGGATCTCGAGGAGCTGATCGAGGGGGCCACAGCGACTTTCCAGGACGACCTGCGTGAGCAGGCCGACCGCCTGCGTCAGGAGGTCGTGGAGAACGAGGTGGAGGCGACCGGCGAGGTCGTCTCGGCCGGCGTGGTGAGTCTGGAGGACGAGGAGGCCACGGTGATCGTGGCGGCGCGTGGCACGGTTGACAACCGCAGTGCTCGGCAACCCGAGCCGCGGAGTTACCGCCTCGAGGTGGAGCTGCAGCGCGTCGAGGACTCGTGGTTGGTCTCGGCATTGAGGTTCGTCGCATGACCTCGCGCGCACATACGAGGGATGCCCCCTCACTGTCCCTCGCCCCGGGTGCCGGCCGCCCGCCGCGTCGTCGAGTGGAGCTGCTTCTCGTGGTGCTGGCTGTGGTGGTCGCGACCGCAGCGGGCGCGGCCGCCTGGCGCGTCGACCAGCTTGAGGACCGCGACTCCGCCGCCCGTGACGCTGTGGCCGCCGTCCGCGAGCGCGTGCCGCTGCTGCTGAGCTATCGCTACGCCACGCTCGAGGAGGACCTTGACACGGCGTTGGACCAGACGACCGGTGCCTTCACCGACGAGTACGGCGACCTCATCGACGAGGTCGTGCGCACCGCGGCGACGCAGCGTCGGATCATCACCGAGGCGAACGTCAACGCTGCTGGGGTCGTCTCGGTCGACAGCGACGAGGAGGTCGTGGTGCTCGTCTTCCTGACCCAGTCCACCACGAGCCGAAGCTCGCCCGATCCAGTCGTCAGCGGAAGCAGGGTCGAAGTCACCATGCGTCGGGTGGGCTCCGCCTGGTTGGTCGCAGGACTCGACACCCGATGACGGTGGCCACTCCGGTGGTCGTCACCACCACCGAAACGATGGGAGAACGCTGACATGGGCGTGGAGATCAAGGTCGAGCACCTGAGCAAGTCTTTCGGCAAGCAGCTGATCTGGGGGGATGTCTCGCTGACGATCCCGGCTGGGGAGATCAGCGTGATGCTGGGTCCCTCCGGCACCGGCAAGTCGGTGCTGCTCAAGACCATCATCGGGCTGCTGAAGCCCGACCAGGGCTCGATCATCATCGAGGGCACCGACCTGGCCACGTGCTCGGAGAAGGAGCTCTACGAGATCCGCAAGCTGTTCGGGGTGCTGTTCCAGGACGGTGCGATGTTCGGCTCGATGAACCTCTACGACAACATCGCCTTCCCGCTGCGTGAGCACACCAAGAAGTCGGAGTCGGAGATCCGCGCCATCGTGATGGAGAAGCTGGACCTGACCGGTCTGCTGGGGACCGAGGACAAGCTGCCCGGCGAGATCTCCGGCGGCATGCGCAAGCGTGCCGGCCTGGCCCGAGCGCTGGTGCTGGACCCCGAGATCGTGCTCTTCGACGAGCCCGACTCCGGCCTCGACCCGGTCCGCACAGCGTTCCTGAACCAGCTGATCATCGACCTCAACGCCCAGATCGACGCCACGTTCCTCATCGTCACCCACGACATCAACACCGCGCGCACGGTGCCCGACAACATCGGCCTGCTCTACCACAAGCACCTGGCGATGTTCGG
>NZZG01000140.1 GCA_002698575.1 Pimelobacter sp. | reverse complement strand
GCGCATGCGGCGGCGTGGGCGGAGCCCTCGCCGTTGAGCGCGCCGTCAGTCGACCGGGAGAGGCTCGCAGTCAATGGATGCCGAAGGCACCGCGAAGCGGGCGCCGAAGGCGATCCTTGACGGCGAGACCCGGTCGACTACGCGCGCGGGCGCCACACCCACCACGAAGGGGCGGTCGACTACGCGCGCGGGCGCCCCACCAACCCCGAAGAACACCCCAACCGAGGAGCGCGCGGGCGCCACACCAACCCCGAGGAACGCCGGTCGACTACGCGCGGGCGCCACACCAACCCCGAAGAACACCCCACCCACGAGGAGCGCCCACCACACCGACCCCGACAGGCCACCGAACCCGTCAGGACCGCCGTACGACGGCGCCGGCGTGGGCAGGCACGACCACGACGCCGTCGGCGATCTCGACCCCGGCGCCCGTCGCGAAGAGCAGCTCGGTCGTGGCGACCCGGACGGCCATCGGGGCATCACCGAAGTTGACCAGGACCTGCAGGTCGCCGCGGACCATGGAGAAGGAGCGCGCCTCCTCGTCCGCCTCGCACGCCGTGGCCAGGAAGGACGGGTCGGTCAGCGCAGGCTCGGCTCGCCGCAGCGCAGCCAGCCGGCGATAGACCGACAGCATCCGCGCACCGCGCTCCGACGACAGCTCCGACCAGTCCAGCTTCGACCGCTCGAAGGTGGCGGGGTCCTGGGGGTTGGGGACGACGGACGGGTCCCAGCCCATCTTCGCGAACTCCCCGATCCTGCCCTCGGCCGTCGCCCGACCCAGCTCCGGCTCCTCGTGGGCGGTGAAGAACTGGAACGGCGTGGAGGCCGCCCACTCCTCGCCCTGGAAGAGCATCGGGGTGAACGGCCCGCACAGCGTCAGCAGCGCCGCACAGGCCAGCTGGTCGTCGTCGAGGGCCTCGGTGATCCGGTCGCCGACGGCGCGGTTGCCGACCTGGTCGTGGTTCTGGCTGCAGACCACCAGACGCCACGTCGGCATGGCGGCGAGGTCGATCGGGACCCCGTGATCGGCCTCGCGGAAGGACGAGAAGGTGCCGTCGTGGAAGAAGCCCTTCTCGCACACCTTCGCCAGCGCGCCGAGCGGCTCGAAGTCGGCGTAGTAGCCGTCGGTCTCCCCGGTGAGGGCGACGTGCACGGCGTGGTGGAAGTCGTCACTCCACTGCGCGTCCAGGCCGTAGCCGCCGGCCTCACGCGGCGTGACCAGTCGCGGGTCGTTGAGGTCGGACTCCGCGATCAGGGTGAGCGGCACGCCCCGGTGCGCCGACAGGGCGGCCACCTCGACGGCCAGCTCCTCGAGCAGGTGGGTCGGTGAGGAGTCCTGCAGGGCGTGCACGGCGTCGAGGCGCAGGCCGTCGACGTGGTAGTCGCCCAGCCACATGAGGGCGTTGTCGATGATGTGGCGGCGCACCTCGGCCGCGTCGTCCCCGTCGAGGTTGACCGAGTCACCCCACGTGTTGCGCCCCGAGGTCAGGTAGGGCCCGAAGAGCGGCAGGTAGTTGCCGGACGGTCCGAGGTGGTTGTAGACGACGTCCTGGATGACGCCGAGCCCCGCGGCGTGGCACCCGTCGACGAAGCGCTGGTAGGCCGCTGGGCCGCCGTAGGTCTCGTCGACGGCGAACCAGCCGACGCCGTCGTACCCCCAGTTGTAGGCGCCTCCGAAGGCGTTGACCGGCATCAGCTCGACGAGGTCGACTCCGATCGAGCGGAGGTGGTCGAGCTTGCCCAGCGCCGCGTCGAGGGTGCCCTCGGGCGTGAAGGTGCCGAGGTGGAGCTCGTAGACCATCGACCCGGCGAGCTGGCGTCCGGTCCACGAGCCGTCCGACCACGGATGGGCCGAGGCGTCGAATGTCCGCGAGTGCGTGTGCACGCCGTCCGGCTGGCGCCGGGAGCGGGGGTCGGGCCGGACCGCGTCGGAGTCGTCGATGAGGTAGCCGTAGTCGACGTCGCCGTCCGCGGGGTCGGGGGTCGGCGCCGCGGGTGTCCACCAGCCGTCGGAGGTGCGCCTCATGGTGACCACGTCACCGGCGAGCGAGAGCCGCAGCCGCTCGGCCCGGGGCGCCCACACGTCGTACGGCCCGCGCCGGGCGCCGTACCGGCTCACGACTCGTCGTCCTGCGGGATCCGGGTGAGCAGGGCGCACGAGCACACGTCCAGCACCTCGGACAGGTAGACGGTGCCGTCGGACTCGACGTCGCGGTCGGTGACGTGGTCCCACCAGGTGCCGGCGGGCAGGACGAGCTCGGTCTCGCCCCACCCTCCGGCCTCGATGAGCCCCAGCGGCAGGCGGGTGGCCACGGTCACGGCCCCGCCGCGGTCGAAGGCGACGAGGTGGTCGGCGTGCTCACCGCGCCCGGTGAGGGGGGTGTACGACGTGAACAGCCCGGGCTCGTCGCGGCGCAACCGGAGGCCCGCCGCGGTGACCGCGAGCTTCATCGCGGCGTCGTGGGTGGGGAACCGCTCGGCCAGCAGGGAGGCGCGCAGGTCGAAGTCGACCGGTCGACGGTTGTCGGGGTCGACCAGCGACTGCTCCCAGAGCTCGGAGCCCTGGTAGACGTCGGGAACGCCGGGGATGGTCAGCGCGATCAGCTTGGCGGACAGCGCGTTGGACCGACCGGCCTCGTCGACCAGGGTGAGGAGCTCGCCCAGGACGGCACCCACCGCGGGCACGTCGAAGGCCGCATCGACCGCTGCGTGCACGGCTGCCTCGTAGGCCTCGTCGGGTGCGGTCCACTGCGTGTGGTCGCCTGCCTCGCGCATCGCCTTCTCGGCGTAGGCGTGCAGCCGGGAGCGCAGGTCGGGCTCGGGCTGCTGCGCGTCCTCGCCGCAGGGCCAGGCGCCGACGACGGCCTGCCAGAGCAGCGCGGCGAAGGCCTCGTCCGGCACCGGCGCGAGTGCCTGGAGGCGTGAGAGCGCCGAGGTCCAGACGCCGGGAGCCTCGGCCAGGACCGTGATCCGGGCTCGGACGTCCTCGCCGCGCTTGGTGTCGTGCGTCGAGGTGCACGTCATCGCCTCGGCCCGGTCGCGCTGGCGGATCGCCATCAGCTCGTGGAACCCGGCGACGGGCAGGTGCTGCTCGCTGGGGTCGCCACCGACCTCGTTGAGCGAGGTGAGCCGGTTGTAGCGGTAGAAGGCGCAGTCCTCGACCCCCTTGGCCATCACCATCCCGGAGGTCTGCTGGAAGCGCAGCGCCGCCGGTTGCGCGGCGTCGCCGAGCACCGGTGCCAGGGCCTCGAGGACCGGGGCGAGGTCCGGGCGCGCTTCCCGAGCCCGGGCGAAGGCCTCGTCGAGGTGGCCGCGCGTGGTGGGCAGGTAGGAGCGGTAGACCCCGAAGCACGCGGCCAGCTCGGCGACCGCGTCGACGACACGCTCCACCGGCATCCCTAGCGGGGTCGGGGTGGTCGACCCCGCTCCGCGCAGTCGGGCGGTGAGGCGCCGGGTGAGGGTGCCGGCGGCGGGGGCGGTGCCGCCGGGCAGCTCGCGCACGATGCGGCGGATCTCCGAGCCGAGGATGGTGTCGGCGACGGCTCGCTTCGTGCCGTGGACCATCGCCGCCCAGTCGAGGTCGTCCTGAGGCAGGTTGCCCGGCGCGACTGGAGGGGTGAGCACCCGGTCGACGGCTCCGAGGGCGTCGTACCCGGTGGTGCCGGCGGTCTTCCACGACGACGGCAGCATCTCGCCGGGCTCGAGGATCTTCTCCACCAGCACGTAGGCGTCGTCGCTGAGCCGGGCCAGGTCGCTCAGGTAGCCCTCGGGGTCGCGCAGGCCGTCGGGGTGGTCGACGCGGAGCCCGTCGACGAGGCCCTCGTCGAACCACCGCTTGATCTCCACGTGCGTCTGGTCGAAGACCCACCGCTCCTCGACCCGCACCGCGGCCAGGGTGTTGACGGCGAAGAAGCGTCGGTAGTTGAGCCGGTCGTCGGCCGCGCGCCACGAGACCAGGCGGTAGTGCTGCTTCTCCAGCGAGCGCGTGCGGGGTGCCAGCGGGAAGCGGTGCTCGTGGTAGCGCACCTCGCCGGCGGCGACGTCGACGCGGACCGAGCCCTCGTCACCGTCGCCCACGACGGGGACCAGGATCTTGCCGTCGCCAGCCGCCCAGTCGATGTCGAAGGCCTCGGCGAAGCGCGAGTCGCGGCCATGCTTGAGCACGTCCCACCACCACGCGTTGGCTGACGGGGTCGCCACGCCGACGTGGTTGGGGACGATGTCGACCAGGACCCCCATCCCGAGACGCCGTGCCTCGGCGGACAGGGCCGCCAGTCCCTCGGCGCCGCCACGCGCCGGGTCGATCCGGTCGTGCGCGACGACGTCGTAGCCGTGGTCGGAGCCGGGCTCGGCCTCCAGGAGCGGCGAGAGGTAGACCCAGTCGACGCCGAGGTCGTGCAGGTAGGGCAGTCGCCGCGTGGCCTCGTGCAGGTCGAAGGACTCGCGGATCTGCAGGCGGTAGGTGCTGCGGGGGACGCCAGGGCGGGTGGCAGGGCGGTCGGCGGGGTGGTCGGCGGGAGTGGTCGGGGTGCTCACCGCTCGCCTCCCGTCTCGCCGGCCGAGGCCGGCGGCGCGCCCTGGCCCGTCTGGGCGGCCACCGAGGCGGCGACCGAGGAGTCGGGTGCCGCTTCCGGCTCGCGCCCCTCCCGCAGGACCAGCACGCTGCGACCCGACAGGGCGAACGTCGATCCCGCAGGCCGTCCGGCCTCGGGTCCGCTGGAGCCGGCGGTGTTGATCACGACGTCCCAGGTGGCGGCGTACTCGGCGGGGGGCAGCGTCACCTCGGCCGGGCCGTCACCGTTGAAGTAGAGCAGGAAGTGGTCGTCGGTGATCTCGTTGCCGCGGGGGTCCTTGCCGGCGATGCCCTGGCCGTTGAGGTACATCCCGATCGCCTCCCCGCTCTGCTCCCAGTCGTCGTCGTCCATCGGCTCGCCGTCGAGGTGCAGCCAGACGATGTCGTTGAGCCGGTCGTCGCCGGTGCGCGCGGTGGTGCCGGTGAAGAACCGCTGCCGGTGGAAGGTCGGGTGCTCGCGCCGCAGCCGGATCAGGGCCGCGGTGAACTCCAGCAGCGGCTCGTCGATCCGCTCCCAGTCGACCCAGGCGATCTCGGAGTCCTGGGCGTAGGTGTTGTTGTTGCCGTGCTGGGTGCGTCCGAGCTCGTCGCCGTGCAGCAGCATCGGCACGCCCTGGCTGAGCAGCAACGTGGCCAGGAAGTTGCGCTGCGACCGGGCCCGTGAGGCGAGGATCTCGGGGTCGTCGCTCTCACCCTCCACGCCGTGGTTCCAGGAGCGGTTGTGGCTCTCGCCGTCGCGGCTGTCCTCGCCGTTGGCCTCGTTGTGCTTCTCGTTGTAGGAGACCAGGTCGCGCAGGGTGAACCCGTCGTGGGCGGTGACGAAGTTGATCGAGGCGAACGGTCGCCGGCCGGAGTGCTCGTAGAGGTCGGAGGAGCCGGAGACCCGTGAGGCGAACTGCCCGAGCGAGGGCTCGCCGCGCCAGAAGTCGCGCACGGTGTCGCGGTAGGCGCCGTTCCACTCGGTCCACTGCGGCGGGAAGCCGCCGACCTGGTAGCCGCCGGGGCCGACGTCCCACGGCTCGGCGATCAGCTTGACCTGGCTGACGACCGGGTCCTGCTGGACGAGCTCGAAGAAGGTCGCGAGCCGGTCGACGTCGTAGAACTCGCGCGCCAGCGCGGAGGCGAGGTCGAAGCGGAAGCCGTCGACGTGCATCTCGGTGACCCAGTAGCGCAGCGAGTCCATGATCAGCTGCAGCGAGTGCGGGTGACGCACGTTGAGGGAGTTCCCGGTGCCGGTGTAGTCCATGTAGTACTTCTCGTCGTCCTCGACGAGGCGGTAGTACGCCGGGTTGTCGATGCCCTTGAAGCTCAGCGTCGGACCGAGGTGGTTGCCCTCCGCGGTGTGGTTGTAGACGACGTCGAGGATCACCTCGATCCCGGCGGCGTGCATGGTCTTGACCATCGCCTTGAACTCCTGGACCTGCTGGCCCAGCGCCTGCTCCTGCTCGGAGTGGGCGGCCGCGGAGTAGTCCGCGTGCGGCGCGAGGAAGGCCAGGGTGTTGTAGCCCCAGTAGTTGCGCAGCCCCTTGTCGAGCAGGGTGGAGTCCTGGATGAACTGGTGGACCGGCATCAGCTCGATCGCGGTCACGCCGAGCCGGGTGAGGTGGTCGGTGACGGCGGGGTGCGCCAGCCCGGCGTAGGTGCCGCGCAGCTCCTCGGGCACGTCGGGGTGCAGCTGGGTCATGCCCTTGACGTGGGCCTCGTAGATGACGCTCTCGTTGTACGGGATCGCCAGCCGGCGGTCTCCCTCCCAGTCGAAGAAGGGGTTGATCACGACCCCGAGCGTCATGTGCGCCGCGGAGTCGTCGTCGTTGCGCGAGTCCTCGTCGCCGAACGTGTAGCCGAACAGGCTCTGGTCCCAGTCGATCTCGCGCGTCGTGGCCTTGGCGTAGGGGTCGAGCAGCAGCTTGGCGGGGTTGCACCGCAGGCCGCGCTCGGGGTCCCAGGGGCCGTGCACGCGGTAGCCGTAGCGCTGACCGGGCTGGACCGAGGGCAGGTAGGCGTGCCAGACGAGGGCGTCGACCTCGGTGAGCTCGATGCGCGTCTCGGTGCCGCCCTGGTCGTCGGCGTCGAAGAGGCACAGCTCGACCCGGTCGGCGACCTCGCTGAAGAGCGCGAAGTTGGTGCCCGAGCCGTCGTACGTCGCCCCCAACGGGTAGGGCTGCCCCGGCCAGACCGTCGTGGTGGGGACAGGAGTGTGGCCCTGCGCTGGACCGGTGGCCTTCTCGCTCACGTGCTGGCGCCTCCAAGCTGTGGGTCCTCTGGTGCTTGGATCGATCCAAGCACATCGACCCCGATGCCTCGTGGTGCGGACGGATTCTGCTAGCGGCCGCCGAGGTCGGGTACAACAGGAGTGTGCCCTCCTACCCCGGCGTCGGTGACCACATCGGACGCTTCCGTGTGCTGGCCCAGCTGGGCGCCGGCGGGATGGGGGTCGTCTTCGACGCGCTCGAGGAGAACCTCGACCGCCGGGTGGCGCTCAAGGTCATCGCGCCGATGTATGCCGACGACCCCGACTTCCGTGAGCGCTTCAGCCGCGAGGCCCGCCTGCTGGCCTCGCTGGACTCCCCGCAGGTCGTGCAGGTCTACGCCCACGGCGAGGAGGACGGCTACCTCTACATCGCCACCCAGCTCATCCCCGACGGCGACCTGGGCCAGATGGTGGGGCGCTGGGGACCGGCGCCGCAGGGCAAGGCCGTCGACCTCGTCGCCCAGGTCGCCTCCGGTCTCAGCGACGCCCACGACGCCGGACTGGTGCACCGCGACATCAAGCCGGCCAACGTGCTCGTGCGCCGTCGCGGCGCCGGGGTCTCGGCCAGCGTGTCCGCCTACCTCGGGGACTTCGGCATCGCCCGCCGCGTGGACGCGGAGTCGACGCGGGTCGGCGGGGGAGGAGGTGCCGCGGGCACGCCGTCGTACATGGCGCCCGAGCTGCACCACGGCGCCCCGGCCAGCGCGGCCTCCGACATCTACTCCCTCGGGTGCGTGCTCTGGGTCACCCTCACCGGGTCCGCGCCGTACGTCGGAGCGACCGAGTTCGAGGTCGTCACCGCCCACCTGAACGCCCCGGTGCCGCAGCTGTCCGGGACCGGACGCCTCGTCCACGCGATCAACGACGTGCTGCGCCGATCGATGGCCAAGTCGCCGGTCGANCGCTACCCGCGCGCCGCCGACCTGCGCGACGACCTGCGTCGTGCGGCGGCGCAGACCGCGGACCCCGGCTTCCACGCGATGGCTCGGGCCCTGGCCGGCCCCGCGGTGCCCGGAGCCCAGGGGCAGGTCCCGGGTCACGCCCTCCCGTCGCCCGCACCGCCCTCGCCGTCGTACGCGACGCCGGCCCCCGCCGCCGCCACGACGGGGCCGCCGGCCCCTCGCCGTACGGGTCTGTGGGTCGGCCTGGGCCTCGCCGCCGCGCTCGTGATCGGGGCGGGGGTCACGGCTGCCCTCGTGGCCGGAGGAGGTGACGACGTGCCGAGCGCCGCCGACCCGACTCCCCGGGGGGCTGAGCCGCCCGACCCGGATCCGTCGAGCCCCACCGTGACCGCGTTCGCCGACCAGGAGCCCACCGAGATCCTCCGTGCGGCGGAGAAGGAGATGAAGGTGCTCGACACCGTCCGGATCGCCGGCAACGTCGTGGAGGGTGGTGAACGGATCGGCGTCGACCTCACCATCACGTCCACAGGTGACTGCGCCGGGACGATCGCGGTCGGCGGTGGTTCCGCGCAGTTGCGCCGGATCGGTGCCGACACCTGGTTCAAGGCCGACGAGGACTTCTGGATCGCCTCCACCGACGCCGACCAGGGGCCCTTCATCGCCTCCGCCGTCGGCGATCGCTGGGTGCTGTTCCCCCCGCAGGAGGCCGAGGAGTTCGCCTCCGTGTGCGACCTCGACGAGCTGCTCGAGGCGACCAGCAGCACCATGGCGGTACAGACCCTCGGCACCGGCAGCGTCGACGGACAGGACGTCGTCAAGGTCGACACGGGGGAGACCACCTCCAGCGGCGAGCCCAGCGTGGCCTCGGTCGCGGTCGGCGAGCCGCACTACATCCTGCGGCTCGACGGTGGGTCCGAGGGGTCCTTCGGGTTCTCGGCCTTCGACGAGCCCTTCACGACCGAGGCGCCCCCGTCGAGCGATGTCTTCGACCTGGCAGGGTTGGGCTGATGGGACGGCGAGGGACGGCGGGTCGGCGAGCGACGCGTCCGGCGGCACTACTGGCCGCGACAGCGGTTGCGCTGAGCTCCTGCGCCGCGCTGCCGGACCAGATCGACGGGCAGCAGGAGGTCGTCGACGTGGTGCCGGCCATCGACCTGTCATGGTTCGAGGGCAGCGAGGCCGCGGACATCGTCGACGCGGCGCTGCTCGCCATGGCCGAGATCGGTTCGGTCCGGCTGCACCAGGACGCACGCACCGCGGGGTCGGCCGACCAGCAGGCCCAGGTCGTCAGCAAGGACCTCCTCCTGGCGGTGGGCGACGGCATCGGCGACGCGGTGGACGGTGACTGCACCGGCGTGCTGCAGCTGCCCAGCTGGGGCGAGCCCGCCGACCTCGTCGTGCAGGACGACCTGGGTGCCTTCCGGGGCGGCGAGGAGTTCTGGGCGAGCATCGGGGCGGTCGATCCCGCCGTGCGGGGCCAGCTGGCGACGACGTACGCCGACGAGTGGACGACCACGCCCGGCCTGGCCTCGCTGTGCGCCTTCACCGACTTCCTGAGCCCGGTGATGTCCCTGGTCGGCGACGAGGACCTCGTCAAGGCCGGCCTGGGGGACGTCGCCGGGGTGCCGGCCGGCCGGGTGCAGTCGGTGCGCAAGAACTCCGTGATCACGGCGTGGGTGCAGATCGCCGAGCCGCACCTCGTGCTCGAGATCAGCGTCGAGCGTGGCGGGGGCGGCGGTGACGGGGGTGACGGGGGTGACGAGGGTGACGGCGCCAGCCGGACGGTCACCACGTTCTCCGACCCCGACACGGCCGTCGACGTCGACTTCCCGGCCCCCGAGGACATCCTCGCCTTCGAGGTCCCCTCGCCGGGGNTGTGATCTTGGTCGGGACGGCGACGGAATCGGTTACCGACCGGTAGCATCGCGCCCATGAAGCGCGAGATCTATGACGAGGACCACGAGGCTTTCCGATCGTCGGTCAAGGAGTTCCTGGACCGTTCGGTGGTCCCCCAGGTCGAGCAGCACGCCGCCGACAAGGCGTTGCCGCGCGACTTCTGGCTCGAGGCCGGCAAGCAGGGCTTCCTGGGCCTGGAGATCCCGGAGGTCTACGGCGGTGCCGAGGCCGGCGACTACCGCTTCAACGCGGTGATGGCCGAGGAGCTGTCGAAGGTCAACGCGGCGCTCGGGTCGTGCTGGGGCATCCACGCCGACATCACCGCCCCCTACATCGTGCAGCTGTGCGACGAGGAGCAGAGGCAGCGCTGGCTGCCCGGGGTCGCCACCGGCGAGACGTTGCTGGCGATCGGGATGACCGAGCCCTCGGGCGGCTCCGACCTGGCGGCGCTGAAGTCCACGGCGGTACGCGACGGTGACGACTGGGTCGTCAACGGGTCGAAGACGTTCATCACCAACGGCTACTCCGCCGACATCGTCGTGACCGCGGTCCGCACGTCGCCGGAGAAGAAGGCNAAGGGCATCACGCTCTTCGCGCTGCCGACCGACGCCGAGGGCTTCAGCCGCGGACGCAAGCTGGACAAGGTCGGCCAGGACGAGTCCGACACCGCCGAGCTGTTCTTCGAGGGTGTGCGCGTCACCGACGCCGACATCGTCGGGGAGCTCGACATGGGCTTCATCCACATGATGCAGAACCTCCCGCAGGAGCGGTTGGGGTGCGCGATCTCCAACCTGGCGCACGTCAAGCAGATCCTCGGCGAGACGATCGCGTACACGATCGACCGCAAGGCGTTCGGGGCGAGCATCGGGTCGTTCCAGCACAACAAGTTCCTCCTCGCCGAGCTGGTGACCCAGATCGAGGTGACCCAGGCCTACGTCGACCAGTGCGTGATCGCGCACGCGAAGGGCGAGCTGACCCCGGTCGACGCGGCCAAGGCCAAGTGGTGGACCTCGCAGGTCCAGAACGACGTCCTGGACCACTGCGTCCAGCTCCACGGCGGCTACGGGTTCATGAACGAGTACCGCGTGGCCCGCGCCTGGCGCGACGCCCGCGTCTCGAAGATCTGGGCCGGGTCCAACGAGATCATGAAGGAGCTCATCGGCCGCGACCTCGGCCTCTGACGGCCGTCGCCGTCGCGGGACGGGCGGACACACGGGGCCCCGGTGTGCGACCGTAGGTCCATGGCCGCCTCGACGACGAAGCTGGGCGTCGGTGTCGCCCTGCTAGCCGCGGTGCTCGGGATCGGGGTCTACGCCGGGGTCCGGTACCTCTTCTTCGGCCTCGACGAGGCGACGCCGTGGGACAAGCCCGCGACGGTGCAGGGATCCACGATCGAGCTGACGTACGACGGCCGCGAGTGCCGTGATCGGCTCCAGGTCGAGGTCGAGGAGGATGCCACCTCGGTCGTCGTCACCGTCAACGAGACCGTGCGCAGCCTGGTCTGCGGTGACGACGAGCCGCTGGAGTCCTTCGAGGTCACCGTCGAGCTCGAGTCGCCGCTGGGTGAGCGATCCCTGGTCGACGGCGCGTGCCGGCTGGGGCAGTTCGGCGAGGACCCGCGGTGCGGCGACGACGTGACCGCCGTGATCGCGCCCAGCCCCGCCGGCGACGGGGCTACTGCGGCTCAGTGAGTTCGTCGGCGGCGCGGAGCACCGCCGAGAGGATGCCGGGCAGGGCCTGCTCCACCTCGGCGACCCGGAGCCGCTGGCACGACTGCCCGGCCTCGACGCTGCGCTCGGTCAGACCGGCCTCGCGCAGGGTCTTGAAGTGGTGGCTGGCCGTGGACTTGCTGACGCCGTCGTACAGGTGTGCGCACGGGGTCGGGCCCCCGCCGGCCCTGCTCAGCCGCCGCACGATCTCGAGCCGGACCGGGTCGGCGAGGGCCGAGAGGACCTGGTGCACGTCGGCCACCGGGTGGGTGGGGTAGGCGGGCGCCTCGGGGGACGGGCTGGTGCTCACGTGCGCTGCCTCACATCCGGGCGGGAAGGTTTGACGACCGTCGAACTCACTCGTACTGTCGGGCGGGTTCGACGTACGTCGAACTTACCACCGAGGAGTCCGCATGTCGCAGGCCGTCACGTCGAGCACGTCGTCCTCGGCCGCAGCGCCCTCGGGGTCCTCAGGGCCCTCGGGGTCCGGCGCCCGGCCCGCGCAGGCCTGGGCGTACCCGCTCGTGATCACCCTGCTCGCCGTCTCGCTCGGGGTCTCCGGAGCGCCCGCGCCGCTCTACGGCCTGTACGAGGAGCGCTGGGGGCTGGCGCCGCTGACGACCACCCTGGTCTTCGCGTCCTACGCCTTCGCCGCCCTCGGGGCGGTGCTGATGGCCGGGCGCGCCTCCGACAAGTACGGCCGCAAGCCGCTGCTCGTCGGCGCCGCCCTGACGATGTTGCTGGGCCTCGTCATCTTCATGACCGCCCAGGGCGTGGCCGCCCTCTTCGTCGCGCGCACGCTGCACGGGGCCGCCGTCGGCACCGCCGTCGTGGCGGGCAGCGCGGCCCTGCTCGACCTGCGACCCCACGACGGGGCGCGCACCGGCCAGCTGACGGGGATCATGTTCAACGTCGGGATGGCGGCCACCATCCTGAGCGCCGCGGTCCTGGCCGACCTGGGCCCGGCGCCGTTCGTCACGCCGTACGCCGTCGTGGGTGCCGTCGTGCTGGTGCTCCTCGTCGGGGTGCTGGCGATGAAGGAGCCCCACGCGGCGCGGACCGGCTCTGCCGGCGGACGGCTGCGGATCAGCAGGCCGCAGGTGCCCTCGGAGATCGCGGTGGACTTCCGCTTCTCGGTCCTCGGCGTGATGGCGTCGTGGTCCGTGCTGGGCGTCTACCTGTCGCTCTTCCCGACGTTCGCGGGCGTCTCGACCGGGATCGACAGCATCATCTTCGGCGGGGCGGTCGTGGCGACGATGGCCGCGGCGGCGGCGGTGAGCCAAGCCGTGTTCGCACGGATCGAGGCGCGTCGCGCCGCGATCACCGGTGACTTCGGGATGGCCATCACCCTGGGGCTGAGCGTGCTCGCCCTCGACAGCGGTCGTGCCTGGGAGGTGTGCGCCGTCGCCGTGCTGATGGGGCTGACCTTCGGTCTGGCCTTCGGCGGATCCCTGCGCCACCTCGGTCACGTCGTGCCGTCCGACCACCGGGGCTCGGTGATGTCGGCCTACTACGTACTCGCCTACGGCGCGATGGCGGTGCCGACGATCGTCGCCGGGTGGGCGGCGACGACGTGGAGCCTCGAGCAGGTCTTCCCGTGGTTCTCGCTGGCCGTCATCCTGGCCTGCCTGGCCGCCGGCGTGCTGGGGCTGCGCACCTCGTCGCCGCGCGTCGTGCGCGACGACGAGGTGACGCCCGGTCCGCTCACGGCCTGAGCCGACCGACGCCTCCCGGGATCGACCCGGGTCAGTCGGCCGCCCAGGTCAGTCCGTCAGGGGCAGAGCCCGGGGATCGGCAGGATCGTGCACAACTGGTCGAGCGGATCGGTGCCGTCCCCGTCCCCGTCGTCACCGCCTCCGGGTGGGGTCGCTGCGTCGCAGATCGCCTGCGGGAGGCCGGCGTCGCACAGGGGCTGCAGCGGACTGGTGCCGTCCGTGCCGGGCATCGTCGCGGCGTCGCAGATGGGCTGCGGGAGGCCGGCGTCGCACAGCGCCTGGATCGGGCTCTCCTCGCCCTCGCCGCCGGGCGTCGGCACGGGCAGCATCGTGAAGGCGTCGCACACCTCCTGCGGGAGGCCGGCGTCGCACAGCGCCTGGATCGGGCTCTCGTCGGTCGGGTCCGTCGGGTCCGTCGGGTCCGTGGGGTCCGTGGGGTCGGTCGGGTCCGTGGGGTCGGTGGGCTCGTCGGTGTCGTCCCCGGCCTCGCAGTCCTGCCAGACCACGTAGGCGGCGACGGCGCGCTGCTTGGCCCTCACCTGCTGCCGGTCGTGGGCACGCCGGGACTTCTTCGCCTGCTGCAGGCGCTTCCTGGCCTTCTTCTTCGCCGTCGCCGTCTCGGCCTTGCCGACCTTGGCCTGCAGGCGCTTGACCGCCTTGGAGTCCTTGCGGACCTGCTTGGTCCGCTGCCGGTAGGTGAGCGCGGTGGCCACGAAGTCGTCGTACGTCGACCGGCACGTCTCGCTGGGGCTGGTGACCGGCTCGCGCGGCGAGGTGGGGGCGGTCGCGGCGCCGGCGGGCGCCGCGAACAGGGTGGTGCTGCCGGCGATCAGGGCGATCGCCAGCGCGACGGCGGGGAGGATCCGCCGGGCTGCTCGGGTCATGTGGGTTCCTCGGGGGCATGGCCGCCGCGGGGTGACGACGGTCCAGGGCAAGGAGACCATGAGATCCAGGTCACATCGGCCCGTTTCGCCGAACTGGCGGCGTGCGAGCTCGTCGCGGCGCATGCCGGTCGTGCTTGATCGGATGGGGGGTCCGGGCCACGATCAGGCCATGACCAGCGAGACCACCGAGCCCACGGGTGACGCCGTCCACCCCGAGGACATCGGGCCGCACGCCGACGAGCCGCACCACGAGGGGGTGGCGAGCCGACTCAACTGGCTGCGAGCGGGGGTCCTGGGCGCCAACGACGGCATCGTCTCGACCGCGGGGATCGTGGTCGGTGTGGCGGGAGCCACCACCGACCGCAGTGCCATCGTCGTCGCCGGTGTGGCCGGGCTGGTGGCCGGCGCGATGAGCATGGCGGCCGGGGAGTACGTCTCGGTCTCCACGCAGCGGGACTCCGAGAAGGCGCTGCTCGCCAAGGAGCGTCGCGAGCTGCGCGAGGACCCTGACGACGAGCTGGCCGAGCTCGCCGACATCTACGCCGGCAAGGGCCTCGATGCCGACCTGGCCCTCGAGGTGGCCCGGCAGCTGACCGCCCACGATGCCCTCGGTGCGCACGCCGAGGCGGAGCTCGGACTGGATCCCGACGAGCTGACCAGCCCCTGGGCCGCTGCCTGGGCGTCGATGATCTCCTTCACGCTGGGCGCGCTCCTGCCGCTGCTCACGATCAGCCTCGTCGTGGCCTCGGCCCGCGTCTGGGTGACCATCGTGGCGGTCACGGCCGCCCTCGCGCTGACCGGCTTCGTCAGCGCGCGGCTCGGAGAGGCTCCGCCCGGCAGGGCGGTCGTGCGCAACATGGCCGGCGGGCTGTTCGCGATGCTGGTCACCTTCCTCGTGGGTTCCCTGCTCGGCACGCGCATCGGCTGAATTCCCCTGGCCCGTTCTCGTGCGCGACGCCCACACTGGTGGCATGAGTCGGGAAGGAGGTCCAGCGCGAGGTCCAGCGAGAGGCCGACGGAAGGGCACCAGGATGTTCGCGGCGATCGTGCCGCCGCAGGAGGTGGTCGAGGACCTCGACGCCTTTCTCGAACCGCGTCGTGAGCACGGCTTCTTCCGCTGGTCGCCGCCCGAGCAGCTGCACGTCACGCTGGCGTTCCTCGACTCCGTCTCCGACCACGCTGTCGAGGACCTGGAGGAGGGCCTGGCTCGTGCGGCCGCGCGGCGATCGGCCTTCCCGGCTCGCGTGGCCGGGGGAGGAGCGTTCCCCGACGCCGCCCACGCCCGGGTCCTCTACGCCGGTCTCGAGCTCACCTTCGAGGCCCGCACCGAGCTCGACCGGCTGGCGACCGGGGCGCGCGCCGCTGCCGGGCGCGCGGGCCTCTCGGTCGACGGGCAGCGTTTCCGCCCACACCTCACGGTCGCTCGCCTGGGCCACGCGACCGAGGCGACGCGTTGGCTGCGGATCCTCGACAGCTACGAGGGCCCGTCGTGGACCGTCGACCGGGTCGCGCTGGTGGCGTCGTACCTCGGTGAGGGTCCCCGGGGACGCCCCCGCTACGAGACGGTGGCGGAGCTCCCGCTCGGCGGTTGACCCGGCCGGGAGCCTGCGTGGGAGCGGACCAGCGCGAGAGCGTGCTCGGCCGCCGCCCGTGCGGCCTCGCGGTCGGCCGGGACCAGGCCGATGCGGGTCCGCCGGTCCAGCAGGTCGTCGACGTCCGCCGCACCCTCGTGGGTGATCCCGAAGACCAGCTCGGCGAGCGTCGCGGGCACCCCTTCGGCGACCGGGCGCAGCAGCTCGGCGTCGCCGAGGCGGGTGACCTCGCGAGCGCTCGACAGAACCAGAGCCGCGTCGGTGCCGTAGCGACGCACCAGACGGGTGGGCAGCTCGAGGGCGGCCAGCTCGGCGCGCGGTGCGGCGCCGAGGAGGGGGAGGGTTGCGGTCCGGCAGGCGCGGGCCGTCAGCCCGGCTGCTGCGGTGGCCGCGTCGACGGCGTCCTGCGCCATCCGGCGGTACGTCGTGAGCTTGCCGCCGACGATGGTGACGACGCCGGTGCGGCTGGTGAGCACGGCGTGACGCCGCGAGAGGTCGGCCGTCGCGTCCTCGCCCGCACCGGTGGAGGCGTCGAGCAGGGGCCGCAGACCGGCGAAGGCGCCGATCACGTCGTCGCGGTGCAACGGACGGGTGAAGGAGGCCGAGACGACGTCGAGCAGGAAGCCGATCTCGCTCTCCGAGGGCGTGGGCACGTCGGGCATCGGGCCCTCGACCGGCTCGTCGGTGAGGCCGACGTAGAGCGTGCCGTCGGGCTGGGGCAGCACCATCACGAAGCGGCTCGTCGACCTCGGTACCGGCGCGAAGACCGCGGTGGTGAGGCCGGGCAGGGTCTCGGCCCGCAGCACCAGGTGGGTGCCGCGGCTGGGCCGGAGCCGCACCTCGTCGACCAGGTCGCCGGCCCAGACCCCGGTCGCGTTGACCACCGCTCGGGCGGCCACGGTGTGCGTGGCGCCGCTCAGCTCGTCGCGCAGGTCGACGCGGGTCCCGGTGGCGCTGAGCACCCGCGCACGGGTGCGCACGTGTGCGCCGTGCGCGGCAGCCGTGCGCGCGATGGTGGTGACCAGCCGGGCGTCGTCCTCGAGCTGACCGTCCCACGACAGCGTGCCGCCGGTGAGGCCGGCGGACCGCAGCGGCGGCGCCATGGCGAGGAGCTCGGTCGTCGAGAGCCGACGCGGCGGCGGCAGGGTGTCCGCCGACGTGCGGGCGCCGCGGCGCAGCAGGTCGCCGGCGCGCATCCCCGCCCGGGTCAGCAGCTGCTGGGCTCGACCGGTCGACGACGTGAACGGCACGACGTACGGCATCGCGCGGGTGAGGTGGGGAGCGGTGACCTCCATCAGGATGCCGCGCTCGACGGCGCTCTCGTGGGCGACGCCGACCTGGCCGTTGGCGAGGTAGCGCAGGCCGCCGTGCACCAGCTTGGAGGACCAGCGTGAGGTGCCGAAGGCGAGGTCGTGGGCGTCGACGGCGAGGACCGACAGGCCGCGGGTGGCCGCGTCCAGCGCCACTCCGGCGCCGGTGACGCCGAGGCCGACCACGACGAGGTCGACCTCGGTCGGGGCCGCGGCGAGGCCGGGCGTGATGCGCGGCGTCGGGGCGCCGGTCACGGCAGCAGACCTCTCGTCAGGAGCAGCGCCAGCTCGCTCTCCACGTCCTGCTCGCTCACCTGCTCGTCCACCATCGTGTGCGCGGAGAGCACGAAGCCGTGGGCCGCCAGGAGCACCCCACGAGCGATGGCGGTGGGGTTGCCCGGGCGGATGTCGCCGCGCGCCTGCCCCTCGAGGATCTCGCTCTCGACGACCCCGAGGATGAGGTCCTGCGAGCGACCGCGGCGCGCGAGCAGGTAGGGCAGGATCAGCTCGGGATCGAGCTCGACGATGCGGACGAACAGCTCGTTGGCCCGCAGGGTCCCGACCGTCGCGGTGATCGTGGAGACCAGACGCTGGACCCGGGGGAGGGAGTCGTCCTGGTCCGCCACGGCGGCGGCCACGACGCCCGACCACTCGCGCGTCATCAGGTCGGCGAGCAGGCGCGGCATGTCGGCCCAGGTCCGGTAGATCGTCATCCGCGAGACGCCGGCGCGGCGGGCGACCTCGGTGAGCGTCGTACGACGCCAGCCGACGTCGAGCAGGCAGGCGCGGGCGGCGTCGAGGTAGAGGTCCCGGGGATCCCGGGCGGGCGGGACCGGCTCGACCCCGGCCCCGCTGGCGGACGACTGGTTGTGACGAAGTGACGTCATGTGTCACACTGTAACACGTGAGCCAGACGACATCGCCGTCCCTGCCCTTCGTCCAGTCCGAGATGCACCCCTCCCGCTGGGGTGATCCGGCCCTTGCCGGCCCGCTCCCCGACTCCGCCCGAGGGCTGGTCGAGCTGGCCTTCGGGCTGGAGGACACACCGGGCCTCGCCGAGCCGGCGGTGCCGGAGAGCGGCCTGTCCGACGACCTCCTGGCGGCGTTGCGGGGCGCGGTCGGGGACGGCTACGTGCTCACCGACGACGAGACGCGCCGCCTGCGCACCCGCGGCAAGTCCACGCCCGACCTGCTGCGGATGCGTGCCGGAGACCTGAGCGACGCGCCGGACGCCGTCGTACGGCCTGCCGGGCACGACGAGATCGCCGCGGTCCTCGCCGCGGCGGTCGAGCACCGGATCGCGGTCGTCCCGTTCGGTGGCGGCACGGCGGTCACCGGCGGCCTGGCTGCCCGACGAGAGGGCTACGCGGGGCTGGTCTCCCTGGACCTGGTGCGGATGAAGGGCCTGCTGGCCGTCGACGAGGTCTCGATGACGGCGATCCTCGAGCCCGGACTGCGCGGCCCCGAGGCCGAGGCGCTGCTCGCCGAGCGCGGGCTGACGCTGGGGCACTACCCGCAGTCCTTCGAGTACGCCACGATCGGCGGCTTCGCCGCGACGCGCTCGAGCGGCCAGTCCAGTGCCGGCTACGGCCGCTTCGACGCGCTCGTCGTCGGCCTGCGGGTGGCCACTCCCCGCGGCGAGCTGCGACTGGGCAGCGCGCCGGCCACCGCGGCCGGGCCCGACCTGCGCCAGCTGATCCTCGGCTCGGAGGGTGCCTTCGGGGTGATCACCGCCGTGACGGTGCGGGTCCGACGGATGCCCGCCGCCAAGGTCTACGAGGGCTGGCGCTGGCCGTCCTTCGCGGCCGGGGCCGACGCGATGCGCACCCTCGCGCAGGCGGGGCTCCTGCCCACGGTCATCCGGCTCTCCGACGAGAACGAGACGGCGATCAACCTGGCCCGGCCCGACGACATCGGGGACGAGGACGCTGCGGCCGGGTGCCTGATGATCACCGGCTACGAGGGGGAGCCGGGTGCGGTCGCGGCCAAGAAGGACGCCGTCACCGCGGTGCTCGAGGGACTCGGTGGCACGCCGCTCGGCAGCGAGGCGGGCGAAGCCTGGGCGCACGGCCGCTTCGGAGCGCCCTACCTGCGTGACGCGATGCTCGACGTCGGCGTGCTCGTCGAGACGATGGAGACCGCGACCTTCTGGTCCAACCGGGAGGCGCTCTACACCGGGGTCAAGGACGCGCTTACCGCCGAGCTCGGTGACGGGGCGATCGTGCTGTGCCACATCAGCCACGTCTACGAGACGGGCTGCTCGCTCTACTTCACCGTCGCCGCCAAGGGTGCCGACGATCCGCTCGCGCAGTGGCTGCGCGCCAAGGCGGCCGCCAGCGACGCGATGATGGCCGCGGGTGCGACGATCACCCACCACCACGCCGTCGGCACCGACCACCGGCCGTGGCTGACCCAGGAGATCGGCGAGCTCGGCGCGTCGGTGCTGCGGGCGGTCAAGGCCGACCTCGACCCCACCGGCATCCTCAACCCCGGAGTGCTGATCCCCGATGCCCCCCAGCTCGCCTCCTCCCGGCCCGACTCCTCCCGGCCCGACTCCACCCGGCCCGACGTCGCCGATGTCTGAGCCGCGCTCGTTCACCTTCCTGGTCAACCCGGCCTCGGGTGGCGGGGCGGCCCCCGGTGCGGTGCTCCCGGTCTCGCGGCTGCTCCGCGACGCCGGTGCCCGGGTCGACGTCACCTACTCGCCCGGGCCGCAGGCGATGGCGGACCTCGTCGCGGCAGCCGTGGCGCGCGGCGACGTGGTGGTCTCCGTCGGCGGTGACGGCATGCTCTCGTCGTTGGCCGGCTCCGTCTCGCTCGCCGGAGGGGTGCTGGGCGTGCTGCCGGCCGGCCGCGGCAACGACTTCGCCCGGATGCTCGGCCTGCCCGACAGCGCCGAGGAGCAGGCAGGCGTCCTCCTGTCCGGCCTCGAGCGCCGCGTCGACCTGATCCAGTGGACCCTGCCCGGCGCGGCACCCCGACGCGTCGCCGGCTCGGTCTACTGCGGCGTGGACGCGCGTGCCGCCGAGCTGGTCGACCGCGCTCACCGGCTGCCTCGCAGGCTCCAGTACCCCTACGCCGCGATCCGCGCCCTCGCCGGCTACAGGCCCGCGACCTACCGCGTCTCGGTCGACGGCGTCGTGGGCGAGTACGCCGCGTCCAACGTCGTCGTCGCCAACTCCGGCTACTACGGCAAGGGCATGAAGATCGCGCCGGCGGCCGTCCTCGACGACGGCCTGCTCGACGTGGTGGTGATCGAGGCCGCCTCCAAGCTCTCGCTGATGCGCTCCCTGCCGACGGTGTACGACGGGGCGCACGTCGACCTTCCCCAGGTGACCGTGCTGCGCGGGCGCCGTGTCGAGGTCGCTGCGGACCCGACCGCGCGGGGCGCTGCCGGCGTACCGGTCGGTGGTGACGGCGAGCCGCTCGGCGCGCTGCCAGGCAGGGCCGGGGCGCCGGCGCTGGTGGAGGTGCTCCCGGGAGCGCTGAGCGTCCTGGCGCCCTAGATCACTCAGCGCGCGTCGAACGTCCAGACCAGGAGCTCGCTCGGCACCGCCGCCGTCACCTCGTGGGAGCCCTCGTCGACGAAGCGGAAGGCGTCGCCCTCCTCGAGCGGCTCGGCCAGGCTCGAGCGCAGCAGTGCGCCGCGGGAGAGGTAGGCGTGCACGAAGGCACCGCCGGGGATCGTGACGGTGTCGCCCTCGTCGAGGCGGGCGACGGACAGCACCGCGCCGGGCACGGGCTCGGCCACCCGGACCAGGGTCCCGGTCTGCAGGGGCGGCGTCGAGACGTCGTACGACGGCTCGGGTGCGGCGCCGTCGTCGGGGGGCGTCAGCCAGACCTGCACGAACCGGGTCTGGGGCGCGCTGGCGACCTCGCTGTGCTCGAGGCCCGCCCCGGTCGTCAGCACCGCGACCTGACCCGGAGCGACCGCGTGCGACGTGCCGGAGGAGTCGGTGTGGGTCAGCTCGCCGGAGACGACCCACGACACGATCACGAGGTCGGAGTGACGGTGGGTCTCGAAGCCGCGACCGTTGCCCAGCAGGTGGTCGTCGTGGCACACCATCGGCCCGAACCTCAGGTTGTCGGGTTCGTAGGCGTCGCCGAATGAGAGGCTGTGGCGGCTCAGCCGCCCCTCGGTCCGTTCGACGAAGCATGCAGAAGCCCGGCGGATCTCGACACTCACGGGCATCATTGTGCCTGTGCCGCCTCCCCCCCCGAACGGGCGACCTGCCAGAGCAACCGATCAGCCCGCGCTGCCCCCGGGGTTCGTGCTGGGCACGAGCACCTCGGCCTTCCAGATCGAGGGGGCGGCAGCCGAGGACGGGCGCGGGCCGAGCGTGTGGGACACCTTCAGCCGGCAGCCGGGGCGGATCAAGGACGGCTCCACCGGTGAGGTGACCAGCGACCACTACCACCGCCTCGAGGAGGACCTGGGGCTGCTGCGCGACCTCGGTGCGCCGGCGTACCGGTTCTCGCTGTCGTGGTCGCGGCTGCTGCCGCAGGGCCGCGGCACGCCCAACCGCAAGGGCCTCGACTTCTACGACCGCCTCATCGACGGGCTGTGCGAGGCCGGCATCGAGCCGATGGCGACCTTGTTCCATTGGGACCTGCCCCAGGCGCTCGAGGACGACGCCGGGTGGATCAATCGGGCCACCGTCGACGCCTTCGCCGAGTTCGCCGCACTGGCGGGGGAGCGCTACGCCGACCGGGTCGCGCACTGGATCCCGATCAACGAGCCCAACGTGGTGATGCTGATGGGCCACAGCCTGGGGATGCACGCCCCCGGCCGCGCCCTGATGTTCGACGGGCTCCCGGTGGCCCACCACCTCCTGCTCGGCCACGGCCGCGCGGCGATCGCGTTGCGCGAGGCCGGCGCCCGCAGCGTCGGGTGCGCCAACAACCACGCCCCGATGTGGCCGGCGAGCGAGGACGCCGCGGACGTGGGCGCGACCAAGCTCTTCGACGCCATCTGGAACGGGCTCTTCCTCGAGCCGATGCTGCTCGGTCGCTACCCCGTCGACCTCGCGCCGCTGCTCGAGGAGGTCGTCGCCCCCGGGGACCTGGCCGTGATCCGCCAGCCGCTCGACTTCTACGGCGTCAACTACTACCAGCCGTTCAAGATCGGCGCCGCCCCGGAGGACGCCGAGATGCCCTTCCGGATGCTCGAGCTGCTCGGCTACCCCGTCACCGGCTTCGGCTGGCCGATCGTGCCCGACGCGCTCCGGGAGTGGTTGATCATGTTCCGGGCACGCTTCCGCGCGGCGCTGCCGCCGATCGTGGTCACCGAGTCGGGCTGCTCGTACGCCGACGAGCCCGGCGCGGACGGCACGGTCGACGACCAGGAGCGGATCGACTACCTCAACGCGCACCTGCGCGCGGTCGCCGAGGCGGCGCAGCGCGGGGTCGACGTCCGTGGCTACTACGCGTGGTCCCTGCTCGACAACTGGGAGTGGACCGAGGGGTTCACCCAGCGCTTCGGACTCGTCCACGTCGACTTCGAGACCGGTGAGCGCACACCCAAGAAGTCGTTCGGCTGGTACCGCGACCTCATCGCGGCGCAGTCCCGCTCGATCGGCTGAGCCTGGCCCGTGCCTGGCCCGTGCCTGGCCCGAGCCTGGCCTGGCCGGTCAGACGGAGTGGCGCACCGCCATCGTCGCGCGCACCGATGCCTCGTCCCACGGCTCGCCGAGCCAGTCGTAGAGGCCCCTCAGCACGGTCGGGTCGGCGACGTAGTCGTCGTAGTGCACGTGGTACGCCGCGTCGCCCAGCTCGGCTGCGACCGCGAGGATCCGCCGCTCGGTCTCGGCCAGGTGTGCGGCGTTGTGCTCACGATCGCCCTGCGCCCACCAGCCGCTGGCGAGCACCGACTCGTGAGCGCGGGTGTTGACGAGGAAGCGCGCCCCGGGGAAGACCCGGCGCAACCACGCGACGTACTCCTCCATGTCCTCGCCGTACCAGCGGATCTCCTTGAACCCGACCACCCGGGTGGCGGCGTGCGGGCGCAGCAGGGTCTCGAGGACCAGGCGGCGGATGCCCGACAGCGACGCTGTCAGGGGGACGTCGCCGATGCCGAAGAACGGATGAGTGGGGGTGCGGTAGGCCTTGGCTGGCCCCTTGCCCTTCTCGACGGCCAGGGTGCGGTGGTAGCCGAAGAGGTGGTGCAGGGCATGGCGGTTCTCACCGCGGATGAGGTAGCCGGGGATGGCGTTGAGCAGTCCGCTGATCAGCGTCGAGCCCGAGCGGCCGTAGGTCATCACGAACAGGAAGGACAGGTCGGCGTCCTCGTCGGCGCGCTTGCGCAGCCGCTCGACCTCACGGGCCAGGCGCTGGTTCTGCTCGGCCAGCTCGGCGAGCGCACGGGTCTTGGACCGCACGGTCAGCGCCGGCGCAGGACGTACATCGACTGCCCGTCGGTCTCGCGACCGTAGACGAACTCGTCCACGGCGAGCCCGGCGTCGTACAGCGTCGCCTCGAAGAAGCGGCGGTCGAAGCGCACGCAGTGCAGCGCGCCCTTCCACTCGAGCTTGAGGTAGTCGGTCGGGTTCTCGACGCAGTCCGGCACGTCCTCCTCGACGAACGCCGTCACCCAGGCGCGACCCTGGGGCGCGAGGATCCTCGCGATCGTCGCGCCGTAGCCGGCGAGGTCGTGGGTGAGCATGTGCGAGAACACCGAGTAGGCGTAGAGGACGTCGACGCTCTCATCGTCGGCCGGGATGTGGAACGACTGCTCCCCGTCGGGGTTGTAGCGGGCGTTGTGGGCGTCGACGAGCGTGAAGCGCGTGTGCTCGTCGCTCAGGTTGTCCTTGGCCCAGGTGAGCAGCTCGGGCTGGATGTCGACGCCGTGGTAGTCGGCGACGTTGCCCATCAGGTGCTTGATCCCGATCGCCAGCCGTCCGGCGCCGCAACCCCAGTCGAGGACGCGCTTGCGCGGACCGAGCCCGGCGCGACGCCGCAGCACGCGGGCGTCGCGGACGCCGGCGTTGACGAAGTCGGAGTCCTTCTTGAAGTGCTGGCCCCCCATCCGCAGGGTGTACGGCGGCAACGGGATCGCGGGGTCGGGGGCGATCTGGTCTGCGGCTGGCGGGAGCGGGGTCACGGTCGGTGAGTCTAGAGGTCCAGGATCAGCGCACGTGCCTCGTCGACGTGTTGCACCTTGGCGAGCGTGAGCAAGCCGGCCACGGCGGCCACGCGGTGCACGTCGACGGTGGCGACCTGGCCTGATCGGAAGTCGACCTTGAGGGCGCGGGTTCTGATGAACGCCCGGCACGGAGCCGCTTGCCTGTTGGGCGAGGCGTCCGCTCGTGCCGATGACCGGGCTCGAGAGAGACCGAATTCAACGCATCCTGATGAATGATAGGAAGCATGCCGGAGGAGATCGCCTACCCGTTCACGCCGAAGTCGGTATCCCGGTTGCGGCCAGGTCAGTTCTTCGGCTTCGTCCTCTCGAACGGCACCTGGGCGGCGGGACAAGTGCTCACCGTGCCTGTCCACCAGGACGACGACCCGGGTGGTCACCTGCTGCGATCGCAGCGGTCGTTCGTCTATGGGCTGCTCGACTGGAACCGACCGTCATTGCCACAGGCTGACGACCTGGAGTGCGCGGCGATAGTGCGATGGGGAGTGGCACACATCAAGGCCATCACTGAACACCCTCCGGGAGTGATTCTCGGGTCGCGTGCTCTGCTGACCACGGATGGTGCGCCTGCTGCTCGGATGAAGTCCCACACCGCAGGGGGCGTCGTGTGGGTCTACAAGTGGGGCCATTGCGAAGGCCCCGCGAATCGAGAGGACAAAGCGAGCCTCGAAACGATGGGCACCTGGGGGTACGGCTACGGTCGCGCACTGGCGGAACGGTTGTTCATCGGTGGGACTCGTTCGTAGCGCTGACCGCAACCGCCACGCAAGCGGCCGGCTCTCAATGAGTCATCGGCTTACGCTGCTGAGAAGCTTCGCAGCTGTGGCGTCGCGTGCCCTCCGGGCCGCCACAGGGCGGCCTCGACTTCGTTGTTCACCGGTCGAGGCTGCGTGACGCGCCAGCGCCAGGGGCAAGATCGGAGGCGATGTGTCACCAGCGCTCCGCCCGGATCTGCCGCACCTCGGGTTCCGCCCGATCAGCTTGATATGCGGGTGATCCTGAGTGGTCCTTCCGCCTTGTGACGACCGCTGATGGCGCTGTGACCCGACCCCGCCGAGGTGCGTCCCCAGACCGTCAGGCGGCTGGCGTCGGTGCCGACAGCGATCACGACAATGACGATGTGGAGTTGCGCGCGTATCGCTAATGTGTTCTAATATACGCAGCACGCGGCCTTCTTGGGTCGCATCCGATGCAGGAGTCCTCCGGTGGTGCTGCCGGGGCTCGTCATGGTGGTGGCGCACTGCATCAAGGTCTCTGACGAGTCCCGTGGCGTGTGTCGTCCGGGCGCAGGTTCAGCCTTGAAGGCGATGCGATGCTGCACCCGTCCAGCACCAGCCCTGCTGAGGTCCTCGGTGGTGCCGACGCGCAGGTCGCGCCGTTGGGCGAGCGGTTGTGGGCTGCGGTGGCCGATGAGGACCTGCTCGAAGGGATCCTCGCCCT
>NZZG01000139.1 GCA_002698575.1 Pimelobacter sp. | reverse complement strand
CGCCCCGTACGCGATCTACGAGGCGTGCGAGCCCCCAGCGGGGTAACTTTCGCCCTGTGGACCTGATCCCCAAACCCGACCAGGTGGTCTCGGCCGCCAGCAACGTCGCCCACAAGGTGTTCTACGGCGGCCTCGCCGACCTGCGTCCGATGCCGCGCACCCTGATCGACGACGGCACCCTGCGCGAGGTCTACCACTACCGACCCGCCGCCAAGGTCCAGGAGCAGGGCGACCCGGTCCTGCTGGTGACCCCGCTGGCCGCCCCGGCGCTCTGCTTCGACCTGCGCCGCGGGTGCTCGCTGGTGGAGCACTTCGTCGAGGCGGGACGCCCGACCTACCTGGTGGAGTACGGCCAGGTCTCCTTCCGCGACCGCAACCTCGGGATGGAGCACTGGATCGAGGAGGTCCTGCCGACCGCCATCCGCGAGGTCTCCGCCCACGCCGGCGGGCGCCCCGTGCACGTCGTCGGCTGGAGCCTCGGCGGGATCTTCTCCCTGCTCGCCGCCGCGGGCGACACCGACCTGCCGATCGCCTCCCTGGGCGTGGTGGGCTCGCCCTTCGACGTCAGCCTCGTGCCGCTGGTGGCACCCCTGCGTCCCCTGCTCAACCTCGCCGCCGGTCGCGGTCCGATCACCCGCGGCTACCAGGCGCTGGGAGGGGCGCCCAAGCCCCTGGTCAAGTGGGCCTTCCAGCTGTCCTCGGTGCAGAAGCTGGTCACCAAGCCGATCGCCCTGGCCACCCATCTCGACGATGCCGACTTCCTCGCCCAGATCGAGGCCGTCGACCGGTTCATGGACAACATGATCGCCTACCCGGGACGCTCGTTCGGGCAGCTGTACCACCGCTTCGTCAAGGGCAACGGACTGGTCGACGGCACCTTCGAGACCGGCGACCGGACCATCTCGCTGGCCGACATCACCGTGCCCGTGGTGGTCTTCGGCGGCGCCAACGACGGCATCGCGCCGGTGCCCGCGGTGCGGGCGGTGCTGCCGCTGCTCACCGGCTCGCCCGAGGTCCGCTTCGAGATCGTCCCCGGCGGACACCTCGGCATGCTCACCGGTCGTGCCGCGCGGAGCACCACCTGGACCGTCCTGGACGAGTGGATCTCGCAGTGGTCGAGCCAGGAGCCCGGGCCCGACGGGGACGCGCACGACGCCGCGGAGTCCGCCGAGGGTGACGAGCCCTCCATCGGCACGGGACGGCGTACGCACGGCTCGAAGGCGTCGCGCAGCCTGGCCCGTTGAGCGCCGTGCAGCACCCCGACGACCAAACTGTCGCGCGCCTGCCCGACCCTGGGTGGCACGGTCCGGACCCCCGCGAGAACCCCCTGTGCGCCGCGTCACACCCCCTGCCGTACGGCACGGGCGGACTAGTCATATCGGGCTACAGAGGCCGGGCCCGTCGCCGGAGCACAATGTCGCTGCTCTCTTCTAAGGTCGACGTTGCGTGACATCGCGGTCATGCATCCCCCACACACCCCCCGACCATGCTCTGACCCCCGAAGAGGGCCCCATGACCAGCGCGACCGGCCGACTGCAGCTGATGAAGACCGCGCACGCCCCCGCCGAAGGCGAGGAGACCTCGCTCGCGGCCCTCGCTGGCATCGACCTCGACGACGGACGGCTGGCCCACCCGGCCACCCACGGGCTGCGCCGCGGGGACGATGCACCCCGCAGCCGCCAGGTGGCCGAGAACGAGCTCGTCGGCTTCGTCTGCGACCTCCTGCAGGCCCCGGACGAGACGGTCGGCACCGTGGCGGCCGGGCTCGTCGAGTCCGCGCTGATGGTGCTGCGCGCCGCGCGTGACGCCCGCCCCGCCTTGCGTCGTCCCACGGTGGTGCTGCCCCAGTCGGCCCATCCGGCCTGGTTCGCCGCCGCGGCAGCAGTCGGGGTGACCCCCGTCGTGGCGCCGGTCTCGGCCGACGGCTCGGTCCAGGTCGGTCCGATGACCTCGCTGATCCGCGAGGACGCCGTGCTCGTCGTGGCCTCCGCCCCGTCCTACACCCACGGCACGGTCGACCCGGTCGGCTGGATCGCCGCAGCGGCCTCGGCCCACGAGGTGCCGCTCCACGTCGACGCCTCCAACGGCGGGTGGGCGCTCGCCTACGCCGAGCTGGCCGGCCGGGTGCGGCAGCCCTGGGGCTTCGCGGTGCCGGGGGTCTCCTCCATCACCATCGACGTCGGCCCCGAGCGCGGGACGTCCGCCGACCTGTCCGTGCTGCTCCACCGCGACGCCGCCGACCGCCGCGCCGTGCATGCCTCCAGCCTCGGACCTCGCGGCCCCCTCGACACCGCCACGACGTGGAGCCCGCCGAGCGGCGTGCTCGGCGAGCTCGCCGAGACCCTGCACGAGGTCGGCCACGACCGCTGTGCCGAGCTCGCGCTCGGGGCCCTCGATGTCACCGCCGCCCTGGCCGAGGGACTCCTCGACGCCCGGGGCATCACCCTGGTGGCCCGCCCCGACGCCACCACGATCGCGCTGCGCGCCGACACGACCTGCGACATCTTCGTCTTCGCCGACGCCCTGCACCACCGCGGCTGGTCGGCNCAGCCCCTGTTCCCGGAGAACGGTCCGCCGTTGCTGCGCCTGCCGGTCACGGCCGCGATGCTGCCCTTCCTCGGCGACTGCCTCGAGGCGATGGAGGAGGCCGCGGCGGAGGCCCAGGCCCGCGGCCGAGCCCGCGTCGACCCCACGCTCGAGCGACTGCTGGAGAAGATCGACCCCACCGACGTGAACCCCTATTCCGCCGAGCTGCTGCTCGACGCCGCGGCGGTCCTCGACGAGGCCGACAGCGAGCACCCCGGGCGCCGCTCGGCGACCAACCTGCTCCTCAAGGCCGCAGCACCCGTCGTCCGCGAGACGCTGGTGACCTTCCAGCGCGACCGGCTGAGCCGGCCGGTGCGTCGCGGCACCCCCACGCTCGGCGCCGCGGAGCACGAGGCGGACTAGGACGGCTCAACCGGCGACGACCGCCTCCACGTCCGCGAGGGTGTACGCCCCGGCGTCGGTGCCGAGGCCACGGGCGACCTGCCCCGCGGTGGCGCACCCGAGGCGCGCCGAGACCTCCAGGTCATGGCCGAGCGAGCGGCCGCGCAGGAACCCGGCGGAGAAGGCGTCACCACAGCCGGTCGTGTCGACCAGGTCCTCGTCGGCGATCGCGTACGCCGGCACCTCGAGGACCCGCTCCGCGGTCACCACGAGTGCTCCTCGGGCGCCCCGGGTGACCGCCACGCAGCCGGCCCCGGCCTCGACCAGGGCCCGGGCCCCTTCCGCGAGGTCGTCGCGTCCGGTGAAGCCCCGCACCTGCTCGTCGTTGGGGAGCAGGTAGTCGGTGTGCGGCAACGCGTCCCCGATCCAGGCCAGCAGGTCGGGGTCGCCGGGAGCGAGCACGTCGACCGAGGTCGTCATCCCCTCCCCCCTGGCCCAGGCCAGGAGCTCACCGGCTGCCGGGCCGCCGAGGAACTCGGGCCCACCCAGGTGCAGGTGGTCGATCCCGGCGAGGGGCTCCCGGTCCAGCTGGTCGAGGGTGAAGGCGCCGTTGGCTCCGATGCAGTGCCACGCCGGTCGGTCCTTCGAGGCGCCGTCGGGGCGGACGGGGAGCACCGAGGCCGACGTCTGGTGCTCGGCCAGGCGCACCAGGCCCCGGGTCCCCACGCCCTCGCGCGCCAGCAGGGAGAGCAGCACGTCGGCGATCGGGTCGGTGCCGATCGCGCCGTACGACGTCACCTCGGCACCGAGCCGGGCCAGCACCACGGCCGTGCCGCCGGCGGTCCCGGCCGGCGACATCCGGATGGTCTCCACCAGCTGGCCGTCCGAGCCGTCCGGGATCGACTCGATGCCGATGACGTGGGTGTCGAGGACGTGCACCCCGACGCAGGCGACCTTCATGTGCGCTCCTCGTGGTGGGCGGTGGGCTGGTGCCCGTAGCTGCGGGTCAGGGCCGCGGCGATGACGTCGGCCTGCTGCTCCTCGGTCAGGGGACGGACCTGCCCCAGGGCACTGGCGCGGTGGTGCAGGGCGCAGAGCCACTCCAGGAGCAGGGCGTTCTCGACGGCGGCCTCGAGCGAGGCCCCCACCGCCACCGAGCCGTGACTCGCCATCAGCGCGGCCTGGCGGTCGGTGAGCGCGGTGCGCACGTGGGTGGCGAGCTCGGGCGTGCCGAAGGTCGCGTAGGGGGCGACGCGGGTCGCCCCACCCAGCAGGAGGTGCTGGTAGTGCAGCACCGGCAGCTCCTCGAGCACGCAGGCCACGGCGGTGGAGTACGGCGCGTGCGTGTGCACCACCGCGCCCACCTCGGGGCGGTCCGCGTAGACGCCGAGGTGCAGGTCCAGCTCGGAGGTCGGCGACAACGACCCCTCGACGTACGACCCGTCGAGGCGGACCACGACGACGTCTCTCACCCCCGCATCGGCGAGCGTGACGCTGGAGCCGGTGACGGCGACGAGGTCCCCCACGCGCAGGCTGACGTTGCCTGCGGTGCCGACGAGCAGCCCCGCCTCGGCAAGTCGGCGGGCTGCGGAGGCGACCTGCTCGCGGTGGCTCATCGTCGTCCGCTCCGACCGGGGACGACCGCCTCGTAGCGCTCGAGGTAGGACGTGAGCAGGGTGATGCCCTCCTCGATGATGGCCTCGTCGCCCTCGACGTCGTGCTCGAAGGCGAGCTGGAAGACCCGGTCCCCCAGCTCGACCGCCAGCACCGCTGCCGTCTCGGGCAGGTCCGGACCGGCCAGTCCCTCGGCCAGNGCCACCTCGCGCAGCGTGGCGGCGATCCGGCGGTTGTGCTCGCGCCCGTAGGCGTGCAGCGCGGGGTTGGTGCGCCCGCGCAGGTAGATCTCGACGAACGCACGCCGGCGGAGGTAGACCTTCACGAAAGCACGCATGCTCGTCTCCACCAGCGCGCCCACGCTGAGCGATCCGGCGCTGCGGGCCACCTCGAGGTCGACGAGGGTCTGCTCGTCCATCTCGGCCATGTGTCGTTCGGCCAGCGCCAGCAGCACGGCCTCCTTGTCGGCGAAGTACTGGTAGAGCGAGGCCACCGGGACGTGAGCGGCCTCGGCGATCTCCCGCGTGGTGAGGGGCTCGACGCCGCGCTCCACGACGAGTCGTTCGGTGGCATCCAGCAACGCCTCGACCTTCTTGCGGCTTCTCGCCTGCATGGGTGCCCGGCGCGGGAGAGACTGGTCCCGAGCAAGGGCTGCGTCTGCCATGCGTCGGAGTGTAGGGTACAGAACCGAAACATGACACACATTCAGGTTTGGCCCGTCCTGAGCCCCTCGAGGAGCCCCGTCATGACCCGTGGAACCCGTGTCGACCTCACCCGACGCCACCTGCTGGGAGCCGCGTCCGCCGCCGGTGCGGCCGCCGGGCTGGGAGCGTTCTCGCTCGACGAGGCGGCGGCCGGCGAGAGCCTGGGACGCCAGGGGCGCCTGCCCAAGAAGGTCGACGTCGTGGTGGTCGGCGCGGGGATCGCCGGCCTCGTAGCGGCCCGCGACGTGGCCGACGCGGGGCTGTCGGTCCTGCTGGTCGAGGCCCGCGACCGCGTGGGCGGGCGGGTGCTCAACCACGAGCTGAGGACGAAGGGGGCCACGATCGAGTCCGGCGGCGCCTTCATCGGCCCGACCCAGACCCACATCCGCCGGCTCGCCAAGCAGCTGCACGTCCCGACGTTCAAGGAGTACAACACCGGGAGCAGCGTCTACGTCTCCTCCACCCTCGGCCGCCTCGAGTACCCCGGCACCGTGCCGCCGGATCCGACGATCCTG
Organism: Pimelobacter sp.; assembly: GCA_002698575.1. GTDB lineage: Bacteria > Actinomycetota > Actinomycetes > Propionibacteriales > Nocardioidaceae > Nocardioides. The sequence continues at coordinate 3,957 of NZZG01000139.1, read as the reverse complement.
GCCGACGCCGCGATCCTGCTGACCCTGATCGACCAGTACGCCGCCGAGATCGCCGTGGACGCTCCCTGGAGCCACCCCCGTGCCCGCGAGTGGGACCGGATGACCTTGCGCGACTTCATCCGCTCCACCGCGATCGTCAACCCCGAGGGCGTCGCCAACCTGATCGAGGCCTGGACCCAGCCCGGGTTCGGCGCCGACCCCAAGGAGCTCTCGTTCCTCTTCGTGCTCTGGTACGTCGCGTGCTCGGGCGACGAGCGCCACGTCGGCACCTTCGCCCGCAACTCCGAGACGGAGAACGGCGCCCAGGAGCGCCGCTTCGTCGGGGGCTCCCAGCTCATCCCGCTGCGCCTGGCCCGCAGGCTCGGCGACATCGTGGCGCTGCGCGCGCCCGTCCACAAGATCGAGCAGCGCGACCACCGGGTCCGGGTGCACACCCGCCGTGGAGTCGTCGCCGCCAAGCGCGTCATCGTCGCCGTCCCACCACCGCTGCTCCTCGACATCGACTGGTCCCCCGGACTCCCCCGACAGCGCCGCAAGCTCCTCAAGCACCAGGAGATGGGCAAGCTGATGAAGTGCGACGCGGTCTACCGGACGCCGTTCTGGCGCGAGGACGGACTCAACGGCTTCGGCATCAACGACGCCGGCGCAGCGCGGGCCGTGTTCGACAACAGTCCCCGCGACGGCGAGCCCGGCGTGCTGCTCGCCTTCGTCGGCGGCGACACGTGGCGCGAGTTCGGACGGATCGGCAAGGCCAAGCGCCGCGAGGCGGTGCTGGAGGGCTTCGCCGCGATGTTCGGCGAGCAGGCGCTGCACCCGGTGGAGTACACCGAGCACGACTGGACCAAGGAGCGGTGGACCGGCGGCGGACCCACCGCGATCCACGCTGCCGACGGCTCGTTCTCGCGCTTCGGACCGGCGATCCGTCGCCCCTTCCGCCGCGTGCACTGGGCCGGCACCGAGACGTCGACGTACTGGAGCGGCTACATGGACGGCGCCGTGCGCTCCGGCGAGCGGGCCGCCGTCGAGGTCGTGGAGCGACTCCGATGAGCCGACCGCTGCCCGCGCTCGCGTGCCGACCCCTGGCCCGCGTCCTGGCCCTGCTCCTGCTCGGGACCCTGCTCGGGGTCGTGCCCGCCTCGACGGCCTCGGCCAAGCCCGGTGACGAGAAGTGGAGGACCCGCGTCTTCGCCCGGGTCCCCTCGCCCGGCTACCCGGCGTACGTGCACAAGCACACCAACGGCCGGGTGTACGCCGGCACCTACGTTGCCGGGGATCGCCAGCGCTCGCGCGTCTTCGAGTGGAGCGGCGGCGGTGCCCTGCTGCGGTCCTGGACCGTGCCCGACCAGCGGCTCGGCGCCGATCACGGGGTGCAGGTCGCCAACCAGACCAAGGACGGACGCCTCGTGCTGCTCGAGACCTCGCGGCGCGCGGTGCTCACGCTCGACCCCGCGACGGGTGAGTTCGAGAAGGTCGCGACGCTCCCGAAGGGATCGGTGCCCAACTACGCGACGTGGGGGCCCAAGAACCTGTTCGTCACCGACTACGGCCAGGGCACCATCTGGCGCGTGCGCCGTTCGGGCGCGGTGGACCCGTGGTTCAGCGGTCCCGAGCTCGAGGGGGTGGCCGGTTTCGGCACCACGGGCATCGTCTACCGGCCCCGGCAGCGGGACCTGCTCATCACGCAGCAGACGACGAGCGACGGCAGCGCCGACCCCACCAGCGGCTCGCTGCTGCGGCTCAAGGTCGGCAAGAGAGGTCCGGGGCGGATCAGCACCCTGTGGACCTCTCGACCCACGGACCTGCCGGACGGCTTCGGCATCGGACGGTCCGGTCACATCTACATCGCCATGGTCGGCCTGACCCAGCAGCTGGTCGAGCTGACCGCCAAGGGCCGGGAGGTCGACCGCTTCCCGGACGCGCCCTTCCTCGGGGAGAACGGCTCCCGGATCCCCTTCGACAGCCCGAGCAACGCGACCTTCCACGGCACCACCGTGCTGGTCGCCAACCAGTCGGCCATCCTCGGCAACGCCGACCACCAGGCGATCCTGCGGGTCGAGGTCGGCGAGAAGGGCAAGCGACCCCATCTCCCCCGTACGGCGACCTTCCGCCCGCGCGGGTAGTCGTGAGCGATCGGCCGTTCGGCGCGTAGTCTCGCGCGAATGAGCGCACTCGGCGGCCTGGTGGACAAGGGCCTGATGGCCCCGGACTGGGCCGAGGCCCTGGCCCCGGTCGACGACCGGGTCGCGCGACTGGGCGCCTTCCTGCGCGAGGAGGTCGCCGCCGGGCGGGGCTACCTGCCGGTCGGGGACGCCGTGTTCCGCGCCTTTCGGCGACCGCTGGCCGACGTACGCGTGCTCCTCGTGGGCCAGGACCCGTACCCGACCCCCGGACACCCCATCGGCCTCAGCTTCGCCGTCGAGCGCCACGTGTGGCCGCTGCCGCGCAGCCTGGTCAACATCTACACCGAGCTGCGCGCCGACCTCGCCGAGGGCGCCGGAGCCGACACCCGGGGGGCCTGGATCCCCCCGAAGCACGGTGACCTGAGCGGCTGGTCGGACCAGGGCGTGATGCTGCTGAACCGCGTCCTGACGGTGCGCCCCGAGGCCTCCGCCTCCCACCGGGGCAAGGGCTGGGAGGAGGTGACCGAGTGCGCGATCCGCGCCTTGGCGGCGCGGGCGGGGACGACGCCGCTGACCGCGATCCTCTGGGGCCGCGACGCGCAGTCCCTCAAACCGCTGCTCGGGCCCATCCCGTGGGTCGAGTCCGCACACCCCTCGCCGCTGTCCGCCTCCCGCGGGTTCTTCGGGTCCCGTCCCTTCAGCCGGACCAACACCCTGCTGACCGAGCGCGGCGCAGCGCCCGTGGACTGGACGGCGCTCGCCGACCACGACGCCAGTGCGTCCGCGTCACGGCCGGCAGCGCGTTATGATTGAAATGTGAACGACATGATGCCGGCGCTGTACATCGGCCACGGAGCGCCCCCACTGCTCGACGACCCCGTGTGGTCGGGGCAGCTGCGCAGCTGGGCCGGCGACCTCCCCCGGCCGAAGGCCATCCTGATCGTCAGTGCCCACTGGGAGTCGGCACCGATCTCGCTCACCGCCAGCGGCGCTCCCCTGGTCTACGACTTCGGCGGCTTCGACCCCAAGTACTTCCGGATGACCTACGAGACCCCGGACGCCACGGCGCTGGCCCAGCGGGTCGCCGCGATGATGCCCCGCACCGAGCCCGTCCACCAGCATGCCTCCCGCGGCCTCGACCACGGGGCCTGGGTGCCGCTGAGGATCATGTACCCCGAGGCGGACATCCCTGTGCTGCAGCTGTCGCTGCCCACGCACGACCCGGCCACCCTGATCTCGCTCGGTGAGCGCCTCCGCCCCTTGCGCGACGAGGGCGTGCTCATCGTCGGGTCCGGGTTCCTCACCCACGGGCTGCCGTTCCTCACCGAGTTCCGCATCGACGCCGCGGCGCCCGGATGGTCGCAGGAGTTCGACGCCTGGGCCGGCGAGGCAATGGCTCGCGGCGACGTCGACACCCTGGCCGACTACGCCCACCGCGCCCCCGGGATGCCCTACGCCCACCCGACCGTCGAGCACCTGAGTCCCCTCTTCGTCACCCTGGGCGCCGCCTCGCGTCCCGACGAGCCGGGCGAGCAGGTGATCGACGGGTTCTGGATGGGACTGTCGAAGCGTTCGCTGCAGGTCGCCTGAGGGTCTCGCCGCCTGCTGGCTCGGGGTGGGCGCCGTCCTTCGGGGTGGGTGGGGCGCCCGTTCCTCGTGGGTGGGCTGTTCTTGGGGGTTGGTGGGGCGCCCGCGCGCGTAGTCGACCCCTCTTCGTGGTCGGCGTGGCGCCCGCGCGCTCAGTCGACCCCTCTACGTGGTCGGTGTGGCGCCCGCGCGCGTAGTCGACCGGGTCTCGCCGTCAAGGATCTCGCTGCGCTCGACCGCTGCGCGGCGG
>NZZG01000138.1 GCA_002698575.1 Pimelobacter sp. | reverse complement strand
CGACCCGATCGCCGACAAGGCCCTGACCGGGATGGCCTTCATCGGCCTCTCGATCACCGGGGACATCTGGTGGGCCGTCACGATCGTCGTGCTGGCCCGCGAGTGGGCCGTGACGCTCCTGCGCCTCTCGGTGGCCAAGAACGTCGTGATCGCCGCGGCGCGGAGCGGGAAGATCAAGACGATGCTGCAAGCCCTCGCGCTCGGTGGGCTGATCCTGCCGGGCAAGCAGATGAGCGGCTGGGCCGACGTGCCGGGCGAGGTCCTGTTCTACCTCTCCCAGGTGCTCCTGGCCGCTGCGGTGGCGATGACGCTGTGGTCGGGCTACGAGTTCTTTCGCGACTTCTGGCGTCAGCGGAGCAATCTCTCCGAAACCTGACCGAGACCCACCAGACGTTTCCCCGAAGTTTTCCCCGATCGCTGGACGGGGCCTCGGGCACTCGGGTTAGTGTTCAGGCCTTCCCCCTGCCACCCCCAGCACGGCCAGGTCACCCGTTCGTCCGACCCCTCGAAGGGCTATTTTTCTGTGTTCACGCACGCCTCACGGCGCAGCGGCGTCATCGCCAGCGCGCTTCTCGGCCTCGTAGCGGCCCCCCTTGTAGTTCTGTCCGGCGGCACCCCCGCACAAGCAGCGCCCTCGACGGGCCTGGTGATCTCCGAGGCGTACGGCGGGGGTGGCAACAGTGGTGCGACGTACACGCATGACTTCGTCGAGCTGTACAACCCCACGGACGCGGACATCTCCGTCGCCGGGATGTCGGTGCAGTACCGCTCCCAGACCGGTACGTCGGCCAACGTCACGACCCTGACGGGCTCCGTGCCGGCGGGCGGCTACTACCTGGTGCAGCAGTCCAGCAACGCCGCCGTCGGCGACCCGCTGCCGACCCCGGACGCCACCGGCAACGCCAACATGTCGGGCAGCAACGGCGTGGTGATCCTCGCTTCCGACGACACGCCGGTCTCCGCCCAGGGCGACTTCGCCGGCACCGGCAACCCGGCCAACGTGATCGACACCGTCGGCTACGGGAGCGGACCCACCACCTTCGAGACGGCCAACACCGGCACGCCGCTGACCAGCACGACGTCGGCCCAGCGCGCTGCCTCCGGCGCCGACACGGACGACAACGCAGCCGACTTCACGGCCGCGACGCCCACCCCGACCGGTTCCACGGCGGGCGAGGCGCCGCTGTCTGCGACCGACCCGGGCGCCCAGACGGCCGCCGTCGACGCACCGATCACGCCGTTCTCGCTGGAGGCCTCGGGCGGCACGACGCCGTACACCTGGGAGGCCACGGGTCTGCCTGACGGCCTGTCGCTGAGCACCGAGGGCGAGATCAGCGGAACCCCCACGGTCGTGGACACCTTCTCGGTCGAGGCGACCGTGACCGACGCGGCAGCCCCCACCCCCGCGACCGACGCGGTGACCTTCACCTATACGATCACCGACCCCAGCGTCGTCACCGTCATCAGCGAGATCCAGGGCGACGGTGCAGCCTCTCCGCTGGACGGCAGCACCGTGACGGTCGAGGCGGTGGTCACCTCGGTGATCACGGCCAACGACGTCACCGACGGCTTCTTCCTCCAGGAGGAGGACGCCGACGCCGACGCCGACCCGGCGACCTCCGAGGGCGTCTACGTCTTCTGCCGCAACTCCTGCCCCGCCGACCTGAGCGCGGGCGACCAGCTCCGCGTCACCGGCGAGGTCGCGGAGTTCAACACCACCACCCAGATCGACGCAGCCTTCGGCAGCGGGAGCTTCGAGGTGCTCGGGACCGACGCGCCGCTGCCCACCGCCGCCGTGGTCTCGCTCCCGGCGTCCGCCTCGACGTTGGACGCCGCGACCTTCGAGGACGTCGAGGGGATGCGCACCACCATCTCGACGACCCTCGCGGTCAGTGAGTACTTCAACCAGGCCCGCTTCGGCGAGATCGTGCTGACCGCCGGTGAGCGGCCCTACCAGTTCACCCAGACCAACGAGCCCAGCGTCGCGGGGTACAACGACTTCCTCGCCGACCTCGCCACCCGTCGGATCGTCCTGGACGACGACAGCAACAGCCAGAACGCCGCGACCTCGGGTCCGCAGGACAACGAGCCGTACTACTACCCGACCCCGGGACTGAGCACCGGGAACTTCTTCCGCGGCGGCGACACCGTCACCGACCTCACCGGCGTCTTCGAGTACTCCTTCGGTGCCTGGAAGCTGCGCCCGGTCGCGGGCGAGGACTACTCCTTCGAGCCCACCAACCCGCGGCCCGAGTCGCCCGACGAGGTCGGCGGCCGGCTCAAGGTCGCCAGCTTCAACGTCCTGAACTACTTCGCGACGATCGACGAGACCTCCTCGAACAGCTCGGGCCCGTGCGGGCCTGACGGCACGGACGACTGCCGTGGCGCCGACTCCGAGGCGGAGCGCGAGCGTCAGCTGGCCAAGATCGTCGACGCCCTGGTCACGATCGACGCCGACGTCTTCGGCCTCATCGAGATCCAGAACGACACCGGGCTCGCGACCGAGCAGATCGTCGACGCCCTCAACGCCGCCACGGCCGCGGGCACCTACGACTACATCGACACCGGCTTCATCGGCACCGACGCGATCAAGCAGGCGTTCCTCTACAAGACCTCGACCGTCACCCCGGTCGGTGACTACGCGACCCTCACGAGCGCTGAGGACCCGCTCTTCGACGACACGCGCAACCGGCCGGCCCTGATCCAGACCTTCGACGAGGTCGCCACGGGCGAGCGGGTCACGGTCGCGGTGAACCACCTCAAGAGCAAGGGATCGGGGTGTGGCGCCGGCGACGACTCTCCCGAGGACGGTTCGGGGAACTGCGACGGCACCCGCACCGCGGCCGCGCAGGCGCTCGCCGACTACCTGGCCACCGACCCGACGGGGAGCGGCGACCCCGACTTCCTGGTCATCGGTGACCTGAACTCCTACTCGCAGGAGCGCCCGATCAGCACCCTGGAGGACAACGCCTACGTCGACCTCCTGGAGCGCTTCGAGGGCATGGAGTCCTACGGCTACCTCTTCGACGGTCAGCTCGGTCACCTCGACCAGGCCCTCGCGACCGCGACGCTGGACGACCAGGTCACCGGCGCCGGCGGCTGGAAGATCAACGCCGACGAGAACCCGCTCCTCGACTACAACGACACCGTGGCGGACGCCGGGGAGGCGAGCTTCGAGCGAGAGTCGTCTGCCGAGACGCTGTTCGAGCCGAACGCCTACCGGTCCTCCGACCACGACCCGGTGGTCGTCGGACTCGACCTGGGCGCCGCCACGGGTGACTCCGTCGACGTGCAGATCCTGGCCACGAACGACTTCCACGGCCGGATCGCCAACGACCCGTTCTCCAGCGCCGCCGGCGCCGGAGTGCTGGCCGGAGCGGTCAAGCAGCTGCGCTCGGAGAACCCGAACACGACCTTCGCTGCTGCCGGTGACCTGATCGGCGCCTCGACGTTCGAGTCGTTCGTCGCCAACGACAAGCCGACGATCGACGCGCTCAACGAGGCGGGCCTGGATGTCTCGGCGGTCGGTAACCACGAGTTCGACCAGGGGTACGACGACCTGGTCAACCGGGTGATCGCCGAGTACGACGCCGAGGACAACCCGTTCGGTGGCGCCGAGTGGAAGTACCTCGGTGCGAACGTGAGGTTCAAGGCCTCGGGCGACCCGGCCCTGGACGGCACCTGGATCAAGGACCAGGGTGGCGTGCAGGTCGGCTACGTGGGTGCGGTCACCGAGCACCTGCCCGAGCTGGTCTCCCCGGCGGGTATCGCCGATATCGAGGTGACCGACATCGTCGAGGCGACCAACGCCGCTGCCGACGACCTGGTCGCCGAGGGTGCCGACATCGTGGTCCTGCTGGTCCACGAGGGTTCCCCGACCACCGACTGCGACGAGATCGCGGCACTGGGCGCGGGCACCGACTTCGGGTCGATCGTGCAGGGCGTGAACGACAACGTCGACGCGATCGTCTCGGGCCACACCCACCTCGCCTACGACTGCTCGTTCCCGGTCGACGGGTGGAGCGACCGTGCGGTGACCGAGCGTCCGGTGGTCTCGGCCGGCCAGTACGGCACGAACCTCAACCAGCTGGTCTTCACCGTCGACCCGACCACGGGCGACGTGCAGGCCAAGACGCAGGCGATCCTGAAGCTGAAGGCGGCCAACGGCGGTCCCTTCAACTACCCGGTCGACCAGCCCACCCAGGACATCGTCGATGCGGCCGTGGCCGAGGCCGACGTGCTGGGCGCGCAGCCGCTGGGTCAGATCGGCGGCCTCTTCTACCGGGCCAAGCTGGCCAACGGGACCACCGAGAACCGTGGTGGTGAGTCGACCCTGGGCAACCTGGTCGCCGAGATCCAGCGCGACGCCACCTCCGACGAGACCTTCGGGTCGGCGCAGATCGCGTTCATGAACCCGGGTGGTCTGCGTGCGGACCTCCTCGGGACCGGCGAGGGCTTCCCGCGCACCGTGACGTTCAAGCAGGCCGCCAACGTGCAGCCGTTCGCGAACACGCTGGTGAACATGGACCTGACCGGTGCGGAGGTCAAGGCTGCTCTCGAGCAGCAGTGGCAGCCCGCGGGTGCCTCGCGTCCGTTCCTGAAGCTCGGCATCAGCGAGGGCTTCACCTACACCTACGACGCCTCGCAGGCTCAGGGTGAGCGGATCCAGGAGATGTTCCTGGACGGCGAGCCGATCGACCTGGGTGCGACGTACTCGGTGACGGTCAACTCGTTCCTGGCCTCGGGTGGTGACAACTTCGCCGCCCTGAACGGCTCGGGTCGCAAGCAGGACACCGGTCGTACCGACCTGCAGGCGCAGGTCGACTACTTCGCCGAGTTCGCCTCCGACGCCCCGCTGCCGGTCGACTACAGCCAGCGCGCCGTCGGGGTCGCATTCCCCGACGCCGCCCCGGCCACGTACGACGCCGGCTCGGAGGTCACCTTCGACCTGTCGTCGCTCTCGATGACCGGTCCGGGGGACCAGACGGACACGACGGTGGACGTCAGCCTGAACGGCACCTCCCTGGGCAGCTTCCCGGTCACCACGACCCCGCTCGCGGCCCTNCCGGGCTTCGACGAGGCGGGCACCGCCTCGGCGAGCGTCACCGTGCCGAGCGACCTCGCCACCGGTGACTACGAGCTCCTCGTCACCGGCAGCGACACGGGCACGGAGGCGATCGTCCCGATCTCGGTGGTCGGCGACGGTGGCGGTGACCTGGCCACCCCGACGATCAACCCGACCGCGGTGCCCGAGACGCTGGAGGTGTTCAGCAGCAGCCTGATCAACGTCCTGGTCTCGGCTGAGGGCGTCACGGCGACCGGCACGGTGGAGCTCCGCCTCGACGGGGCGCTCCTGCGCTCCGGCACCCTGAACGACATCGGGCTGGTGCAGCTGCAGACCGGTCGCCTCAGCGAGACGGGCACCTTCGACATCGACGTGCGCTACCTCGGGGACGACAACGTCGCCCCGGGCGAGTCGACGGTGACCGTCACTGTCGTCAAGCAGACGCCGAAGATGAAGGTGAAGGCGCCGAACAAGGTCGACAAGGGCAGCCGCCCGACCGTCAAGGTGAAGCTGAAGGGCGACAACGCCAAGGTCAGCGGCCAGGTGGTCCTCAAGTACGCCGGCAAGAAGGCAACGGTGACGTTGGACGGCCAGGGCAAGGCGGACGTCAAGCTCGCCAAGCTCAAGAAGAACACCACGGTGAAGGTGATCTACCAGGGCGACGACTTCTTCGAGCGGGTGAAGAAGAAGGTCACCATCAAGGTCACCCGGTAGCGACGACCGCAGGGCCGCTGCCGGAGCAGGTACACCACCTGCTCCGGCAGCGTGCTGCCACCGTGAGCACCGCCGAGTCCCTGACCGGCGGTGCTCTCGCCGCTGCGCTGACCGCCGTCGCGGGTGCCTCGGCCACCTACCTCGGTGGGGTCGTCGCCTACGCGACGGAGGTGAAGACCTCCGTCCTCGGTGTCCCCGACGAGCTGGTCGAGCGCCACGGCGTGGTCTCCGCGGAGTGTGCGCTCGCCATGGCCCGGGGAGTCCGCGACCTGACCGGGACGACGTACGGCGTGGCGACCACGGGTGTCGCAGGGCCGACCGAGCAGGAGGACAGGCCCGTCGGGACGGTGTACGTCGGGCTGTGCGGCCCGTCGTCGGCCCGTGCCGTGCGGCTCGGGCTGGACGGCGAGCGCGCGGCGATCGTCGAGGGCAGTGTGGCCGCGGCGCTGCGAGCCCTCGCCGACCTGGTCGGTGAGCAGGACCCTAGACTCCCCGGATGATCGTGTCGCACGAGCATCGCTTCATCTTCCTCAAGACCCGCAAGACGGCGGGGACGAGCGTGGAGATCGCCCTGTCGGGCATCTGTGGCCCCGACGACATCACCCCCCCGATCACACCGGCCGACGAGGTGCTCCGAGCCGATCGGCGGGGGCCGCAGAACTTCGAGTCGCCCCCCCTGGTGCGCGAGGCGACCAACCACTCGCCCGCCCGCAAGGCCCGCGAGATCGTCGGTGAGGACGTCTGGCGTGACTACACCAAGTTCACCGTGGAGCGGAACCCGTGGGACCAGGTGGTGTCCTCCTACTACTGGGCGGCACGCACCATGGCCGATCCGCCGAGCTTCGAGGTGTTCGTGCGTCGACCCCGGGTGGCGAAGCTGGCCGAGACCAATGCGCGGATCTACCGGATCGGTGGTCGGCTCGTCGCGGACCGGGTGCTGCGCTTCGAGTCGCTGAGCGGCGAGCTCGCCGGTATCTGGGGCGACCTGGGACTCCCGGGCTCCCCGGACCTGCCCCATGCCAAGTCCGGGGTGCGCCCGGCCGTGGCCTACCAGGACCTGTACGACGAGGAGGCGCGCGACATCGTGGCCGACCTCTTCTCCGCGGCCATCACCGACTTCGGGTACACGTTCTGAGACGACCCGAGCGTCGGCATCGTGGGACTCGCCACCATTGTCGGTGCTCTCTGACATGATCGACGACATCGGTCGGTGGTGGCACCTGGAAGAAACATCACTCCGGTAGCGTTGAGCTCACTACACGTCGTCGGCAAGTGCACAGGAGGGGACCCGCATGGTGCTGTTCCGTCGGCTGCTCGGCGACGTTCTGCGAGAGCGCAGGGTCGGGCTGGGCCTGACGCTGCGTGAGGTGTCGGCGCAGGCCCGGGTGAGCCTGGGCTACATCTCGGAGATCGAGCGCGGTCAGAAGGAGGCGTCCTCCGAGCTCCTGGCGTCCCTGTGCGGTGCCCTGGACACCCCGCTCTCCGAGGTTCTTCGTGACGTCTCGGACGCGGTGGCGCTGGAGGAGGCCGCCGCAGCGTTGGCGACCCCGATCCCGGTCGTGCACGCTCAGGCGGACGTCGTCGCTTCCGCTGCCTGACCCGGTCGCGGGCGTAACGCCACGGCAGGCGGTTCGTTGGGTTGATGACGTCGCAGCGTTGCGACCGACTTCCCAGCACTGCTCCGTCCCTGAGGTGACCCTCCGTGATCGCTGCCGGCCCACGCCGCATCCGTCTGACCATCGCCGCACTCCTGGCCACGGCACTGGCACCCGCCGTCGGCGGGCTGACCGGTCCGGCGTCGGCGGTCGCCCCCGACGCCACCGCCACCGCATCGGTCGGGGAGGTCAGCGCGTCCCCGGCGACGACGGACGACCCGGCCGGGGTGGCCGACGACGTGTTCTCGCTGCTGCCCGGCTTCGAGCAGTCCGGTCAGCGACGCGCACTGGTCGAGCCGACGGCGTACGTCGCGGCGCGCGTCGACCTCGACGCCGTGGGTGCCCTCCTGGGTGCCGACGAGGCCCCGGCTCGTGCCGCGCGCGCCGGCGGCACCGGACCGAGCACGCTGGCGCTGCCTGCCCCTGACGGCACCACCGCCCTGTTCTCGGTGGTGGAGGACTCGGTGATGGCGCCGCGCCTGCAGGCAGAGCATCCCGAGCTGCGCACGTATGCCGGCACCGGGCTGACCGACCCGACCGACACGGTCCGACTCTCCCTGACCCCGCTCGGGCTGCACGCGTCGGTGCGCAGCATCCGTGGCAACCGGTCGTGGTACGTCGAGCCCGCCTACTACGGCCGCGGCGTCACGACGCACCTCAGCTTCCTGCGCAGCGCCGTGCCCGACTCCGGCCGGGTGCTCGACGAGCAGGAGCCGTTGATCGCTCCCGGCGCGTCGGACGCGACGGCGCGGTCGCTCGCGCCGCAGCGGCTCGCAGGGGAGGCCGTCACCCAGCGCACCTACCGGCTGGCCTTCGTCACCGAGCAGAGCTATGCGGCCTACTTCGGGACCGAGAACGTGATGGCGACCAAGGTCATCCAGGTCAACCGGGCCAACCAGATCTACTCGGACGACATGGCGATCACGTTCGTCCTGGCCGAGGGATCGGACGGACTCAACCTCGACACCGACGCCAAGGCGATCGGGGCCAACGGCCCGTGCGGGGCGAGCCCGTGCTTCACCTCCGACGAGACCTCGTCGTGCGGTGGAGACATCCTGGACCGCAACAAGTTCGTGGCCGGACAGATCGTCGGCGCCGACCGCTTCGACATCGGCCACTTCGGCAGCGGCGACGGCAGCGGTGGCGTGGCCTACCTCGGCGTCGTCGGGGGTCCTGACAAGGCCGGTGGCTGCACCGCCCTCGACCCGCCTGCCGGGGACTTCTACGCCGTGGACTTCTTCGCCCACGAGGTCGGCCACCAGATGGCGGGCAACCACACCTTCGACGGCGCCAGCGGCTCCTGCGCCGGGGCCAACCGCAACGCGCCCACCTCGGTCGAGCCCGGGTCGGGGTCCTCGGTGATGGCCTACGCGGGCATCTGCTTCAGCGACGACCTCCAGCCGCACACCGACCCCTACTTCTCCCAGCGCACGATCGACGAGTTCACCGTCAAGGTGACCGAGGCGCCGACCAACCTCGCCGAGGAGCAGTCGGTCAACCTCGCCGGGTTCGACGCCGGGGACACCTTCGAGCTCACCTATCCCGGTGCCCCGGCGCCCGTGGTCCTCACCCGTGGCGGCAACTACACCGCCGCCGGTCTCGAGGCCGCCATCCTCACGCTCACGGGGACCGCGGCCGACGTGACCGGGTACGACGGGGCCAACGCCGTGGGACCCGAGGGCTTCAGCGTGGAGTTCGTCGGCACCGGCAACCTCCAGCGTCTCGGCATCGGCGCCACCACCGGTGGGACGACCGGCTTCGTGGGCGTCATCCAGAACGGCGGCCCCACCACCCAGGGCGGCAGCGCCACCCTCACCACCAACCGCGCGCCCCTCGCCGTCGCCCCCGAGGACCGGACGATCCCCGTCTCGACGCCGTTCGCCCTCACCGGTTCGGCCACGGACGCCGATGCCGGCCAGCAGGACGCGCTGACGTACCTGTGGGAGCAGAACGACGAGGGCCTTCCCGGTGACCCCCTCCTGGGCGTCGGCCCCGGCACGCCGCTCAACAGCCCGGTCAAGGTGCTCGGACCCGTCTTCCGGGTCTTCGGCACGAAGGCGGACGTCTCCGACGAGGACACGCTGCTCTACAACTCGCCCGGGGAGAACCTGGCCGACGGCAACCCGACCCGGTCGTTCCCCGACGTGGAGCAGATCCTCGCCGAGGCCACCAACGCCGAGGGACCCTGCCCGGTGCCGACCACCGATCCGACGTCCGGCATGGAGGGCGCAGCGCTCGACTGCTACTCCGAGTGGCTGCCCGACCCCGTGTACGCCGCGACGCAGGGCGAGCTGAACTTCCGCCTGACGGTGCGCGACGGCTCGCCGCTCGGTGGTGGGACCGGCTTCGACGACGTCACCCTGACCCTCGACCCGGCCGCTGGCCCGTTCCTGGTGAGCTCGCGCGCCGAGGACGACACCACCGCGACCGCGGGCGAGACCGAGACGGTCGAGTGGGACGTCGCCGGCACTGCCGGCCTGGCGGAGAACGTCAGGATCAGCATCTCCCTCGACGGTGGCCTGACCTTCGACCACGTTCTGGCCGAGTCCACGCCCAACGACGGCGAGGAGGACGTCGTCCTGCCGGAGCTCAACGCCGAGGAGGCCCGGATCAAGGTCGAGGCGGTCGACAACTACTTCTTCGACATCAACAACGCACCGTTCGCCATCACCGGTGGCCTCGAGGAGCCCGAGGAGCCCGAGGAGCCGGGCACCGATGCGCCGAGGACGAAGCTCACCGGTGGCACCGAGCGGCGCTCGTTCGTCGTGGGCCGCAAGGCGCCGTTCGAGTACTCCTCGTCGCAGGCGGGGTCGACCTTCGAGTGCGCGATCGACGGTGAGGACGTCGACTGCTCCGAGAGCGGCACGGTGGTGGGCGGGCTCAAGCCGGGCAACCACCTGTTCTCGGTGGCTGCGCGCAACAGCGAGGGCGTGCTGGACCGGACACCTGCCAAGGCCCGGTTCGCGGTCGTCGCCAACGAGAGGGTGCTGACCCGGGACACCCGGGGGTGGAAGACCCTGAAGGACAAGCGTGCCTACAAGAAGACCTACCTGATGACGAGCAAGCCGAAGCGGGTGCTCTCGCTCGAGGTCGAGAAGGTGGCTCGCATCGCGCTGCTCGTCAGCAAGGCGAAGGGCTTCGGTCGTCTGGCCGTGTTCCTCGACGGCGAGCGACTGAAGGTCCTCAAGACCCAGGCGAAGCGGCCCAAGGTCCAGAAGCTGAAGAAGGTCGCCTCCTTCAAGAAGCGTGCGTCCGGAACCCTGACGATCAAGTCCCTGGACAAGAAGCCGGTGCAGATCGACGGGATCGGCATCTTCAACCCGTGACCGACGCGGCCCGAGGCGGGGCCGGCTGGCAGTGCGGACACCAGTACGACGTCCGCTCGCGACCCGCCGGTCCCCGCGGGGCCTGCTCGATCCGCGTGTGGCACCGCCGGCAGGGTGCCCCGCTCCGGCCGTAGACCCACAGCGGGCTGCGGGTGTCACCCGTCGTGGTGCGGGTACGACGGTCCTTGTTCACCTCAAGGGCCTGGTGAGCCCTGGCCAGGAGTCGGGGCACGGCAGTGACGGCCCCGACCGGCGTGGCGGGATGGAGCCCGCCCAGGAACAACAGCTCGGCGGCGTAGACGTTGCCGATGCCCGCGAGGTTGCGCTGGTCGAGGATCGCCTCGTACACCGATCGCTCGGGCACGGCGAGGAGCCGGCGCCGGGCCTCGTCCGGGTCCCAGTCGCCTCCCAGCAGGTCGGGTCCCAGATGTCCCACGACGGACTGCTCGTCGGCGGTCGCGAGCAGGTCGACGACTCCGAGGGAGAAGCCCACGGCCTCCCGGCCGGGCACGCGCAGCACGACCCGGGCCGTGTGGGCGGGCTTGCTCCACCGGCGACCGCCGTCGAAGACCCGCCAGACGCCCTCCATCTTGAGGTGGGTGTGCAGGGTCCATCGCTCGTCGCCGCGCTCGAGGCGGGTCAGCAGGTGCTTGCCGCGCGGCACCGTCTGTGCCACCACCGCTCCGGCGAGATCCGCGGTGGCGTGCTGGGGGACCCGGAGCTCGGCGTGCAGGAGGGTCTCACCGCTCAGCCGGGTGTCGAGGAGCCGGGCGGCGCGGTAGACGGTGTCGCCCTCAGGCACGGATCCGGAGTCCCTGAGGTGTGGCCACGAAGCCTGCGGCGGCCAGGGCGGTGCGCAGGGGCGTCGTCCCCGATCCCAGCAGGGCGGTGCCGTCGGCCTTCTCGACGGTGAGCTTGCCCAGCGCCCCCCGGCGCACGGTGGCGGCCAGCGCGTGCGCGGCGGGGGTCAGGACGTCGCCGGACCCCGCCGCTGCGTCGGTCGCGTCGTCGGTCCACGTGAGCAGGGTGCGGCCGCCGCGCTCGACATAGAGCACCAGGGCCCCGTCCACCAGGACCACGATGGCGCCTGCCTTGCGGCCGGGGCGGTGCCCGCTGTCGGTGGTGGGCCATGCGAGGGCCGCGCCGTAGGGGTTGGCAGGATCGGTGGCAGCCAGGGCGAGCGCCTCCTGCTGGGGTGGTCCGGTGGTGCCGCCGGCACCCGCGTCACCCGCTGAGCCGCGGGAGAACGTACGCAGCCGGTCGATCGCCCCGGAGGTGCCGAACTGAGCGGCTCCCAGACCGTCGACGAAGTAGCCCCGGCGACATCGACCGGAGTCCTCGAACGCGCTGAGCACCTTGTAGGCGGCTGCGAAGCCGCCGGGGCTGCGCTCGCTGACCACGGCCCCGCGGATCACCACGCCGTGCCGGTCGAGGAGTCGCTCCGCGCTGGCGTGGGCCCGCCGGGTGGGGTCGGTGTCGAGGTCGGGCAGCATCGCCCAACGGCCGGCGGTCTCGGGCGGCCCGCTGCGAGCGACGCGCCCGGGGCGTGGCGGGGGACGGCGCGTGCGGTGGCTGGCGGTGCCCGAGCGAGTGTAGGCACGCAGGGGGGTGAGGGTGTCGTTGCTGACGCGCCCGGCCCAGACGAGGTCCCACAGGGCGGCGCTGATCGCCTGGTCGGTGAGGGAGACTTGCCCGAGGCTGGAGCGCACCGTCGCGGCCAGCTGGTGGAAGAACCACGCGCCACCCGGCTCGAGAGCGGCGAGCACGGCGTCGGAGATCTCCGCCGCGGGCAGCGGCGTGCGTTCGGGGAGCGTGAGGGGCGCCTGGTCGGCCAGGTGCAGGCTCACCCAGCCGTCCGAGCCCGGGAGGCTCCCGTGGCCGGCCCAGATCACCTCGCCGGCGGCGGTCAGCTCGTCGAGGTAGGAGGACTCGTAGTCGCGCACGCGCGAGGCGAGGATCAGCGGCTCGAGCGCCGAGGCCGGCACCGGGCACCCGGCGAGCTGGTCGATCACGGTGACCACACCGTCGACGCCGCGCAGCCTGCCGCCCACGTGCTGCCACGCGGCGAGGAAGGTGGCGAGCGCCGCGGGCTCGACCGGCTCGACCTCCTTGCGGAGCCGGGCCAGGGAGCGTCGGCGCAACGTGCGCAGCACCTCGGCGTCGCACCACTCGCTGCCCGAGCCCGCCGGGCGGAACTCGCCGTCCATCACCCTGCCCTGGCCCGCGAGCCGCTGCAGGGTGTGACGGGCCACCGCCGCACCGAGACCCAGTCGTTCGGCCACCTGCTCGGTGGTGAACGGACCGTGGGAGCGGGCGAAGCGCGCCACCAGGTCGGCCAGGGGATCGTCCACCGGCTCGCCGAAGGCGGTCGGGGTGCCAGGTGGCACGGGGACACCGAGCCCGTCGCGCAGCCGGCCCACGTCCTCGACGACGGCCCACCGTTCGACTCCGGCGACGCGGACCTCGACGAGGCGGCGGTCGGCGGCGAGCGAGCCCAGGACGTCGTCGAGGAGCACGTCGTCGGTGGTGCGCTCGGCGATCTCCGCGCGGGAGACCGGACCGATCAGGCGGACCAGGTCCACGACTCCCTCGAGCGATCGGGCCCGGCGCGTGGGCGCCAGGCGTTGCAGCTCTGCCTCCACCTCGGCCAGCACCTCGGGGTCGAGCAGCTCGCGCAGCTCGGCGCGACCGAGCAGCTCGGCGAGCAGTCCCTGGTCGAGCGAGAGGGCGGCGGCGCGGCGCTCGGCGATGGGGGAGTCGCCCTCGTAGACGAACTGGGCGACGTAGCCGAAGAGCAGGCTGCGTGCGTAGGGCGAGGGCGAGGTGGTGGCGATGTCGGTGACCGTCACCTCGCGGCGCTCCACCGAGCGCATCAGCGCGGTGAGGGCGGGCAGGTCGTAGACGTCCTGCAGGCACTCGCGCACGGCCTCGAGGACGATCGGGAACGACGGGTACTTCACGGCGACCTCGAGCAGCGCCGCAGCGCGCTGGCGCTGCTGCCACAACGGGGAGCGTCGCCCGGGGTCGCGCCGTGGGAGCAGCAGCGCGCGAGCGGCGCACTCGCGGAAGCGGGAGGCGAACAGGGCCGAGCCCCCGACCTCGGTGGTGACGATCTGGTCGAGCTCGTCGGCGTCGAAGACGATCAGGTCGCCCGAGGGCGGCTCGGCGTCGGTGTCGGGGATCCGGATGACGATGCCGTCGTCGGAGGCCAGGGCCTGCCCGTCGACGCCGTACCGCTCGCGCAGGCGCGCGTTGATCGCCAACGCCCACGGCGCGTGCACGGGTGTGCCGTACGGCGAGTGGACGACCAGGCGCCAGTCGCCGAGCTCGTCGCGAAAGCGTTCGACCAGGATCGTGGTGTCGCACGGCAGCACCTGGGTGGCCTCGAGCTGCTCGTGCAGGTAGGCCACCAGGTTGCCGGCCGCCCAGTCGTCGAGGCCGTCGTCGCGCGCACGCTGCTCGGCCGTTGCTCGGGGGAGCGCTCCCAGCTCACGGGTGTAGGCACCGATGGCGGCGCCGAGCTCCGCCGGTCGGCCGAGGCTGTCTCCCTTCCAGAACGGCAGACGACCCGGGATGCCGGGAGCCGGCGTGACCAGCACCCGGTCGTGGGTGATGTCCTCGATGCGCCAGCTGGTCGCGCCGAGGGCGAAGATGTCGCCGACCCGGGACTCGTAGACCATCTCCTCGTCGAGCTCGCCGACCCGCTTGCCCGGTCCCTTCTCGGAGCCGCCGACGAGGAAGACGCCGAACATGCCGCGGTCGGGGATGGTGCCGCCGCTGGTCACGGCCAGACGCTGCGACCCGGGACGGCCGGTGATCGTGCCGCTCACGCGGTCCCACACGATGCGCGGGCGCAGCTCGGCGAACTCGTCGCTGGGGTAGCGCCCGCTCAGCAGGTCGAGGGTGGCCTCGTAGGCGCTGCGCGGGAGGTGGCGGAACGGTGCGCTGCGGCACACCAGCGCGTAGAGGGCGTCGACCTCGACCGGCTCGAGTGCGGTCGCGGCGACGACCTGCTGGGCCAGGACGTCGAGGGGGTTGGCCGGGATCCGCATCGCCTCGATCCCGCCGGTGCGCATCCGTTGCACCGCGACCGCGGTCTGGGCCAGGTCTCCGCGGTGCTTGGGGTACAGCACGCCGCGGGAGACCTCGCCGACCTGGTGACCGGCGCGGCCCACGCGTTGCAGCGCGCTCGCCACGCTCGGGGGGGACTCGATCTGCACGACCAGGTCGACGGCTCCCATGTCGATGCCGAGCTCGAGGCTGCTCGTGGCGACCACGGCGGGCAGACGTCCTCGCTTCAGGTCGTCCTCGATCAGGCCACGCTGCTCCTTGCTGACCGAACCGTGGTGGGCCTTGGCGATCAGGGCCGGGGCGCCGTTGCTCGCCCCCGACTGCGCCATGATCTCGGCCGGTTGTCCGGTGGACCCGGGCAGGTCCCGCTCGGCCCGCTCGGTGGCGATCTCGTTGAGGCGTGCGGTGAGCCGCTCGGCGAGGCGGCGCGAGTTGGCGAAGACGATGGTCGAGGTGTGCTGCTCGATGAGGTCGACGACGCTCTCCTCGACGTGGGGCCAGAGACTGGCCTGGCCCCGGTCCCCCGCACCGGAGGCTCCGTCGGCGTCATCGTCGGCGTCATCGTCGTAGCCACCGGGGGCCGTCATGTCCTCGACCGGGACGACGACCGTGAGGTCCCACCGCTTCTCGGCGGGTGGGGCGACGATCTCCACGGGGGCGGCGCCGCCGAGGAACCCGGCGACCTCCTCGAGCGGACGCACCGTGGCCGAGAGCCCGATCCGTTGAACGGGGCGGTCCAGGAGGGCGTCGAGGCGCTCCAGGCTCAGCGCGAGGTGGGCGCCGCGCTTGCTGCCCGCGACGGCGTGGACCTCGTCCAGGATGACGGTCTCGACACCTCGCAACGACTCGCGGGCCTGGCTGGTGAGCATGAGGAAGAGCGACTCGGGGGTGGTGATGAGGATGTCCGGCGGAGTCGTGGTCAGCTTGCGGCGGTCGGCCGCCGCGGTGTCACCGGAGCGGACGCCGACGCGGACCTCGGGCACGGAGGTGCCCAACCGGTCGGCGGTGTGGCGGATGCCGGTCAACGGGGCGCGCAGGTTGCGCTCGACGTCGACGCCGAGCGCCTTGAGCGGGCTGATGTAGAGCACCCGGGTGCGCCGGGTCCTGTCCTGCGGAGGCTGCGAGGTGAGCAGCCGGTCGAGGGAGGCGAGGAAGGCGCTCAGGGTCTTGCCCGAGCCGGTCGGCGCCACGACCAGCGCGTGCTTGCCGGCCGCGATCGCGGCCCAGGCGCCGACCTGCGCGGGGGTGGGCTCGGCGAACGCCGCAGCGAACCAGGCGCGCGTCGGCTCGCTGAACGACGCCAGCGGGTCGGCGGGGGCCTCGGACACGGTCACCGGTCCAGTCTGCCCGGTGCCACCGACACCCGAGGGTGGGTGCTCGCGGACGAGGCGGGCTCAGCCGATGGCACGCAGCATCGGCGGCGAGATGCTCGCGGCCGCGCCGCGACGATAGAGCAGCGCGCGCCGGCCCCCGGCCTCCGAGGGCGTCTCGTGGGTCTGCGTGGGGACGACGAAGTCCTCGGTGCCCAGCACCTTGCGGCGGAAGTTGCCGAGGTCGGGGGCGCTGCCCCAGACCGCGGTGTAGACGCGCCGCAGCTCCGGCAGGGTGAAGGGCTCGGCGACGAACTCCAGGGCCAGCGTCGTGTACTCGAGCTTGGCGCGGATCCGCTCCACCGCGTCGCGCAGGATCTCCGCGTGGTCGAAGGCCAGGCGGGGGCCGTCGGGACCCGTGCTCCTCACGAGGAGGTCGTCGACCGCCCACCAGCGCGCACCGGCCGCGTCCGACCCGGCACGGGGCTCGGGCAGGTCGGGCGCGAAGGCGACGTGGGCGACCGAGACCACCCGCATCCGGGGGTCACGATCGGGCGCGGAGTAGGTGCGCAGCTGCTCCAGGTGGCCTCCGTGGCGGCCGAAGCGCTCGACCCCGGTCTCCTCGTGCAGCTCGCGCCACGCCGCGGTCTCGGCGTCCTCGTGGGGCTCGACGAACCCGCCCGGCAGCGCCCAGGATCCGGCGTACGGCTCCACGCCCCGTTCGACGAGCAGCACCGAGAAGGCCCCGTCCCGGATGGTGAAGACGGCCAGGTCCACGGTGACCGCGAACGGCGGGTGACCCCTGGAGTCGTCCGTGCTCATGCGGTCACCGCGCCGGCGGCGCGCATCTCGTCGAGAGCGGTCGCGCTGGTCGCGTCGGCGACCCCCGCGTGCAGTCCGGGAAGCAGCCTCACAGCCAGGCCTGCGGCTCGTGCGTCGAGGACCGTCGCCCGGACGCAGTAGTCGGTGGCGATGCCCACGACGTCCACCTCGGTGACGTCGTGCTCGCTCAGCACCTCGGCGAGGGTCGATCCGTCCTCGGTGACTCCCTCGAAGGCGCTGTAGGCGGGCTCGCCCATCCCCTTGCGGACGTGGTGGGTCACGTGGGCGAGGTCGAGCCCGGGCGCGTAGTCCGACCCGCTGTCGCTGGAGACACAGTGCGCGGGCCACGTGCTGCTGAAGTCCGGCTCCTCGCCCCGGGCGTGGAAGTGACCCCCGTTGGTGCTCCCGGGGTCGTGCCAGTCGCGCGAGGCGACCACGGCGGCGTAGGAGTCCGCGTGCGCCGCCACGTGCCTGCTGATCGCGGCGGCCACGTCGTTGCCGCCGGCGACGCCGAGCGAGCCCTCCTCCACGAAGTCGTTCTGCACGTCGACGATGACGAGAGCGCGGTGCGGTGCGTTCATCTCTGATCTCCTTCGGTGGCCTCGGGTGAGGTGCGGTGGCTGACGGTGAGGTACGACGGACCGGCGGCGACCGAGCGGGCCGGACCGGGCAGGGTGGCCAGCGCGGCGGCGCAGCGCGCGCGCACCTGGGCGAGGTCGGGGGAGTGCACGACCTCTCCGGCGCGGATCGCCGCCACCTGGACGCGTGTGACGTCGGGACCGCTGCGGCGTTCGGCGTCGTCACCGGTCGTGAAGAACTCCTCGGTGAGCACGCCGTCACCGTGGCGTCGCCACGCGGTCTTGCGCCCGCCCACCGAGACCTTGTCGTGCGACTTCTTCGACACCGGGCGCAGGTCGCCGCCCGGCTCGTCGGCGACCGCGACCAGCTTGTAGACCATGCTCGCCGTGGGGTGGCCCGAGCCGGTCGCGACCCGGGTTCCGACGCCGTACCCGTCGATGGGGGCGTCGGCGAGCGCGGTCAGCACGTACTCGTCGAGGTCGCTGGTGACGATGATCCGCGTCCCGGTGGCGCCGAGCTCGTCGAGGAGCGCTCGTGCGCTTGCGGACTCGTCGGCCAGGTCGCCGGAGTCGATCCGGATGGCGCCGAGCCCGGCGCCGGCGACCTCCACGGCGGTGCGGATGCCCTGGGCCGTGTCGTAGGTGTCGACCAGCAGGGTGGTGCCCACGCCCTGGGTGGCGACCTGGCTGGCGAAGGCCTCGGCCTCCGTCGGATAGGCCAGGGTGAAGGCGTGCGCCGCCGTGCCGACGGTGGGGACCCCGTGGCGCAGGCCGGCGGCCAGGTTGCTGCTGCTGGCGAACCCGGCGAGGTACGCCGCGCGTGCGACCGCGACCGCCGACTCCTCCTGCGTGCGACGACTGCCCATCTCGACCAGCGGTCGCCCACCGTCCTGCGGGGACCCGCCGGCTGCGAGCACCATCCGGGCCGCGGCGCTCGCGATCGCCGAGTCGTGGTTGAGGACGCTGAGGACGAGGGTCTCCAGGAGCACGCACTCGCCGAGCGTGCCGCGGACGGTGAGGATCGGGCTGCCGGGGAAGTAGAGGTCCCCCTCCGGGTAGGCGTCGACGTCCCCGGAGAAGTGGAAGGCGCGCAGGTAGTCGGCGGTGACCTCGTTGACAACGCCCTGACCGAGCAACCAGTCGACCTCGTCGTCGGTGAAGCTGAAGTCGGCGATCAGCGGGAGCAGGCGTCCCAGCCCGGCGAGCACGCCGTAGCGCCGGCCCTCGGGCAGTCGACGGGCGAAGGCCTCGAAGACGGCCGGGTGCTCGGCGGTGCCGTCGGTGACGAAGGAGGTCAGCATGGTGAGCTCGTAGCGGTCGGTCAGCAGGCCGGTCGAGGTGGGCATCGGGCGCCTCCGCATGTTGTAGTCATTATGACTGTAACAGGTTGGGAGGCTGGGCGCCTCCCGGGTCCCCGGCACCGCCTACGCTCGCCCCGTGTCGGCCTTCACCGAGAGCGTCCTGTCGACGCAGCGACACCTCGGGTCGCGTGCCGAGGCCTGGGAGGCGGTGATCGCCACGGTCGCCGAGGCCCTGGGCCTCGCCCCCGCCCGGCGAGCGCCGCACCTGCCGGAGCTGGAGCCCTGGCGCGACGCTGCCTCGCTCGAGCACCTCGCCGACACCCACGAGGTCCTGGTCGAGGGTCGCCAGGAGTCCGGGACGTTCTACACCCCACCGTCGCTCGTCGACTGGGTCCTGGACCGGGTCCTGGTGGCGGGGGAGCAGGCCTCGGTCCTCGACCCCGCGTGCGGAGCCGGGCACTTCCTCGTCGCGGCAGCACGGCGGTCGATCGCGCAGGGCCTCGCGCCGGCAGGCGCGGTGGGGCTCGTGCACGGCGTCGACCTCGACCCGGTGGCGGTGCAGATCACGCGCCTGCGACTGCGGGCCCTGGCCCCGGACATCGGCACGGAGCCCGACGTACGCCTCGCCGACGGGCTCGGCGAGCACCCCGGGGCGCCGTACGACGTCGTCGTCGGCAACCCGCCGTTCCTCGGCCAGCTCCGAAGTCGTACGGCGGCCTCGACGACGGCGAGGGCCGCGCGGCCGAGCGGTCTGGGTCCCTATGCGGACACCAGCGCCGTCTTCCTGCGCCGCTGCCTCGACCTGGTGCGCCCGGGAGGCCGGGTCGCGCTCGTCCAGCCGTTGTCGTTGCTCGGTGCCCGCGACGGCGCCGCGGTCCGGCAGAGCGTGGAGGAGATCGGTGCCGTCACCGCGTTCTGGGCCTCGTTGCGCCCCGTGTTCAGCGGCACGTCGGTGCTCACCTGTGTCCCCGTCGTCACGGTCGGAGCAGCGGCGGGACCGGTCGCCACCTGGCACGGGCCGACCTTCGTGCCGGCGGGTCGGCACGCGGCACCCGAGGGCGAGTGGGGCCCCCTCGCGGCCGCGGCCGCGGGGATCCCGGCGGTGGTGCCGCGCGCCTCGGGCACGCTGGCCGACCTGGGCACCTGCACGGCAGACTTCCGGGACCAGTACTACGGGCTGATCCCCTTCGTCGGTGAAGGACCGGAGGGGACCCCGCTGATCACCTCCGGGCTCGTCGACCCCGCGGAGTCGCGCTGGGGCTCGGCGTCGGCCCGGTTCGCGAAGGCGACCTACCAGGCCCCGACGGTGGATCTTGAGGCCCTGCACGCCGAGGGCAGCCTGAGCGCGTGGGCCGACGCCCGCCTCGTGCCCAAGGTCCTCGTCGCCACCCAGGGCCGGGTGATCGAGGCGGTCGTCGACGAGGCGGGCGAGTGGCTGCCGTCCGTGCCGGTGCTCAGCTTCGTCCCGGAGAGCGGGCGGCTCTGGCACGTGCTCGCGGTCCTCCTCGCACCCCCCGTCGTGGCCCTGGCCGCGGCGCGCTACCTCGGCACGGCCCTGGCGCCCCAGGCGATCAAGCTGAGCGCCCGCCAGGTCGCCGCCCTGCCGCTGCCTGCGGACACCGCGGCCTGGGACCGCGGGGCAGTGCTGGCCCGTGCTGCCCAGCACGCGGCGGCGGCCGAGCGCCCGGCAGCGCTGCGTGCCGTGGCGGAGGAGATGTGTGTGGCCTACGACGATGCGGCGGCCCTGGAGTGGTGGACCGGGCGGCTGCGCACCCGATAACCACTTCCCACCCGGCCCGACATGACCGACGATTTTCTCCTGGCCTTCACCCAAACCCACCCGCTAGACCGCACAATGGCGCACAGGAGGCCTGCCGGGCCGCCGGCGTGCGATGGTGCCCTCACTCCAGGAGGTGAGCAGCCGATGACGACCCTCACGGGCACGGTGCTGCTCTACAACGCCTCCTTCGAGCCGCTCGGACGCGTCAGCTTCCAGCACGCGGTCAAGATGTTGGTGCGTCAGGTCGCCGTGGTCCACGAGGCCCACGGCGAGCGGATGATCGGTCCCTACCAGTGGCCGCGGGCCCTGCGTCTCGTGCGGTACGTCGCGACCAAGTGGCTCTACTCCCCGGCGGGCTACACCCGACGCGGGGTGCTCGCGCGCGAGCGGTACCACTGCGCCTACTGCGGCAACCGGGCCAACACCATCGACCACCTCCTGCCGCGCTCCCGGGGCGGTACCTGGACCTGGCTCAACACGGTCGCTGCCTGCGGTCCGTGCAACGAGCGCAAGGGCAACAAGACCCCGCAGGAGGCGGGCATGCGACTGCGCGTCGACCCGTGGCACCCGACCCGTGCCCAAGTGGCGGCCTGGAGCTGAGCTTCTTGTCGGGGTTGGCCCTGGTGGCTCTGGTGGGTGGGGCCGCGCCATGAGCCCGGCTGCTCCTTCGGGTTGGTCCTGGTGGTGTCGGTGGGTGGGGCCGCGCGCGTAGCCGACCTGCTCCCGCCGTCAAGGATCGCCTGCGGCGCCCGCTGCGCGGCACCTTCGGTGTCCTTGACTGCGGGAC
>NZZG01000137.1 GCA_002698575.1 Pimelobacter sp. | reverse complement strand
CGAGCTGTCCGAGGCGCTGCGCATCGGCGATGCCGACGCGGTGCTGGAGCGGCTGCGGGCGCCCAGCGACGAGGTCGACTTCGTCGAGACGACCGACCCCGGTCCCGCTCTGCGCTCCGAGGCGGTGGCCTCGGCGCTGGCGGTGCGCACCGCCGCGGAGGCGGGAGATCCGGCGGCAGCCGTGGCCGCGCTGGATCACCACCGCCTGCTCTGTGCCCACCGGGAGGGACCGTACGGCGTACGCGCGTGGAACAAGCAGGTCGAGCGGTGGGTGACAGAGGAGACCGGCCAACCCGTCTACGGGGAGTGGTACGTCGGTCGCCCGCTGCTGGTGACCTCCAACGACCACACCCTGGAGATCTACAACGGCGAGACCGGAGCAGCGGTCCGGCTGCCCGACGGCCGGCTGCGCGCCTGGATCTCCGGCTCCGAGCGGCTGCGCGACTTCGCTCCGGGTCGTCTGGAGGCGATCGAGACCATGCACGCGATGACGATCCACAAGAGCCAGGGCAGCCAGGCCGAGCGGATCACGGTGCTGCTGCCCGAGGCCGACTCGCGCCTGCTCACGCGCGAGCTCTTCTACACCGCGGTCACCCGGGCCCAGCGTCATGTGACCGTGGTGGGCACGGAGGCCGCCGTACGCTCCGCCGTGACCACGCCGGCGCAACGGGCCACGGGGCTCGTGGAGCGACTGCGAGGCGCCCGGAGCGTGGTCGATCCGGCTCGAGAGACGTGAAATCACGTGGCAATCAAGAAGCGATAACCTCGTCCGATGCCCTTCCTGCTGCGCGTCGAGCTGCCTGACGTCCCCGGTTCGCTGGGACGCCTGGCGTCGGCGATCGGTGAGGCCGGTGGTGACATCGAGGCGATCGAGATCGTCGAGAAGCGCCTGGACGGCACGGCGCTCGACGACGTCATGCTCGACACCGTCCCCGGGATCATGCCCGACACCATCGTGTCGGCCTGCAACGCGCTGGACGGCGTCCGCGTGGTGTGGATCAGCCGCTACGCCTCCGGGGGTCTGGTCCTCGACCTCGAGGCCGTCGAGGAGCTCACCTCGGCCCCGGCGCAGGCCCTGGACCGGTTGGTCGACCTGCTGCCGGCGACCTTCCGCGTCGACTGGGCGGCGCGGATCCACCGCTCCGCCGGCGTGCTCGCGGCGACGGGAGCAGCCCCCGCGGACCTGGCCTTCGTGGAGATCGAGCGCCCGTGTCGTCTGGATCCGCCCGAGGGATCCGACGACACCGACACCCTCTTCGCGGGCGCCCAGGTCGACGGCAACGAGATCGTCATCGTGGCCCGTCGCGGCGGCCCGGACTTCCTGGACTCCGAGATCGCCCGCCTCGGCCACCTCGCCGGCCTGGCGGCGTCCATCAGCCGCCAGTAGGCCCGNCNGAGNGATGTTACTGACCGCTGTGACTACTGCCCAGCGGTTGTAAGGGTCAGGTAGTAGTCACAGCGGTCAGTAACATCACCGCNCTCCCGACCGCTCGAGGTCGAGGGACTCCGGCGCGTGCAGCCTCGCCAGGAAGCGGTTCGCGTGCCTCGGAGTGCTTGAGGCGGTGGCCCGCGAGACCAGGACCATCGTGGCGAAGGCGAGCGGCACGCTCCAGGCGGCCGGCTGGCCGAGGAGCACGTCGGCCCACCCGTCGGTGACGCCGTCGAGCGCCCCGTGCGACAGGGTCCAGCCGACCGCGACCACCGACCCGGCGCCGCCGGCGAGCATCCCGGCGATCGCGCCGGTCGGGGTCAGCCCGCGCCACCAGATCCCGAGCAGCAGCAGCGGGCAGAACGTCGAGGCGGCCACGGCGAAGGCGAGCCCGACGGACTGGGCCACGCCGAAGTTCGGCAGCGCCAACGACGCTCCCATCGGGATCAGCACCGCGATCGCCGCGGCCACCCGGAAGGAGGCGATCTCCGGGAGGCGTCGGGACGTGACGTCCTGGGAGAGCACTCCCGCCACGGCGATCACCAGCCCCGACGAGGTGGACAGGAAGGCCGCGAACGCCCCGGCGGTGATCAGGCCGGTGAGCAGCTCGCCGCCGAGTCCCGACAGTGCGAGGCGCGGCAGGTCGAGCATCAGCGTCGAGGAGTCGCCGGACCCGACGCCGTAGGCGTGCCCGAGGGCGGCGTAGACCGGAGGGATCAGGTAGAAGCCGCCCACCAGCGCCAGCACCGTGAGCGTNGTACGGCGGGCGGCCCCGCCGTCGGGGTTGGTGTAGAAGCGCACCACCACGTGCGGCAGCCCCATCGTGCCGAGGAACGTCGCCAGGATCAGCGAGTACGTCGTGTACAGACCCGCGCCGCCGCTGCCGACGAGGGGCATCGACCAGGCGGGGTCGCCGGCGCCCAGGGAGCCCGCGGTCTCGTCGCGGGTCCACACCACGAGCAGGACGGCCGCGGGAACGAGCAGGGCGGTGAGCTTGAGCCAGTACTGGAAGGCCTGCACCAGGGTGATCGAGCGCATCCCCCCGCCGCCCACGCCGATGAGGACGACCAGCCCGACGGCCACCGGGCCGACCCAGCGCGGAGCCCCGATCGCAGTGGCCAGGGTGAAGCCGGCGCCCTCGAACTGCGGCAGCAGGTAGAGCCAGCCGATCGCGACCACGAAGACCGAGCAGATGCTGCGCACCGTGCGGGACTCGAGCCGGGCCTCGGCGAAGTCGGGCAGCGTGTAGGCGCCGGAGCGGCGCAGCGGGGCGGCCACGAGGACCAGGAGCAGCAGGTAGCCGGCCGTCCAGCCGACGGGGTACCAGAGCATGTCCGCGCCGTAGGCGAGCAGCAGCCCGGCGATGCCGAGGAAGGAGGCGGCCGAGAGGTACTCGCCGCTGACCGCGAAGGCGTTGAGCGTGGGGCGCACGGTGCGCGAGGCGACCAGGAAGTCGCTGGTGGTGCGCGAGACGCGCACGCCCCACGTGCCGATGAGCAGGGTCATCAGCGAGACAGCGATGACCGCGATCAGCCCCGGCAGGGCGGTGAGGTCACTCACCGCTCGGGCCCCGGCTGGGTCTCGGGGCGGGACTCGGGGGAGGTCTCGGGGGTGCCGAGCAGCTCGGTGAAGTGCTGCTCGTTGCGCTCGGCCCGACGCACGTAGGCCCAGCCGAGGAGCAGCAGCCAGGGGTAGACGAGCACCCCGAGGACCAGCCAGGCGATCGGCAGGCCGGCGACCCGGGCGTCGCCGACCTCCGGCACCAGGTGGAACAGCAGCGGCAGCGCCCCGATCGTCACCGCGAGGACGGCGACGACGCCCAGGGCCAGGGAGAGCTGGGCGCGCATCAGCGAGCGCACGTAGACGCTGCCCAGCGACGTCTCCTCGTCGATGTCGTGGCTGCGCGCCAACGGCCGCGAGCGCCGGTCCGGACCGGTGACGCGCACGCGCTCGGTCATCGGCGCCCCGGCGCGGGTCGCGCCGTCACGGGTCGCGCCGTCACGGGTCGGCCCGCTTGACCAGCCGCTCACGCAGCTCGCGGGTGTTGCGCCGGCTGACCGACAGCTCGACGGGTCCGCCGCCCGCCCCGCCCGGGCCGCGACGCCCGACCACCACGCTGCAGCGTCCGGAGTCCATCCGGACCTCGCTGATGTGCGCGATCGCCACCAGGCAGGAGCGGTGGATGCGCAGGAAGCCGGCCGTGCGCCACTCCTCCTCCAGCGTCGAGAGCGGCACCCGGATCAGGTGGGAGCCGGACGGCGTGTGCAGCCGCGCGTAGTCGCCGTGCGCCTCGACGTGGGTCACCGTGGAGCGTTCGACGAAGCGGGTGACCCCGCCGAGCTCCACGGGGATCTGGAGGTCGTGCCCGCCGTCGGCCCCCGTGGCGGCCCCCGTGGCGGACGTGCCGGCGGTCGCGGAGGACCCGGCGGACCCGGCGGACCCGGCGGGCACGTGTCGGGCGTCGACCACCCGCCGTACGGCCTCGGCGAGGCGCTCGCGGCGCACCGGCTTGAGGACGTAGTCGACCGCGCGCAGGTCGAAGGCCTCCACGGCGTGCTCGTCGTGAGCGGTGACGAACACGATCGGCGGCGGCTCGCGGAAGCGGGTCAGGACCTCGGCGAGCTCGAGCCCGCTGAGACCGGGCATCTGGATGTCGAGGAAGACGCAGTCGACCTCGTCGGTGCGCAGCACGCGCAGTCCCTCGGTGGCCGAGTCGCAGCTGACGACGTCCACGATCCGCTCGTCGGCGCCGAGCAGGAAGGCGAGCTCGTCGAGGGAGGGGCGTTCGTCGTCGACGACCAGCACGCGCAGGCCGGTGGCCGGTGCCGTCCTCACGCGCTCACCCCCGCCGCGAACTTCGGGGCCCGGACGACGACCTTGGTCCCGGCGCCGGGCGCGGTCTCGACGACGAGCCCGTAGTCGTCGCCGTACGTCGCCCGCAACCGTGCGTCGACGTTGCCGAGTCCCACCGAGCCGAGCCCGACCGCGCCCGTGGTGGTGTCCCCGGCGAGCGCCAGCCGCACCCGTTCCGGCTCCTCGCCGGCGCCGTCGTCCTCGACCTCGATCACGCAGTCCTGGCCGCGGTCGTAGGCGGTGATGGTGATCCGGCCCGGTCCCTCGCTGCGACCGAGGCCGTGCTGGACGGCGTTCTCCACGAGCGGCTGCACGCACAGGAAGGGGATCGCCACCGGCAGCACCTCGGGTGCCACGCTGAGGGTCACGAGCAGACGGTCGCCGAAGCGGGCCTGCTCGAGCAGGAGGTAGCGCTCGACCGAGCGGAGCTCCTCGGCCAGGGTGGTGAACTCGCCGTGGCGTCGGAAGGAGTAGCGGGTGAAGTCGGCGAACTCCAGCAGCAGCTCGCGGGCCCGGTCGGGGTCGGTGCGCACGAAGCTGGCGATCGCGCCGAGGGAGTTGTAGATGAAGTGGGGGCTGATCTGGGCGCGCAGGGCCCGCAGCTCGGCCTCGGCCAGGCGCGCTCGCGACGACTCGAGCTCGGCGAAGTCGAGCTGGCCCGAGACCCACGTCGCCACCTCCTCGGTCGCGCGGGCCAGGCCCGCCGTCGGGGTCGCGGCGAAGGCGGCGAGGGTGCCGACGATGCGCTCGTCGACGACGAGCGGACTCACCACGGCGGTGCGCACCGGGCAGCCGGGCTCGTCGCACCGCAGGTCGGCGCGGTCGATGCTGCGGGTGCGTCCGCGCGCCAACGTGGCGGCCACGAGGGTGCTCATCTGCGTGCGGTGGTGGACGCCCGATCCGTCCCAGGCCAGGCAGCCCGCGGTGTCGGTGATCGCCAGCGCCGAGGTCCCCAGGAGGGCGCGCAGGTGCTTGACCGAGCGCTCGGCGCTGTCCCGGGTCAGGCCTTCGCGCAGTGCGGGCGCGGCCTGGGAGGCCCGGTGCAACGTCCGGAAGGTCGCGCGGTCGGCCTCCGTGCCGAGATGAGTCCGCCGCCACACGCGCACCATGCGCCCATGATCACACGTGACGGGCGTCACCGGGGCTTGCATGGGCGCGCAGGTGCGCGGATCATCCTCCGGGTGGGGCACACCGTCGGGACCGACCGCGCCGAGGCCGACGTGTCTGCCGAGGCGCCGGATCCGGGCCGACTGCCGGCCGACACGACGCTCGTCACCGTCGCGCACGGCACCCGCAAGGCCGAGGGCAACGAGGTCGCCCGGCTGCTCACGGCCGCTGCCGGACAGCGGCTGGGACGTCCGACCGTGGCCTCGTACGTCGAGCTCTCGCAGCCGCTCTTCGCCGACGTGATGACGAGCGCCGAGCACCCTGTCGTCGTCGTGCCGCTGCTGCTGTCCACCGGCTTCCACATGCGCACCGACCTGCCCGAGCAGGCGGCGCTGGCCTCGGTGCCGGTGAGCCTGGGTCGTCAGCTGGGCCCGGACCCGCTGCTGGCCAGGGCCCAGGTCGAACGACTCCTCGAGGCCGGTGCCCGACCGGGCCAGCGCGTCGTGCTCGTCGCGGCCGGATCCAGCGAGGAGAGCGCCACCTGCGACCAGATGTGCGCGGTCGCCCATCTCGCGCGGGCCTGGGACGGTCAGGTCGAGCTGGCCACGCTGTCCGGCCACGGCGAGCGCCCGTCCGACGTCATCCGACCCGGCGACGCGGTCTCGCCGTACCTGCTCTCGCCGGGCTTCTTCCACGACCGGCTGCGCCGCGAGGCTCCTGCCGACGTCGTCGTCGCCGACGTGATGGGGGCGCACGAGCGGGTCGTCGACCTGATCGTGCAGCGCGCCACGGCGCTCACGCCCACTCCNGCCTGAGCGTCGAGGCTCGGCGGGCCCCGCGTCGACAGGGCGTCGATCGGGCGTCGATCGGGCACGGGGTCAGCGGAAGTCGATCAGCATCATGCCGGTGTCGTCGTCCGGGTCGTCCCACGCGACGCGCGGCATCCGATCGGCGGAGTCGGTCATCGGGTCGCGACCGCCCGGGGCGGAGCCGCGTCGCTGCAGCTGCGAGCGCGCGATGCCGGCCGCCACGTAGTCGGCCACCGAGATCGGCACGGTGGGCTCGAGCAGCGGGTCGATCGCGGGGTCGGGCAGGTCGAGGGCCGGGTCGAAGGAGGCGCCGACG
This sequence comes from Pimelobacter sp., assembly GCA_002698575.1. Classification (GTDB taxonomy): domain Bacteria; phylum Actinomycetota; class Actinomycetes; order Propionibacteriales; family Nocardioidaceae; genus Nocardioides. Next base: position 25,241 of record NZZG01000137.1, on the reverse strand, counting down.
CGGGTGCGGGTCAGCAGCGAGCCGGGCTCCGTGCCGTCGCCGTCGCCGTCGTCGGACTCCGCGGGGGAGCGCTCGGGCGCGGGGGCGGGCTTCGGCCGGGGCCGCGGTCGCGCGGCGCTGCGGAAGCAGCGGGTGCGGTAGGGCAGCTGCATGCCGTCCATGCCGCGGCCGTAGTCGTCGTAGAGGGCGAGCAGCTTCTCGATCGTGTGCTCGCGCTCGGCCTCGCCCATCGTCGCGACGTTGGAGCGCGAGGCGACCAGGTCGACGATGCTGCGGCGGTTGACCTGCTGCCAGTAGGTGAAGGTCGCGTCGTCGACCTCGCCGAAGAGCGGCGAGGCGCTCACGTCGGCGGCCGGCTCGACGAGGTGGTCCTGGTTGCCGATGATCNGGCCGAGCTTCTTGACCCACGGGATCCGCTCGTCGCGCTCGTTCCACACGAGGGCGAGCTGCCCGCCGGGCTTGAGGACCCGCGAGATCTCGTCGAGCGCGGCCTGGCTGTCGAACCAGTGGAAGCACTGGGCCGCCACGACGACGTCGACCGACGCGTCGCCCAGCGGGATGTCCTCGGCGCCCGTCCTCGAGGTGCGGACGCCGGGCAGGTCGCGGCGCAGCACCGCGAGCATCTTCTCGTCGGGCTCGCTGGCGTGCACGTCGTGGCCGGCCTCGACCAGGAGCCGGGTCAGCTTGCCGGTGCCGGCGCCGAGCTCGAGCACGGTGAGCTGGTCGCCGCCCGCGGTGCCGGAGGCGTCACCCGCGTCGTCCGCGTCGTCGGGGACCGTGCCGGTGAGCAGCCAGGAGACGGCGTCGCGGGGGTAGGAGGGTCGTCCCCGGTCGTAGGCGTCGGCGACGCCCCCGAAGGAGCGCGCCCGGTGCTGGAGGTCATCGCTCATGGGTCGCGATGCTACGGCTCGCAGGGCCGGCGATCGGGTCGGCACGCCGCCACGGGAGCCGGCGTCCTACCCTCGCCGCATGAGTAGTGATCCCGCCGCCGGCCGCCCCGACCCGCTGGCCTGGCTGGTCGCGCTCGAGGGCGTCCCCTCCGCCTACGCCGCCACCCGCGACGGCATCGACGTGATGCTGCGCGACCGGGGGCTGCGGCGCACCTCTCCGGAGACCACCGCCGAGTCCCTGCTCCGCGGTGCCCACGCCAGCGCCGTGCTGGAGGGCTCCTCCTCCACCCTCGCGGAGGTCCGCGAGGGTGCCGGCGACGAGGTGGCCCGGGACGCGGTCCGGGTCTCCACCGAGCTGCTCTCCCTGGTGCCGCGGGTGCGGCAGTCGCCGCTGCAGGCCTTCGCCCGGATCCACGCCCTGGCCGCGACCGGCTCCGTGGAGCCCGACCGGCTGGGTCGACCGCGCGACGCCGAGGCCGCCGGCCGGATGCGCGACATCGCGACCGTCGCGATGTCCCAGGGGTCGGACGGCGCTGCGCCGGCCCTGCTGGTCGCGGCGATGGTGCACGCCGAGCTGATCTCGGCCGCGCCCTTCGTCTCCCACAACGGGATCGTCGCCCGCGCCGTCGAACGGCTGATCATCGTGGCGCGCGGCGTCGACGAGAAGTCGCTCTGCGTGCCGGAGGCCGGGCACCTCGCCCTGCGACCGGCGTACGAGTCGAACCTGAAGGGGTACGCCGAGGGCGGCGCGGCCGGCGTGCACGCGTGGGTGCTGTACGGCGCCGAGGCGTTCGCGGCCGGTGCCGAGGCGAGCCCGTTGCGGCGGGCCGCCGAGTAGTCGCCGGTTGGTCGCCGGTGAGTCGCGGGGTGGCNGGNGCGACCTGGTCCGGACATGCAGGTGGCGCCCGAGTCATCAATGTCTCGAGCGCCACCGCTGACACGTGAGATCCGCTGGCTACCAGGCGTGCTGTCTCAATTGCTGCCTCGGGAGTATCCCGTCGACATGCGCCCTCAAGAAGGGTGGATCGCCGCGTGGGTACCCGGTCTCACGTGCTGCTCTTGAGTTGTCCTGAGGTCTTGTCTACGCCCGTTGCCAGGCACCTTCAAGGGGTGCGAGGGCTTGACTTTTGGTCGAGGTGCGAGGTGACCCAGGTCACATCCGTCGTGGAGCGGGTCAGGAGCCGAGCAGGCGCTGACGGATCTCCCGGCCGCTCGGTGGCTGGCTCAGTCCGAGGTCGCCGGGCTGCACCGACGCCCCGTCGAGGGTGCGGCCGGTGAGGTAGAACGTCACCCGGTCGGCGCCGTCGCCGAGCAGCGGATCGAGCACGCGTCGCACGGTCCGCAGGACCTCGAGGAACGTCGGGGTGTCGCTGACGTCGACGACCCCCGACACCGCGCCCGACGCGTGGGGCTGGTGGTTGAAGACCAGCGAGGACTGGACGACGCCGGGCAGCACGCGCACGGCGTCGCCGATGGTCTCGGTGATCGCGGCAGCCCCGGGGCGCCCGCCCAGCATGCGTGAGAGCAGTCCCATGACGCCCGTCCTTCCCACTTTCGCTCGCGGTAGTCCTGATGTCGCCGGTCGGTGCAGCCGGCGCTCAGCCGACGCGACGCTTGCGCACGTTGACCCACACCACACCGCCCACCGCGACCGCGCCGCCGACGGCGAGGGCGGCCAGGGTGGGCTTGGCGGGCGGCAGCGGCACCCGGCTGCGCAGCGCCACCGGCTTGGTGAAGACCAGCACCGGCCAGCCGCGCTCGACCGCGGCCTTGCGCAGGTCGCGGTCGGGGTTGACGGCGTGGGGGTGTCCGACCGCGGCGAGCATCGGGATGTCGGTCACCGAGTCGCTGTAGGCGTAGCACTGTGTCAGGTCGTAGCCGCGCTCGGCGGCCAGCGCCTCGACGGCGCGAGCCTTCTCCTCGGCGTAGGCGTAGTAGTCGATCTCGCCGGTGTAGTGGCCGTCGACGACCTCGAGCTGGGAGGCCACCACGTGGTCGGCGCCGAGCAGGACTCCGATGGGCTCGACGACCTCGGTGCCCGACGCCGAGACGATGACGACGTCGCGCCCGGCGAGCTGGTGCTCGGCGATCAGGGTCACCGCCTCGTCGTAGACGATCGGGTCGACGACGTGGTGCAGCGTCTCGGCGACGATCTCGCGCACCGTGGCGACGTCCCACCCGGCGACGAGGGAGGACATGAACGCGCGCAGCTTCTCCATCTGGTCGTGGTCGGCGCCGCCGACGAGGAAGACGAACTGCGCGTAGACCGACTTGAGCACCGCGCGCCGCGAGATCAGGCCGCCGGCCTGGAACGGCTTGGAGAACGCGAGCGTGCTCGACTTGGCGATGATCGTCTTGTCGAGATCGAAGAACGCCGCGGTCGGCCCCATGCCGCCATCGTAGGGGCAGGACCATCGGCCCGCGTCCTACCCACGAGTCGTCCACAGGCCGGCTCTGCGCCGAGTTGTCCACAGGCCGGCGGTGGGGGCCTCGGCCGGGGTCGTACGACGGGGCAACGTGACCTCCATGCCTCCTGCTCATCCACCCCTCGTCGTCACCTCCTCGCCTGCGCTGCGCGACGACCTGCTCCGCCTGGCCGCGGCTGCCGGGATCGCGCCCGAGGTGGCCCACGACGTGACCGCAGCGCTGCGGGGCTGGGGCGCCGCGTCCCTGGTCCTCGTCGGTGCCGACCTCGCTCCCGCCCTGGCCGACCTCGCCCCGGAGCGTCGCGACGGCGTGCACGTCATCGCCCGCGAGGCCGACGGACCCGTGGACGGCGCGCTCTTCCAGGTCGCGCTGCGGCTCGGCGCCGAGGGTGTGGTCGACCTGCCCGGCTCGGCGGCCTGGATCGTGGAGCGGCTGACCGACGCCGGCGATCCGGGTGCGACACGGGGCCTGGTCGTCGGGTTCCTGGGCGGCTCGGGCGGTGCCGGGGCCACGACCCTGGCCTGTGCCGTGGGTCAGGCAGCGGCGCGGCGGGGTCCGACGGTCGTCGTCGACTGCGATCCCCTCGGGCCGGGCATCGACCGGGTCCTGGGGCTCGAGGGTCGTGACGGATCGCGGTGGGAGGCGCTGTGCCAGACCACCGGACGGCTCAGCGCCCGCGCGCTGCGCGACGCCCTGCCCCAGCGCGACGGGTTGCGGGTCCTGACCTGGCAGGCCGGCTCCACGGCGACGCCCCAGGCCTTCGCCGTGCGCGAGGCGCTCTCGGCAGCCCGGCGCGGGCACGACGTCGTCGTGGTCGACCTGCCCCGCACGATCGACTCGTTGGGCGAGGAGATCCTGGCCCGCTGCGACGCCGTGGTCATGGTCGTCGTCCCGACGGTGCCCGGTGTCGCCTCGGCCACCCGGCTCGCCGCCCGCCTCGCCGACCGAGCCTCGCCCGGCATCGTGCTGCGGGGCACCGGGGTCGCCGAGCACGACATCACCCGGGCGACCCGCCTTCCGGTCGTGGCCCGGGTGCCGCACCAGCGCGGCCTCAGCGAGTCGATCGACCTCGGCCTCGGACCGGTGCGCTCGTGGCGCAGTCCGCTGGCGCGCACGTGCTCGGCCCTGGTGGGCGACCTGACCGACCTCGCCGGTCGGCGGGTCGCGGCATGAGTCCGGCCGCGGGACGGCCATGAGCGCCCTGGTGGCCGCGGTGCGCGAGCGGCTCGCCGCGACGCCGGGCGAGCTCACGCCGCACCGCGTCGCGGAGGCACTGCGGGCCGCCGGGCGCCCGGTGGGCGACGCGACGGTCCTGGAGGTCTACGAGGCCCTGCGCCGAGACGTCGTCGGGGCCGGACCGCTCGAGCCGCTGCTGCGGACGCCGGGCGTCACCGACGTGCTGGTCAACGGAGCCGACGACGTCTACCTCGACCGCGGCGACGGTCTCGAGCGCACCGACGTCACCTTCGCCGACGAGGACGCCGTCCGTCGTCTCGCGCAGCGCCTCGCCGCGCACGCCGGTCGTCGCCTGGACGACGCCACGCCGTACGCCGACCTGAGGCTCGGCGACGGCACCCGCTTCCACGCGGTGCTCGCGCCCGTGGCCCGGCCCGGCACGGTGATCTCGCTCCGCGTGCCCCGCCCGGCGGGCTTCACCCTCGACGACCTGGTGGAGGCCGGCATGGTCGCCCCGGAGCTCGCCGCCCTGCTGCGTCGGGTGGTGGCGGCTCGACTCGCCTTCCTCGTGACCGGGGGCACCGGCACCGGCAAGACGACCCTGCTCTCGGCGCTCCTGGGCGAGGTGGACCGCGACGAGCGGCTGGTGCTCGTCGAGGACTCCTCCGAGCTGCGACCGCGACACCCGCACGTCGTGGCGCTGGAGGGACGCCCCGCCAACGTCGAGGGCGCCGGGGCGATCGACGTCCGCAGCCTGGTGCGCCAGGCGCTGCGGATGCGGCCGGACCGGCTGGTGGTCGGCGAGGTGCGCGGGGGAGACGTCGTGGAGCTCCTCGCCGCCCTCAACACGGGTCACGAGGGTGGGTGCGGCACCCTGCACGCCAACTCGGCCCACGACGTCCCCGCCCGGATCGAGGCTCTCGCCCTGGCTGCCGGTCTCGGGCGCGAGGCCGCCCACAGCCAGCTGGCCTCCGCCCTCGACGTGGTGCTGCACCTCGAGCGCGACCGTACCGGGCGTCGTCTGGCGCAGGTCGCGGTGCCGAGACGGGACGAGCGTGGTCTGGTCGAGATGAGCCTCGCGGCCCAGACGCGGGCCTCGCCCGCCGCCGCGACGCCCGGGGCAGGGGCCCGGGTCGTCACCGAGGGCCCGTCCCTCGACGCGCTCCTGGCCCTGCTCGCGAGCCGGTTGCGGCCGTGACCGCGAGCGGGGCGAGCGGGGTGCCCGCGCTGCTCGCCGTGGTGTGCGCGGGTCTGGCCGCCGCCCTGCTGTGGCCGGGTCCGGGCCTGCTGTCGCTCGGCCCCGCCCGCGCCAGGTCCTCGGGACGCGAGCAGCACCGACGGCGCGAAGTGACCACGCCGCTGGCCGTCGTGACGTGCGGGGTCCTGGCTGCTGCGGTGCTGCCCGTCGAGCACGTCGTCCTCGCCCTGATCGCCGGGGCGGCCGGCTGGGGTGGCGTCGTCCTGGTGCGTCGGCGCCGAGCGGCGCGGGCGGCCGAGCGGACCTCGGTGCGCCTGCTCGAGGCCTGCGAGCAGCTGACCGGGGAGCTGGTCGCGGGCCGTCCGCCGAGCGCGGCGATCGAGCACTGCGCCGCCGAGTGGGACGCGCTCGGGCCGGTGGCCGAGGCGTTCCGGGTCGGCGCCGACGTGCCCGACGCCTGGCGCCAGGTCGCCGAGCGGCCCGGTGCCGCCGACCTGCGCATCGTCGCCGCCGCGTGGCAGGTCTCCCACCGCACCGGGGCCGGCCTCGCGTCCGCGCTCGAGCACGTCACGGTCGACCTGCGCGCCCACCGCGCGACGCGCCGGGTCGTGGCCGGCGAGCTGGCCTCGGCCCGTGCCACCGCGCGACTCATCGCCCTGCTCCCCGTGCTGGCGCTGACCTTCGGGGCTGGGACCGGCGGCGACCCGTGGGGCTTCCTGCTGGGTCACCCCGTGGGGCTCGGGTGCCTGGCGCTGGGGCTCGCCTTCGCCCTGGCCGGGTTGGCCTGGATCGAGGCCCTGGCGCGCGAGGTCGACCGACGGTGACCGGTGCGGTCCTGCTGGGCGCCGTCGCAGCCGCGGGCGCCGCGGCGCTGGCGGTCCCTCCGCGGGGTCAGCCGGCCCGCTCGCCTTCGCCCGGCCCGGAGCGCGAGGACCCCGGGTGGCTGCTGCGGCACCGGCTGGTCTGGTCGGTGCTCGCCGGCTTCGGCGTGCTCACCTTCGTGGGAGGTGCGCTCGGGGGACCAGCCGGGCTGGGGGCGGCCGCGGCGGTCTGGGTCGTGATCGGGCGCTCGGAGACCCCGACCACCCGCGCCGAGCGGGACGCCGTACGGCGTGACCTGCCGGCCGTCGTGACGCTGCTGGCGGACGCCCTGCGTGCCGGGGCCGACCCCGGCGAGGCGGTGAGGGTCGTGGCCGACGCCCTGCCGGGCCCGGCCGCCGAGCGTCTCGCCGCGGTCTCGGCGCGCCTGCGACTCGGTGGGGACCCGTCGCTGGTGTGGCGCGACCTGGCGCGCGACCCGGAGCTCGCCGCCCTCGGCCGGACGATGGCGCGCGCCCAGGCGACCGGGGCCCCGGTGGTGGCGGCCGTCGAGCGGCTCGCCACCGACCTGGCCCGCGCCGCGCGCGCCGACACCGAGGACAGGGCGCGTGCCGTCGGGGTCAAGGCAGCGGTACCGCTGGGGCTCTGCCTGCTGCCGGCGTTCGTCCTGATCGGGATCGTCCCGCTCGTCGCCGGCCTGGTCCTGTCCCTGAGCTGGTGAGCAGCGACCCGGTTCCTACCCACGAGTCGCCCACAGTGCGCCCCTGCGGCCGGTCGTCCACACCCCGTCGCCGCGCCCCTCGTGTGCCGGCCCGTCAGGTCGGAGGCTTCTTCCCGGCGGGCCGCAGCGGGTGGCCCCGACGAAGGGAGCACGACCGATGACCGACACCCACGCAGGGACGACCGACCTCGGCGCCGGCGACGCACGGCGTCGCGACGAGCGGGGCATCACGACGGCGGAGTACGCCGTGGGCACGGCCGCGGGAGCGGGCCTGGCCGGGCTGCTCTACACGATGCTGTCCGGCGGCTTCGGCGACAAGCTGCTGACCACGCTCTTCGACCACGTGCTCTCGCTGCTCGGGGTCGGGTGAGCCAGCCGTCCGTGGAACCACGTCGAGCGCGCCGCGGCAGTGGCAGTCAGCGTGGCGCCGTGACGGCGGAGCTGGCGATGGCCCTGCCGGTCCTGGTCGCGCTGACCATCGGCCTGGTCTGGCTGCTCTCCCTCGGAGCCGCTCAGCTGCGGGTCATCGANGCTGCCCGGGAGACCGCGCGGGCGGTGGCGCGCGGCGACGACGTCGCAGCGGCCGTGGCCGCCGGCGAGCAGGTGGCGCCGGAGGGCGCCCGGGTGGTCGTCCAGGGCGGGGGCGATGGTGGGGAAGGTCGGGTCGTGGCCGAGGCGACGGCGCGGGTCTCGGGCCCCGGTGGCCTCTTCGCGGTGTTGCCGGCCGTCACGGTGCGGGCCGAGGCCGTGGCCGTCGCCGAGGAGACACCGTGAGCCGGGCCGGTCCGCAGGCCTCGGGCGACGAGCGAGGGGCGGCCACCGTGGTGGTGGTCGCCCTGCTCGGGCTGCTGCTGGTGCTGAGCGCGGCGCTCGCCGTGGTCGGCGGCATCTTCGCGGCGCACCGTCGCGCTCAGGCCGCCGCCGACCTGGCCTCGCTGGCCGGGGCGTCGGCCGCCGCCGACGGTNGCGACGCCTGTGCTGCAGCAGCCGCGGTGGCCGCTGCCAACCAGGCGCACCTNATCACCTGCNTGCCGNNCGGGCGCGAGGTCCGGGTGTCGGTCTCGGTGCCGGGTCCGCGGTGGCGAGGGCTNNCNANCGNNGACCTCGTCGGNGAGAGCNGGGCGGGACCTGCTCCATGACNCGGCTGNGCTCGCANTCGCCGCCGTCAGCGGTCGTCGTCGAGGTCCTTNCGACGCTCGGCCTCGGCGCGGTCGAGCTTCTCGGAGAGCTCCTCCATCCTCTTGTTCTCCTTGCGCTGCTTGAGCTCGCGNCGGATGCCGTACTTGCTGATGGAGCCACCCCACAGCACCGCTGCCCCGGCCACGATGCCGAGGACGAACAACGTCGTGGTGCTGATGTCGATGCCGATGATGTCGATGGTGCCGGTCGTGCTGACGTCGGTGGCGAAGACGCCGAGCAGGATCAGGACGACTCCGACGAGGATGACCAGCAGGCCCAGGATCAGCATGGCCCGAGGCTACTGCGTCGCGCAGTCCAGCAGCAGCCCCAGCAGCGCCGCGGCGCCGGCCTTGTCGAGGGGGTTGTTCTGGTTGCCGCACTTGGGCGACTGCACGCACGACGGGCACCCCTCGGCGCACTCGCACGACACGATCGCCTCGCGGGTGGCCGCGAGCCACGGGCGCGCCGCACGGTAGCCGCGCTCGGCGAAGCCCGCGCCGCCCGGGTGTCCGTCGTGGACGAAGACGGTCAGCAGGCCGGTGTCGGCGTGACGCGCGGTCGAGACGCCACCGATGTCCCAGCGGTCGCACGTGGCGAAGAGGGGCAGCAACCCGATCGCGCAGTGCTCGGCGGCGTGGGCGGCGCCCGGCAGGTCCGTGCCGGCGGGCAGGAGGTCGGCGAGCAGGTCGTCGGGCACGGTCCACCACACCGCGGTGGTCTCGAGCCTCCGCTCGGGGAGGTCCAGGAGCTCCTCGGCGACGACGTCGCCGGCGGGTTGACGACGCTTGAGGTAGGAGACGACCTGGTGGGTGACCTCGACGTCGCCCAGCGACAGCCGGCACCTGCCCCACTCCTGGTGCTCGCGCTCGGTGGTGATGGCGATGTCGGTGACCTCGCGGGCCGAGGTGGTGTAGCCGGGGAAGCCGGGCGGGCAGCAGGTCATCGTCGCCACGCGGTCCTCGAGGTCCAGCTCGTCGACCAGCCAGGTCTCTCCCCGGTGGAGGTAGACGGCCCCGGTGTGGGCGGTGCTGTCGACCCGGCCGCCGTCCACGGTGCCGACGACGCGACCGGTGCCGGACTCGACGAGCGAGACGGGCTGGCCCCCGGCCGAGCGGATGTCGGTGAGGTCGGCGGCGCGCTCCCGGTCGGTCCAGTACCACCCCGCCCGCCGGCGGCGCAGCAGCCCCGTGTCGGTCAGCGCGAGCACCACCTCGCGGGCACGAGGCCCGAAGAGCGGCAGGTCGGCAGCCGTCAGCGGGCGCTCCTGCGCCGCCGCGCACAGGTGCGGGCCGAGCACGTGCGGGTTGTCGGGGTCGAAGACCTGCGCCTCGACGGGGCGTCCCAGGAGGGCCTCGGGGTGGTGCACCAGGTAGGTGTCGAGCGGGTCGTCGCGGGCGATGAGCACCCCGAGCGCATCCTGGCTCCCGCGGCCCGCGCGTCCGAGCTGCTGCCACAGAGCGGCCCGGGTGCCCGGGAATCCCGCGACCAGCACGGCGTCGAGACCGTGGATGTCGATGCCGAGCTCGAGGGCGTTGGTCGCGGCCAGGCCCACGATCTCGCCGGAGCGCAGCGACGCCTCCACCGCACGCCGCTCCTCGGGCAGGTAGCCGCCGCGGTAGGACGCGACCCGGGAGCTCAGCTCGGGCGCGACCTCGTCGAGCAGGGACGCCGCGGTCAGGGCGACCTGCTCGACCCCCTGGCGCGAGCGCACGAAGGCCAGCGTCGGCACGTCCTCGGCGACGAGGTCGGCCAGCAGGTCGGCGGTCTCCGAGCTCGCGGCACGACGTACGGGAGCGCCGTTCTCGCCCTCGAAGCTGGTCAGCGGGGGCTCCCACAGCCCGAGGGTCAGCTCGCCGCGCGGCGAGGCGTCGTCGGTCACCGCGCGCACGTCCAGGCCGGTCAGCCGCGACGCGGTGAGGGCAGGCTCGGCCGTGGTGGCAGAGGCCAGCACGAACGTCGGCGAGGCGCCGTACGACGCGCACACCCGCCGCAGCCGGCGCAGCACGTGGGCGACGTGCGCGCCGAAGACGCCGCGGTAGTGGTGGCACTCGTCGACGACCACGTAGCGCAGCGCGCCCAGGAAGCCGGCCCAGCGCTCGTGGCCGGGAAGGATCGAGCGGTGCAGCATGTCCGGGTTGGTCAGGACGTACTCGGCGTGGGCGCGGGCCCAGTCGCGCTCGTCGCGGCTGCTGTCGCCGTCGCAGGTCGTGATCCTGGTCGGCAGCCCCAGCTCGAGCAACGACGAGAGCTGGTCGTGGGCCAGCGCCTTGGTGGGTGCCAGGTAGAGCGTCGCGGCGCCGTGACGGCCGCGCGTGCCGTGCGGGCCGCGCTGCTCCTGCGCGGCGCTGAGCGCCGGCAGCTGGTAGGCCAGCGACTTGCCCGAAGCCGTGCCGGTGGAGACGATCACGTGCTCGCCGGCGTGGGCGGCGTCGGCTCCCGCCACCTGGTGGGCCCAGGGCTGGGCCACGCCGCGCTCGACGTAGGCACGCCGTACGTCGTCGTCGACCCAGGCGGGCCAGGGCGCCGTCCGCGCGGGTCGGGCGGGGACCCGCTCGACATGGGTCAGACGCCCGTCGCGACCGGGCACGGTCGAGAGCCGCTCCAGGAGGCCGGCCACCGATCGGGTGGCGGCGGTCGGGGGCATGACCACGATTGTGGCAAGGCGCGCCGACATCGCACCGCCCGGACCGGGGGACCTGCCCGGCGAGGTGTCCGCCGACGCCCTGCTGGTGGGTACGACCCGGGTGTACAACGAAAGGGAGTTTGTCCAGACATGTCCGGGGTATGCCGTGATTCTTCCCCTCCGGTAGTCGTGCGCGCGGACGCCATGGTTTGATACACCAGGCTGAGGCTCGGGATGTGTGCGCCCGGGATCGGCTCCCCCTGCATCGTTCCTCTGGGAGAACACGTGGACCTGACTCTGGAAACGCGCGACGTCGATGGGCGCACCATCGTCGCGGTCGGTGGCGAGATCGACGTCTACACCGCCCCCAAGCTGCGCGACAAGATCACCGAGCTCGTCGCCGCGGGCACCTACGACCTGGTGATCGACATGGAGGCCGTCGAGTTCCTCGACTCGACCGGGCTGGGTGTGCTCGTGGGAGGGCTGAAGAAGGTCCGCGCCCACGACGGCTCGCTGCACCTGATCTGCAACCAGGACCGCTTGCTCAAGATCTTCCGCATCACCGGCCTCGCGAAGGTCTTCGTGATCCACGAGACCGCCGAGGCCGCGCTCGCCTGACCCGCCCGGGCTCCGCCGGGGCCTCTCGTGGACCCCGCGGGAGCGCGACACGCTGTGGCGCACGTCACATCCTCTGTCCCTGCGGCGCCTCGTTCTGCGTAAACTCCCGAGCGTCCGGCATGACGTAGGTCACATCGGCCGCGCATGACGCTCTTCCAACGCAGGAGGAATTAGATGCCCGGGATCTCTCCCGTACTCGCCGTCGACGTCTCCGGCGGCAACCTCGTCCTGGTCATCATCGTCGCCCTCATCTCCCTGGGTGCGCTCGCGATGGCCTACGTGTTCCGCAACGAGGTCCTGGCCGCCGCCGAAGGCACCGAGAACATGAAGAACATCGCCCAAGCGGTGCAGGAGGGCGCCGACGCCTACCTGCAACGACAGTTCCGGACCCTGGGGATCTTCGCCGGGGTCGCCTTCTTCGTCCTGCTGGTCCTGCCGGCCGACGACACGACCGTGCGGATCTTCCGCTCGATCTTCTTCGTCCTCGGCGCCGGCTTCTCCGCTGCGGTCGGCTACCTCGGCATGTCCCTGGCGGTGCGGGCCAACCTGCGCGTCGCGGCGGCTGCCAACGAGCCCGGCCCCGGTGGCAGGGAGAAGGCGATGACGATCGGTCTGCGCACCGGCGCCATGGTCGGCATGCTGACCGTCGGGCTCGGCCTGCTCGGCGCCAGCCTCGTGGTGATCTTCTTCCAGGACTCCGCCCCCGACGTGCTCGAGGGCTTCGGCTTCGGGGCCGCGCTGCTCGCGATGTTCATGCGGGTCGGCGGCGGCATCTTCACCAAGGCCGCCGACGTGGGGGCCGACCTGGTCGGCAAGGTCGAGCAGAACATCCCCGAGGACGACCCGCGCAACGCCGCCACGATCGCCGACAACGTGGGCGACAACGTCGGTGACTGCGCCGGCATGGCCGCCGACCTCTTCGAGTCGTACGCCGTCACCCTGGTCGCCGCGCTGATCCTCGGCTCGCAGGCGTTCGGCGACAAGGGCCTGGTCTTCCCGCTGCTGATCCCGGCCATCGGGGCGCTCACCGCGGTCGCGGGCGTCTACCTGACCCGGCCGACACCGGGGGTGAGCGGTCTCAGCACGATCAACCGCTCCTTCTACCTGTCCTCGGGCATCGCCGCCGTCGCCAGCGTCATCCTCGCCTTCGTCTACCTGCCCACGAGCTTCGCCGACTTCTCCAACCTCCCGGTGGACAACCCGCTCGACCTCACCGGCGTCCCCGAGGGCAACCCGGCCCTGATCGCGGCCGTCGCCGTGGTGATCGGCATCGTCATGGCGGCCGGGATCCTGGCGCTGACCGGCTACTACACCGGCACCGAGTACGAGCCGGTCAAGGGCGTGGGGCGCACCTCGCTCACCGGCGCCGCGACGGTGATCCTCTCGGGCCTCTCGGTCGGCTTCGAGTCGGCGGTCTACACCACGCTGGTCATCGGGGCCGCGGTCTTCGGTGCGTTCCTGCTCGGCGGCGCCTCGTTGACCGTCTCGCTGTTCGCGGTCGCGCTCGCGGGCACCGGCCTGCTCACCACGGTCGGCGTGATCGTTGCGATGGACACCTTCGGGCCGGTCTCGGACAACGCCCAGGGCGTCGCGGAGATGTCGGGCGACGTGAGCGAGGAGGGCGCGCAGATCCTGACCGACCTCGACGCCGTCGGCAACACCACCAAGGCGATCACCAAGGGGATCGCGATCGCCACTGCCGTGCTCGCGGCGACGGCGCTCTTCGGCTCCTACGCCACCGAGGCGTTCGAGGCCCTCGGCGAGGCGGGGATCACCGACGAGGAGGAGGCGTTCGGCGAACTGTTCGGCTTCTTCGTCTTCGACCCCTCGGTGCTCGTGGGTGTCCTGCTCGGCTCCGCCGTGGTCTTCCTGTTCTCGGGCCTGGCGATCAACGCGGTCGCCCGGGCCGCGGCCGCGGTGGTCTACGAGGTCCGCCGCCAGTTCCGCGAGATCCCCGGCATCATGGAGGGCACGGGTCGTCCCGAGTACGGCAAGGTGGTCGACATCGTCACCCGCGACTCCCTGCGCGAGCTCGTCACCCCCGGGATCCTGGCCGTCTTCGCACCGATCGCCGTCGGGTTCGGCCTCGGCGTGACGTCCCTGGCCGGCTTCCTCGCCGGCGCGATCGGCACCGGCACCCTGATGGCCGTCTTCCTCGCCAACGCCGGCGGCGCCTGGGACAACGCCAAGAAGCTCGTCGAGGACGGCAACCACGGCGGCAAGGGCTCCCCGGCCCACGAGGCGACCGTCATCGGTGACACCGTCGGCGACCCCTTCAAGGACACCGCCGGTCCGGCGATCAACCCGTTGATCAAGGTGATGAACCTGGTCTCGTTGCTCATCGTCAGCGCCGTGGTCTCGCTGTCCATCGGCGAGGACGAGAACGACGCGCTGCGGATCCTCATCGCCCTGGTGGCGGTGGGCATCATCGCTGCCGCGGTGATCATCTCCAAGCGCCGCGAGTCCACCTTCGGTGAGGACGCCCCGATCACCCAGGGCACTGCCTGAGCCACCCCGAGCCCGTCGACCCGCCGCCCGGACCGGGATGTCCCGGGCGGCGGGTCGACGTGGTTGCGGGGGCGTGGCGCAGCGGCGCGGCCCGACCTGTTGTCCCTATCGAGGCAGGTCGATGACGAAGGCGGCCCCGCCCTCGGGAGCCCTGCCGACCGCGATCGTGCCGCCCAGGCGATCGACCAGACGCCCCGCCAGGGCGAGCCCCACGCCCTGGCCCCCACGAGCACGACCCGGCTCCCCGGCGTACCGCTCGTGCAGCGCCCCCGGCACGAAGGCGACGTGGGCGTCTTCCTCGGTGAGCCCGGGGCCGGAGTCACGGATCTCGATGCGTACGCCGGCTCCCGCCGAGCTCGCGGCCAGCACGACCCGATCGCCGGGTGAGCAGACCCGCACCGCGTTGTCGAGCAGCGCGTCGATCACCTGGCGCAGCCGCTCGCCGTCCGTGGCGAGCACCACCGACACGGGCTGGGTCTCGAACGCGATCCCTGCTCGTGCGGTCCGATCGGACCAGGCCCGGTGGGTGGCCGCCAGCACCTCGCCCACGTCGACCGCGCCCACGTGGAGCGGGAAGTCGTCGGCCTGCAGCCGGGCGAGGGCCAGCAGGTCGTCCACGTACCCGGCCATCCGGTCGGCCTCGGCGAGCATCGTCGTGGCGACCTCGCCGACCTCGTCGGGCGCCACGACGCCGTCGGCCAGTCCCTCGGCGTACCCGCGCACGGCGGTGAGCGGGGTCCGCAGCTCGTGCGAGACCGACAGCAGGAAGTCGCGCTGCCGTCCCTCGCTGCGGCTCAGGGCCTGGTCCAGCGTGGTGAGGGCAGCCGCCACGTCGTCCACCTCGGTGGTGCCGGTCGCCGCGAGCGCGATGTCGCGTTCGCCGGCCGCGAGGCGCCGAGCCGCCTCGGCAGTGCGGGTCAGGGGCCGCCCGACGCGCGAGGCGACGAACCACGCGACCCCGAGTGCGGCCACCAGTCCGAGCGTGATGGCGAGCAGCACCCGCCGCCGCAGCGTGGCCGAGGCCTCGTCGATGAAGGCCGCGTCGGTCGCCAGGACGAGCGCACCGCCGTCGCGCAACGGACGGGCCTCGATCACGACCGACTCACCCGCGAAGACGCCGTCGGCCGAGACCTGCTGCCCGGCTCGCAGAGCTGCCCGCTCGGCGGGGGTGAGCACCGCGGCGACCCCCGTGGCCGACCCGTCGGTCGCCACCAGGCCCACGCTCAGCTCGGCGCGCAAGGCGGCCGCCGGTCCTCTGTTGAAGCCCGTCCCGGTCACCGGCAGGACCCGGGCGAGGAAGTCGGCCTGCCGGCTGAGCGGCTCGCGTACGGCGTCCTCGGTCGCGGACCCGAGCAGCGGGGCGGTGAGCAGTCCGGCGACGAGGGCGGTCATCAGGGCGACACCGCCCATCGCCACCATCAGGCGCCGGTGGAGGCTACCGAGCAGCCGGCGGCGGCGTCCCGTGCCCGAGGGAGGCCCGGAAGCGGGCTCTGAGGGTGGCGGGGTCGACGGGGGCGGGGTAGGTGGGGGCGGGCTCACGGCACCGCCCGGTAGCCCACGCCGCGGACCGTCTCGATCGGTGCTCCCGTGCCGAGCTTGGCGCGCAGCTGGGCGACGTGGACGTCCACCGTGCGGCTGCTGCCGTAGTCGGCGACGCCCCAGGCCGTGGCGAGCAGCTCGGCACGCTCGACGACCCTGCCGCCGGCGTCGAGCAGCGCCTCCAGGAGGTTGAACTCCGTGGTGGTGAGGGCGACCTCCTCGCCCGCCAGCCGGACCCGGCGGGTCGCGGGGTCCAGCTCGACCGGGCCGGCGGTGAGCACGCGGCTCCCCCGGCCAGCCTCCCCGCGCCGCAGCACCGCCTTGACCCGAGCCACCAGCTCGCGCGGCGAGAACGGCTTGGTGAGGTAGTCGTCGGCGCCGATCTCCAGGCCGACGACGCGGTCCGTCTCGTCGTCGCGGGCGGTCACGAAGAGCACGGGGGTCCAGTCGTCGCGCTCGCGCAACGCCCGGCACACCGCGACGCCGTCGCGTCCGGGGAGCCCGACGTCGAGCACGACGGCGACCGGACGCAGCCGTGCGACCGCCGCGAGGGCAGCGTCCCCGTCGGTCTCGACGTGCACCCCGAATCCCTCGCGGGTCAGGTAGCGCCGCTGGATGTCGGCGATCGCCGGCTCGTCCTCCACCACGAGGACCAACCCGCGCGGCGACGTCTCCATGCCACCACGCTAGTGCGGAGCCATGCCTGCCGTCCCGGGCCAGAACAGTCCTGACACACCCCGAACATTCGCCAGACCTCCACGCCACCCGGGCGGGTCAGGGTGAGGTCGTCATCACGATCAGCACCACCCGAGTGAAGGGAGCACGTCGTGCTCAGCAGCATCATCACCGCAACCACTGCCGGCCTCGCCGGTATCGCCACCACGGCCCTGGTCGTCGTCGGCGCACAGCAACCGGACGCCGTGCGTCTTGGCCCGAGTGCTGCATCCGCGGCCACGTTCGCGACCGCGACCGAGCCCGATGCGGTCACCGAGGAGGCCGACTGCCGACCACTCGGCTCTCGGCTGCCCGAGGCCCTGCGCGAGGACCTGCTGGCCGTGCGCGAGCTCCCGGTCGAGGACCGGCGTGGTGCCGTCGAGAAGATCCACGAGGACGCCCTCGCGGGGAGCTACGGCGACGAGGTCCAGGATCGCGCCGAGACGCTGGGTGAGCGCGTCGAGGACCTCCGCGAGCGCTTCGGCGACCTCCGGCGCGACCAGGGGAGCCGGTTCGGGGGTCGTCTCGGCGCCCACGTGCCGGGCGCCTCGCTCGGGATCTGCCTCGTCTGATCCACCAGTCCTGCGTCGCCGGGTGATGGTCCTCCCACCATCCCCCGGCGGCGCTGGCGGCGCCGGCGCCGAGGGCCAGGGGCAGGTCAGTCGTGGGTCACCGTGATCGTGACCGGCGACGACTGCGCCCGCGCGTAGGCCTTCGTGCCGACGTACGTCGCCACGACCGGGTGGGTGCCCGGCTTGAGCCGCTTGAGCCTCACCGTCGCGCGCCCGGTGACCGCGGAGGCCTGGCCGGTGCCGACCTTGCGCCCGCCGTCGCGGACGACGACCTTGCCGGACGGCGTACCGCTGTCGGCGCTGCTCAGCTCGATCTCCACCACGGCCCGCTTCTTCCTGGTGATGCTCGCCCTCTTGACCGTCAGGTCGATCTCGGAGGCGAGCCTGTCCACCGGCCCGGTGGCGGCGACACCGGTGGTCGGGGTGTGCCCGGCGCGGGTCGCGACCACGACGACCGCCATCTTGCGCCCGGCATCGGTGGCGGTCAGCCGGTACGCGCGATCGTCGGCTCCGGCGATCGCCTGCACGTTCTTCCTCCCCTGGCTGCGGTACCACTGGTAGTCGAAGCTCAGCTCGGAGAAGTCCGCCCACTCGCCGGGGTCGGCGCTCAGGGTCTCTCCGAAGCGCTTCGCCCCGCTGATCGTGGGCGAGGTCGTCGGCACCGGGGCGTCGCCGATCAACCCGATGACCGGCTCGCTGGTCGAGACGGTGGAGGCGAGCAGGAGCACGGTGCCGGTGGCGTCGACGGTGATGGAGGCGTCGATGTCGTCCGGGGCGACGACGTAGGTGCTCTCGGTCGCGTCCTCGATGTCGACCCCGTCGCGCTGCCACTGGTACGACGTCAGGGTCACCGGGTTGTCCCACGTGGGCTCGACGGCGGTGAGCGTCTCGTCGACCTTCGGGGTGCCGGTGATCGCCGCGGGCGTCTCGGCGACGGGTGCGGCGCCCGGCAGGTCGGGCAGGCACGGCAGGCCGGGGACGGGCACGCACGTCTCGCGGGGCAGCGGTACGGCGGCGCTCGCCGACGTGGTCGGGCCGGTGAGGGTCGTTGCGGCGACGAGGGCCGCCACGGTGCAGGCGAGGGCGCCACGGGGGGCGCGGCGGGTGAGGGAAGCAGGGGACATGGGCGGGACCTCCGGGGTGCCCCGCAGCGGTGCGGGGGAGGATGCGGGGGGAGACACCACTGAGGGTAGGCCGTGCGAGGCCCGCAGCGACACGAATCGGGAGACGGCCGTTGCCCTGACACACTGGCGTCATGACCCGGGAGCGGCTCGCCCTCATCTCCGACGTCCACGGCAACCTGACCGCTCTCGAGGCGGTGCTCGCCGACATCGACGACCGCGGGATCACCCGGATCCTCAACCTGGGCGACTTCGTCGGCAAGGGTCCGCGCGGTCGCGAGGTGGTCGAGCTGTGCCGGCAGCGCTGCGAGGTCAACATCCTCGGCAACTGGGACGACTTCCTGCCCGACCCCGACCGCCCGGACGATGCCGCGCTGCGGTGGTGGGCCGATCAGCTCTCACCGGGCCAGGGCGAGTGGCTGCGCGGGTTGCCCTTCTGCCACGACCTGCTGATGAGCGGTCGACGGATCCGGCTGATGCACGCCTCCGCGGAGACCGTGCATCGCCGCGTGCGCTACGTGAAGTCGCAGCAGGAGTTCCTCGGCCAGTTCGCCAACACCCCGGCCACGATCGCCGCGGTCGGTGACGGACCGGTCCCCGACATGGTGGGGTACGCCGACATCCACGAGCCGTTCTACGAGACCCAGCTCGAGGGTCGGACCCTCTTCAACACCGGCAGCGCCGGCAACGCGATGGGCGACCCGACGGCGTCGTACGTCGTGCTCGAGGGGCTCCTCGACGAGCCCGACCCGGCCCCGATCTCGATCGCGTTCGTGCGGGTGCCCTACGACGTCGAGGCCGAGCTCGCCCACGCCCGTGCGGTCGGCTGCCCGCAGTACGAGGGCTACGAGGCGGAGCTGAGGCTGGGG
Organism: Pimelobacter sp.; assembly: GCA_002698575.1. Lineage (GTDB taxonomy): Bacteria > Actinomycetota > Actinomycetes > Propionibacteriales > Nocardioidaceae > Nocardioides. Next base: position 6,267 of record NZZG01000137.1, on the reverse strand, counting down.
CTCTACCGTCGGGCACTCGACGACTACCGCGCCGGGCGTCTCGCGCTCAGCGACTACTACCACTCCTGACTCGTGAGGCAGACGCACCGATGACCTTGGGGAACACCGCCCTGGCGGGCCCGCTGCGCGCAGCGCTGCTCGCCGCCGACTTCACCTACGAGGGCACCGCCGACCTGCTCGGCACCCGCGCCCACGACGCGTTGGCCCGCAACGAGACGACGCCGGGACTGCGCCGTACGGCGGGAGGCGGCCCGCTCGCGACGCTGGTGCGTCTCTTCCTGCTGCAGACCACCGTGTCGGTCGCCGACGCCGAGGCCGCGCTGCCCGGGCTGGTCGACCGCCTCTCCGTGGCGGGGCTGCTCGAGCAGAGCGTGAGCGAGGTGCGCGCGCGGCTGGACTGTCGTCCCTACGGCACCGACGACGACACCCCGCTGTGGGTGGTCAGCGACCTGACGCCGGGGCTGGACGGCGGGCCGCAGCGCGTCGTGGCCGACCACGTGCTCGGCATCAGTCCGGCCTCCACCTCCCTGGCCCAGCTCACCCTGCGAGAGCCGGTCGGCTCCGCGCTCGACCTCGGCACCGGGTGCGGGGTGCAGGCGTTGCACCTCGCCCAGCACGCGCAGCGCGTCGTCGCCACCGACGTCAACGCCCGTGCGCTGGCGGTCGCCCGGTTCAACGCCGCCCTCAACGACGTCGACGACGTGGTCGAGGTCCGCGACGGGTCCTTCTTCGAGCCGGTGCGCGAGGAGCGCTTCGACCTGATCGCCACGAACCCGCCGTTCGTGATCTCGCCGGCGACGGGAGAGCGGCTGGTCTACCGCGACTCGGGCCTGCCCGGCGACCGGGTCGTGGAGGACATCGTCCGCGCCGCGCCGGCCCACCTGGCGCCCGGCGGGTGGTGCCAGGTCCTGGCCAACTGGGTCATCGCCGCGGACCGTCCGTGGGACGAGCGGCTGTCGGAGTGGATCGCCGCCGACCACGACGCGCTGGTCGTGCAGCGCGAGGTCCTCGACCCGTCGGCCTACGTCGAGCTGTGGCTCAAGGACGCCGGGCAGCACGGCGCCCCCGACTACCTGCAGCGCTACGACACGTGGCTGTCGTGGTTCGACGAGCAGGGGATCGAGGCGATCGGGTTCGGGTGGATCAACCTGCGCGCCCCGGGCGGCAGCGCGCCGGGCGCCACCGGTCGAGCACGCACCGAGCTCCTGCAGTGGCCCTACGACGTCGAGCAGCCGATCGCGCCCGCGATCGGCGAGTGGGGTCGGGCCGATCCCACGGCCGTGAGGCTCGACTCCCGTCCGGTCGCCCGCGAGGACGTCGTGCAGGAGACGGTGGGCGCGGTCGGGGCCGAGGACCCCTCGACCATCGTGCTGCGCCAGCAACGCGGGCTGCGCCGCGCCCGGCAGGCCGACACCGTCGTGGCCGCGCTGGTCGGCGCCTGTGACGGCGAGCTGAGCGTCGGGCAGATCCTGGACGCGCTCGCCCAGCTGCTCGGGCACGACGCCGAGGAGGCGGAGCGGGCGCGCACGACGTACCTGCCGGTGGTCGCGGAGCTGGTCGCCGAGGGCTTCCTGACCGCCTGACCGAGCGGGCAGCCGGCGGGTAGCCTCGAGGTGTGGCAGCTGCTGGTTGGTACCCCGATCCGTCCGGTCAGCCGGGCGCGTTCCGCTACTGGGACGGCGACGTCTGGAGCGAGACCCTGGCCGACACGCCGTACGGCCCGCCACCGGGTGGTCTCGCACCCCCGCCCCCACCCCCGCCCACTCCGGCGGCGTCCACCCCGCCGCCGGTTCCCACCCAGCCGATCGCGACCAGCCCGCCGCCCCCTCCGGGCGGCTTCGACCAGCCCACCGTGGTGCCCGGGGGCAGTCCGCCCGGGGACGGCGGCTTCCAGTCGTACGCCGCCATCGGGCCGCTCGGGCCGCCGAGCCCGTCGGGGTGGCAGGGCCAGGTGCCGCCGCCGCCGAGCAGCCCCGGCAACGGCTCGGGCCGCACCGTCGGCCTGGTGCTGGTCGCCGTGGCGCTCACGCTGCTCCTCGGGATCGCCACGTTCTTCGTGGTCGGCGCCCTGGTGGACGACGACGACCCGGTCGCCCGGAGCGCTGCGAGCACCGCGAGCCCCGCTCCGAGCCCCGAGCCGACCCCGCAGCCCGACGATCCCGCCCCCACGCCGCAGGCCTCTCCCCAGGCACCGCCGACCACCCAGCCGACCGATCCCGGCGCGGACGGCCCGTCGGTGCTGCAGTGCACGGGCGGGCTGCCGGAGCAGGGCGTCACCGGTGAGCGGGGGCGCTTCATCACCGGCGGGGGACTGCGCGTGCCGAAGCCGGCCGACTACGAGACGGCCCTCGACCAGGGCCCGGCCTTCACGTTCGCCGACGGCGTCTTCGCCCCCTCGAAGATCATCGAGCAGGGCCTCACCTCCGGGTGGGTGGCGACCTACGCGCTTGGCAGCCTCAGTCGCGGCAACGGGTTCGAGTCCCCGCGCCAGGCAGCCGAGGTCGTCGTGCAGTGCATGGCCGGCTCGGCGAGCTTCTACTCCGACTTCACCGGCAGCACCGAGCTCGACTCGACCGAGACGGTCGTCGACGGCGCGCCGGCGTGGGAGCTGACCCAGGAGATCCGGATCGACGACCCCGAGCTCAGCGTCGAGGGCGACGTCGCCAAGGTGGTCGTCGTCGACACCGGCGACCCCTCGTCGTACGGGCTGTTCGTCAGCGTCGTGCCGATCGGCGACCAGGCGATGATCGACGCGCAGGACGAGGCGGTCGGCGAGCTCGAGATCCGGTGACACACGGCGCCCCTCGACCGGCCTCGGCCAGGGGGCCGACGGGAGGCCGGGGCCGGTCCGCAACGACGAGCGCCGCCGGTCGGGTGGACAGCACGCGCTACCGTGATCGGCCGTGAGCACCTTCTCGGGTGGCTCGCGCCTCCGAGCGGTGCCGCCCGGAGCCCACCCGAACGCCCAGGTTCGACCCAGCAGTGAAGGAAAGTGACCAGTCCGTGGCACACAAGTTGGTGATCGTCGAGTCCCCGGCGAAGGCCCGCACCATCGGCGGGGACCTCGGGGACGGCTACGTCGTGGAGTCCTCGATCGGGCACATCCGCGACCTGCCCAACAACGCCGCCGACACCCCGGCCAAGATCAAGGAGAAGTCCTGGGGCCGGCTCGCGGTCGACGTCGAGGACGGCTTCACCCCCTACTACGTGGTGCCGCGGGACAAGAAGTCGCACATCTCCAAGCTCAAGTCGCTGCTCAAGGACGCCGACGAGCTCTTCCTGGCCACCGATGAGGACCGTGAGGGCGAGGCCATCGCCTGGCACCTGCTCGACGAGCTGAAGCCCAAGAACATCCCGGTCAAGCGGATGGTCTTCCACGAGATCACCAAGGCCGCGATCCTCGAGGCCGCCGACAACCCGCGCGACATCGCGATGGACCTCGTCGAGGCGCAGGAGACCCGCCGCATCCTCGACCGCCTCTACGGCTACGAGGTCAGCCCCGTGCTGTGGAAGAAGGTCATGTCCGGGCTCTCGGCCGGGCGCGTGCAGTCCGTGGCGACCCGCCTGGTCGTCGACAAGGAGCGCGAGCGGATCAAGTTCAAGCTGGCCTCCTACTGGGACCTCGAGGGCACCTTCGACCGCGGTGCGGCCGCGGCCGACTCCGGGCCGCGGATGTTCCCGGCCAAGCTGCACTCCCTCGACGGCACCCGCGTCGCCTCCGGCTCCAACTTCGGCCAGGACGGCCAGCTCAAGGCCGGCGCCGACGTCGTCCACCTCGACCGCACCCGCGCCGAGGCGCTGGTCTCGGCGCTGGCGGACACGACGTACGAGGTCCGCTCGGTCGAGTCCAAGCCCTACCGTCGCTCGCCGTACGCCCCCTTCCGCACGACCACGATGCAGCAGGAGGCCAGCCGCAAACTCGGGATGAGCGCCTCCTCGGCGATGTCGGTCGCGCAGCGGCTCTACGAGAACGGCTTCATCACCTACATGCGTACCGACTCCACGACCCTGTCGGGCGGAGCGGTCGAGGCCGCACGCTCCCAGGTGCGCGAGCTGTACGGCGCCGAGTACCTGCCCGACAGCCCGCGGACCTACGCCTCGAAGGTCAAGAACGCCCAGGAGGCGCACGAGGCGATCCGGCCGGCGGGGGAGTCGTTCCGCACCCCTGCGCAGACCGGCCTGACCGGCGACCAGTTCCGGCTCTACGAGCTGATCTGGATGCGCACGGTCGCCTCGCAGATGAAGGACGCCGTGGGCCAGAGCGTCTCGGTCCGCCTCGGCGGTCCGGCCACCAGCGGCGAGGACGTCGTCTTCTCCGCCTCGGGGCGTGTCATCACGTTCCACGGGTTCCTGAAGGCCTACGTCGAGGGCACCGACGACGGCGGCGCCAAGGACGACCAGGAGACGCGCCTGCCCGCGCTGGCCGAGGGTGACGCCGTGACGGCCGACTCGCTGGGCGCCAACGGCCACGAGACCAAGCCGCCCGCGCGCTACACCGAGGCGACGCTGATCAAGGAGCTCGAGGAGCGCGAGATCGGGCGCCCGTCGACGTACGCCTCGATCATCGGCACCATCCTCAACCGTGGCTACGTCTACAAGAAGGGCTCGGCGCTGGTGCCGGCCTGGTTGGCGTTCTCGGTGATCCGGCTGCTGGAGGAGCACTTCCCGCGCCACGTCTCCTACGAGTTCACCGCGGAGATGGAGGACGTGCTCGACGAGATCGCCGGTGGGCGCAAGCACCGGGTCGAGGAGCTGACGGAGTTCTACTACGGCTCCGAGGCCGTCCCCGGGCTGCACGCCCTGGTCACCGAGCTCGGCGAGATCGACGCCCGGGACAACGCGACGTTCCCGATCGGGGACCCCGAGGCACAGATCTTCCTGCGCGTGGGGCGCTACGGCCCCTACCTCGAGGGACCCGACGACGACGGCAACCCGGCCGGCAAGCGGGCCAACGTGCCCGACGACCTGCCGCCCGACGAGCTGACGATGGAGAAGGCCGTCGAGCTGTTCGCCAACCCGGCGGGCGAGGAGATCGAGCTCGGCACGCACCCGGAGACCGGGCTGCGGGTGGTCGCGAAGAACGGTCGCTACGGCCCGTACGTCACCGAGGACCTGCCCGACGACGCGCCCAAGAAGGCCAAGCCGCGCACGGGCTCGCTGTTCAAGTCGATGTCGCTGGACACCATCACGCTCGACGACGCGGTCAAGCTGCTCTCGCTGCCGCGCGTGGTCGGCGAGGTCGAGGTGGAGGTCAAGGCCAAGACCGGCGAGGACGGCGAGGAGATCCCGGCGACCACCGAGATGGTCGAGATCACCGCGCAGAACGGCCGCTACGGGCCCTACCTGAAGAAGGGCACCGACTCCCGCTCGCTCACCAGCGAGGAGCAGCTCTTCACGATCACCCTCGACGAGGCCAACGCGATCTACGCCCAGCCCAAGCAGCGGGGCCGCGCGGCCGCGGCACCGCCGCTCAAGGAGCTCGGCGCCGACCCGGTCTCGGGCCAGCCGATCGTGGTGAAGTCCGGTCGCTTCGGTGAGTACGTCACCGACGGCGAGTACAACGCGACGCTGCGCAAGGACGACTCGGTCGAGGAGATCACCACCGAGCGCGCCGCCGAGCTGCTCGCCGACCGTCGTGCCCGGGGCCCGGCGAAGAAGGCGGCCAAGAAGGGCGCCAAGAAGGCACCCGCGAAGAAGTCCGCGGCGAAGAAGTCGACCGCCAAGAAGAGCGCGACGAAGAAGAGCGCCGCGAAGAAGACGACCAAGAAGGCAGCTGCGAAGAAGTCCTGAGGCAACGCTGGTCGAGCCGGCCCAACGCTGGTCGAGGTGTGAGGAGCGCCAGCGCTGATCGGACCTCACGCTGGTCGAGGTGTGAGGAGCGCCAGCGACGAGCCTCGAGACCCGGCGACCCAACTACCCTCCAGCACCCCCGCCTACCCACGAGTCATCCACAGGCGAGCTGCTCGCACGGTTGTCCAAAACCCCCATGGTTGAGCCGGATTGACTGTCTGGCGATGTCGGTGGTGGGTGCTTGTATGGAGTCATGAGCAGGCACCTCGACGGCACCGGAACGGGACATCCGATCCTGGCCTGCCTCGAGGTGCTCGAGGCCCAGCTCGACCAGATCGCCGGCACTCCGGCGTGGTCGTTGAACGTCGAGGAGACCACCGCCGCGATCACCCGCCTGTCCACCGGCCTGGCCCGGTTGGCCGAGGTCGAGACCCGCCTGATCGGCCAGGCCGAAGCACTCGACCTGCCCGGGGTCAT
>NZZG01000136.1 GCA_002698575.1 Pimelobacter sp. | reverse complement strand
GCGAGGTCGAGGAGCGCCTCGCCGTCGTGCGGGAGCAGGCCACCCAGGCCGACCGGGACCGCTCGACCCTCTCGGCCCGCAAGGACGCCCTGGAGATGGGGCTCAACCGCAAGGACGGTGCCGGCGCCCTGCTCGCCGACACCGACGCGGTGCCCGGTCTGCTGGGCTCCGTGGCCGCGCTCCTCACCGTGACCGCCGGCTACGAGGCGGCGGTGGCCGGTGCCCTCGGTGCCGCGGCCGACGCCGTGGCGGTCGCCGACGCCGACGCCGCGGTGGCCGCCATCGCCCACCTGCGCGCCGGTGACCTCGGCCGGGCCGGCCTGGTGCTCGCGGGCGGGACAGCTCCGGCCCGCGACTGGCCCACCCTGCCGGCGGACACGGCGTACGCCGTCGACGTCGTGGAGTGCCCCGACTCGCTGCGAGCTGCGATCACCCGGATCCTCGCGCGGATCGCGGTCGTCGAGGACCTCGACGCGGCCCGACGTCTCGTCGCCGACCTGCCCGACGTCGTCGCGGTCACCCGCGACGGCGACCTGCTCGGCACCCACGTCGCCGGCGGTGGGTCGAGCGCCCAGCAGAGCCTGATCGAGATCCAGAGCGCCGTCGACGACGCGGCGGCCCAGCTCGCCGCGGCGACCGCGACGGGGGAGCGGCTCGGGTTCGAGCAGGCCGCGCTGGAGCGCGAGCGCCTCGAGGCGCACAAGCGCGTCGACGTCGCGCTCGCCCGGCTCCACGAGTCCGACGCCACGTTGGCCGCGGTGGCCGAGGAGCTGGGGCAGTACGGGTCCCAGGCGCGGGCCGCCAAGGGCGAGGCGGAGCGACTCACCCAGGCGATCGAGAAGGCGCAGGCGGCGCGGGAGGCCGACCTGGCCGGGCTGGCCGACCTCGAGCAGCGGCTCGCCACCGCCGAGGACGCTCCCGACGAGGAGCCCGACACCACCGAGCGCACCCGTCTGGTCGAGGCCGCCAAGGTGGCGCGCCAGGCGGAGATGGATGCCCGCCTCGCCCTGCGCACCGCCGAGGAGCGCGCTCGCGCCCTGCACGGGCGCGTCGACACCCTGCTGCGCCAGGCGCAGGCCGAGCGCGACACCCGGGCCCGGGCCGCCGAACGGCGCGAGCGGCTGCTGCGCGAGGGGCGCGCGGCCGAGGCCGTCAGCGCCGCCGCGGGCTACGTGCTCGCCCGCCTCGAGGTCTCGATCTACGAGGCGACCCAGGCCCGGCTGCGCGTCGAGCAGGCCCGCAGCGGACGAGAGCGTCAGCTCCTCGAGGTCCGTGCCGACCTGCGTGAGCTCGGCAAGGAGCACGACCAGCTCGTCAACTCCGTGCACCGCGACGAGATGGCCCGCGCCCAGCAGCGGATGCGCATCGAGCAGCTCGAGGAGCGCGCCCTCGACGAGCTCGGCCTCGACCCCGACGCGCTGGTGGCCGACTTCGGCCCCGACCAGCTCGTCCCTCCGTCGCTGGCGAGCCCGGAGGCCCCGCAGGACCGATCGAGGCCGCCGGTCGCCGTACCGGGGGAGGCCTCGGACGACGGAGTCGCGGCGGAGCAGGCGCCTCCCGCGCCGGCGCAGGGCGACGAGGAGCACGACCAGGACGACGAGCAGGGGCCCTCGGTGCCCTACGTCCGCGAGGAGCAGCAGAAGCGCCTCAAGCAGGCCGAGCGTCAGCTGACCATGCTCGGCAAGGTCAACCCGCTGGCGCTCGAGGAGTTCTCGGCGATGGAGGAGCGGCACAAGTTCCTCACCGAGCAGCTGGAGGACCTCAAGAGCACCCGCAAGGACCTGCTCGACATCGTCCGCGAGGTCGACACCCGCGTCGAGCAGGTCTTCACCGAGGCCTACGCCGACGTCGAGCGCGCCTTCGACTCGACCTTCGCCCGACTCTTCCCCGGCGGGGAGGGCCGCCTGGTGCTGACCGACCCGGCCGACATGCTGACCACCGGGGTGGAGGTGGAGGCCCGGCCGCCCGGCAAGAAGGTCAAGCGTCTCTCCCTGCTCTCCGGGGGCGAGCGCTCGCTGGTCGCGGTCGCCTTCCTGGTGGCGCTGTTCAAGGCCCGGCCGTCGCCGTTCTACATCCTCGACGAGGTCGAGGCGGCCCTCGACGACACCAACCTGGGTCGTCTGCTCGAGATCTACGAGGAGCTGCGCGAGAACTCCCAGCTGCTCGTCATCACCCACCAGAAGCGGACGATGGAGGTGGGCGACGCGTTGTACGGCGTGACCATGCGCGGCGACGGCGTCAGCACCGTCATCTCCCAGCGGCTGCGCGAGTCGGAGGCCTGACATGAGCACCCCAGCACCCCCACCTGCCCGTCCGTCCCGTCCGTCCCGTCCCACCCGGGCCGACTACGTCGACTGGCGCACCGCGACGACGCGCTGGTCGGACGACGACGTCTACGGCCACCTCAACAACGCCCGCTACTTCGACCTGATCGACACCGCCGTCAACGCCCACCTCGCCGAGGCGACCGGCACCGACATCCGCGACCTGCCCCAGATCGGGGTGGTGGCCGAGGTGTCGTGCCGCTACTTCGCCGAGATGGGCTACCCGCGCCCGATCGAGCTGGGCCTGGTCGTGGACAGGCTGGGCTCGTCCTCGGTCGTCTACCGGGTCGGGCTCTTCCAGGGTGGCGACGGCTCTGCCGACGAGCCGGCGTGCGCCGAGGGCCGGTTCGTGCACGTCTACGTCGACAACTCCGACCCGGCCGGCGGGCGACCGGTGACCCCGGTGCCGGACCTGATCCGCTCGGTGCTGGAGCCGTTGGTCAGGTAGTTGCCTCGCGGCTGGTTGGATGGCGACATGTCTGTCGTGCTGCTGATCATCATCATCGCCGCGGTTGCGGTCCTCGCCGTGGGCGCCGGCGCCCTCCTGCTCGTCCGGGGCGGCCGTACGTCGGGCCGCGCGGGCACCGAGGCGCCGCAGGCCCCCACGGCGCCGCCCACGACCGACCCGACGCTCGAGATCGACACCGATCTCCCGGCGGCACCACCGGTCGAGATCGCGCCGCAGACGACACCGGCCCTGGAGCGCCCCGAGGGCACCCGGTCGCGCCTGGTGCGGCTGCGCGAGCGCCTGGCGGGATCGCAGGGCGGGCTCGGACGTGGGCTGCTGGCCCTGCTCAGCCGGGACAAGCTGGACGAGGACACCTGGGAGTCGATCGAGGACCTGCTGCTGACCGCCGACGTCGGCGTCGCCCCCACCCAGCAGGTCGTGGACAACCTCCGCACGCGGCTGCGCGTCGGGGGCGAGGAGGCCGCCGACCCGAAGGCCGTGCTGCGCGACGAGCTGATCAAGCTCGTCGACCCCGACATGGACCGTCGGCTCAACGTCAGTGGCCAGGACGGGCACCCCGGGGTCGTCCTGGTCGTCGGCGTCAACGGAGCCGGCAAGACCACGACCGTGGGCAAGATCGCCCGGATCCTGGTGGCCGAGGACCGCAGCGTCACGCTGGGGGCCGCCGACACGTTCCGCGCCGCGGCCGTCGAGCAGCTCGCCACGTGGGCCGAGCGTGTCGGCGTGGAGGTCGTCACCGGCCCGGAGGGCACCGACCCGGCCAGCGTGGCCTTCGACGCGGTCAAGCAGGGCATGGAGTCCTCGATGGACACCGTCATCGTCGACACCGCCGGCCGGCTGCAGAACAAGGCCGGCCTGATGGACGAGCTCGGCAAGGTCAAGCGCGTCATCGAGAAGCAGACCCCGGTCACCGAGGTCCTGCTCGTCCTCGACGCCACCACCGGGCAGAACGGCATGATCCAGGCGCGCGTGTTCAGCGAGGTCGTCGACGTCACCGGCATCGTGCTGACCAAGCTGGACGGCTCGGCCAAGGGCGGCATCGTCGTCGCGGTCCAGCGCGAGCTCGGCGTACCCGTCAAGCTCGTCGGCCTCGGCGAGGGTCCCGACGACCTGGCGCCCTTCGACGCCGCTGCGTTCGTCGACGCCCTGCTCGGCTGAACTCCCGCTGAACCCCCCTGCCGCGCAGGCAGGAAACCGTCCGGCGACCTGGCCGAATCGCCGGACGATCCGCGGGGACCGGCCGACGGTTAACGACCACGAAACAAAAAGCCGAAGTTCGTTACCTGACTAGAACATTCCTCGGACGGCAGCGAAATGTCGCCCCACGAGGCTTCCACGGAATCAGGCGGGACCGGAACGACAGCGACGTCGAACCTTCCCACCTACCCGAGATCCAAACTCCATGGAGGTCCTGTGGACGGCTATAACGCCTTCATGCTCGTGGCCACGTTGCTCGTGCTGATGATGACGACTCCCGCATTGGCACTGTTCTACGGCGGCATGACGCGCTCGAAGTCCGTGCTCAACATGATGATGATGTCCTACGTCGCGATGGCGATCGTCGGCATCCTCTGGGTGCTGTACGGCTACAGCATGGTGTTCAGCGGCGAGGGTGGCATCGACACCTTCTTCAACTCGCCGTTCAGCAACTTCGCCCTCGACGGCGTCGACTACGGCGGCTACACCTTCATGATGTTCCAGCTGACCTTCGCGGTGATCACCACCGCGCTGATCAGCGGCGCGATCGCCGACCGCGTGAAGTTCTCCGCGTGGGTCGTCTTCGTCCCGCTCTGGGCGACGCTGTCCTACTTCCCGCTGGCCCACATGGTCTTCGGCTGCACCGACGACGCCCTGATCTGCACCAACATCGGTGCCCAGGACTACGCCGGTGGAACCGCCGTGCACATCAACGCCGGTGTCGCGGGTCTCGTGCTCGCCCTGGTCGTGGGCAAGCGCATCGGCTGGCCCAAGGAGAAGATGCGCCCGCACAACCTGACCCTCACGATGCTGGGCGCCGCCCTGCTGTGGGTCGGCTGGTACGGCTTCAACGTCGGATCGCTGATCTTCGTCGACGGCCTCGACCCGAGCGAGCAGTTCCTCGCCGAGACCGGCCTGACCTTCTCCAACACCACCATCGCCACGATGGCCGCCATCATCGGCTGGCTCGTGATCGAGCGGGTGATGCACGGCAAGGCGACCAGCCTGGGCGCCGCCTCGGGCATCGTGGCCGGTCTGGTCGCGATCACGCCGGCCGCGGGTGCGGTCAACGTGTTCGGTGCCGCGATGATCGGTCTCGTCGCCGGTGTGCTGTGTGCCATCGCGGTGGGCTACAAGTTCAAGTTCGGCCTGGACGACTCGCTCGACGTGGTGGGTGTCCACCTCGTGGGCGGCATCGTCGGCACGGTCCTGATCGGCCTGTTCTCCGTGACCGCGCCCGAGGGCTCGGTCGTGGCGGGCGGCGCCGCGGACGGGCTGTTCTACGGCGGCGGCATCGACTCGCTCGTCGACCAGATCCTCGGTGTCCTCGTGGCCATCGCCTGGTCGGGCATCGCGACCCTCGTCATCGCCCTGGCCATCAAGTACACGATCGGGTGGCGCGTCAGCGAGGAGGCCGAGGTCGGCGGTATCGACCTCGACCAGCACGGTGAGTCGGCCTACGATCTGCACGCTGGCGCCCTCGCCGGCTCGAGCGAAGGGATCCTCAAGTGAAGCTCGTGACCGCGGTGATCAAGCCGCACAAGTGGGAAGACGTCCGCGAGGCCCTCGAGACCTTCGGCGTGACCGGGATGACGGTCAGCGAGGTCAGCGGCTACGGCCGCCAGAAGGGCCACACCGAGGTCTACCGTGGCGCCGAGTACGACATCGCCCTGGTGCCGAAGATCCGCATCGAGATCGTCGTCGACGACGGTGACGCCGCCGACATCGTCGACATCGTCGTCCGGACGGCCCAGACGGGTCGGATCGGCGACGGCAAGGTGTGGGTCAGCCCCGTCGAGACCGTGATCCGCGTGCGGACCGGCGACAAGGACGAGGCCGCTCTCTGAGGGAGAGCCTCCGACCAGCACCACCAGCGTCCGTCACTCGGGGACGGCCATCGCTGGGCATGACCTGAGCAGCACCGCGCGGCCCGGTCGTCCTCGGACGGCCGGGCCGCGCGCATCCCGCCCCACGACGTGGCTGTCGCCCGGCGCGGTCATCGCGACCTTCCTGGCACGGTCGGGCATGATCGAGGCGAGACCAGCCGTGCCGGCACCGCACGTCGCCCCGGGACCCGGACGCCCCTGACGAGGAGAGACCACCAGATGAAGCTCGTGACCGCAGTCATCAAGCCGCACAAGTGGGAGGACGTCCGCCAGGCCCTCGAGACGGCCGGGGTCAGTGGCATGACCGTGGGGGAGGTCAGCGGCTACGGCAGGCAGAAGGGCCACACCGAGGTCTACCGGGGCGCCGAGTACGAGATCTCGCTGGTGCCCAAGATCCGCCTCGAGGTCGCCATCGACGACGAGGACGTCGAGACCGTCGTCGCGGCGATCGAGACGAGCGCACAGACCGGGCGCATCGGCGACGGCAAGATCTGGGTCTCCCCGCTCGAGTCGGTCGTCCGCGTCCGCACGGGCGACCGCGACGAAGCCGCTCTCTGAGGTACCACCCACCCGTGCCGTCCCCCAGCGAGATCCAGGTGAAGCTCCGAGTGAGGGAGGCTGCCGACCGGTGACGGCCGACGAACGCGCTGCTCGCACCCGGGCGGCCGACGACCTGTGCAGCACCGCCTACACCGACTGCTCCGGGCCCGACAACGGCGTGGCGCTGGTCGCCGTCGGCGGCTACGGGCGCGCCGAGCTGGCGCCGCACTCCGACCTCGACGTCGTCCTGGTCCACGACGAGGGCGTCGAGCTCGGGGAGCTGGCGACCAAGATCTGGTACCCCCTGTGGGACTCCGGCTCACAGCTCGACCACTCGGTGCGATCGCTGCCCGAGATGGTGGCTGCGGCCGACGCCGACCACCGCGTCGCCTCGGGCCTGCTCGACGTACGGCACGTGGCCGGCGACCCCAACCTCACGCTCCGGCTGCGGACCACGATGCTCGCCCAGTGGCGCAAGGGAGCCCGCGAGCGCCTGCCCGAGGTGCGCACGGCCTCGCTCAACCGGCACCGCCTGATCGGTGAGCTGGCGCACCTCTCGGTGCCCGACGTCAAGGAGGCCGAGGGCGGTCTGCGCGACGCCACCACGCTGCGCGGCATCGTCGCGACCTGGCTCGTGGACGTGCCTCACACCGAGCTGGAGCAGAGCCGGCAGGCGCTGCTCGACGTGCGCGACGTCGTCCAGCAGCTGGCCGGCCGGGCCAGCGACCGCATCTCACCGGAGATGTGGCCCGACCTCGCCGTCGCCCTGGGCCTCGCCGACGACCGCGCCGCCCAGGTGCACGTGAGGGAGATCGGTCGACGCATCACCCACCTCTCACGCCTGGCCTGGCGGCGCGTCGACGGGGTCCTGTCACGTCCGCGGTCGCCCCAGACCCCCCGACGTCCGGTCCTCGAGCCCCTGGCCCACGGTGTCGCGCTGTCGGCCGGGGAGGTGGTGCTGGATCGCAAGGCCGATCCCGCCCACGACCCGGTGCTGCTGCTGCGCGCCGCGACCGTGGCCGCAGAGCGCAACGTGGTGCTGGCGCCCGCCACTGCGGCCCGGCTCGTGCGCGAGTGCGCCCCGCTGCCGGAGCCGTGGCCCGAGGAGGCCCGACACCTGCTGGTGCGGCTGCTCGCCTCCGGGCGCGGGCTCCTGGAGGTCTGGGAGACGCTCGAGGAGACCGAGGCGCTGACGCGCTTCCTGCCGGAGTGGGAGCGGGTCCGGCTCCTTCCGCACGCCTCGGTGATCCATCGCTTCACCGTCGACCGCCACGTCGTCGAGACGTGCATCGAGGCCTCCGAGCTGATCCGTACGGTCGCGCGGCCCGACGTCCTGATGGTCGCCGCCCTGCTGCACGACATCGGCAAGGGAGGGCTGACCGAGCACAGCGTGGCCGGGGAGCCGATCGCCCGCGCGGTCGCCACGCGGATGGGCTTCGAGCAGGAGTCGGTCGACCTGATCGCCCACCTCGTGCGCTGGCACCTGCTGCTCGCGACCACAGCGACGACGCGTGACCCCGACGACCCAGCCACGGTCGACCTCGTGGCCTCCACGATGGGCACCGCCGAGGCGCTGTCGTTGCTCAGTGCCCTGACCGAGGCCGACGCCAAGGCGACCGCACCGAAGGCGTGGTCGTCGTGGCGGGCCGGCCTGATCGTGGACCTGTCCCGGCGCGCGCGGGCTGCCCTCGACACCGGCGTCGCGCTGCCGCCGATCACCACCGACGAGCTCACCGTGCCCGACGACCTCGACCCGGCCTCGGTGTCGATCACCGTCGAGCCCGTGCCCGACGGGTCGAGGATCACCACGATCGCCCTGGACCGCGTCGGGTTGCTCGCCGACTTCGCGGCCATGCTCGCGCTGCAGCGCGTGCCGGTGCGCGCCGCACGGGTCTGGGCCCAGGGGGAGTACGGCGTGTCGGTGTGGGAGGTCGGGGCGGAGTCCGTCGACCCGGCGATCCTGCGCACGAAGTACGACGCGATCGTGGGCGGCCGGGCCGACCCGCTCACCCGGTTCGCCCCCGGAGCCGACGCGCTGGCGCCGACGGTCGTCGTCCGACCCGAGGCGAGCGAGCAGGCGACGGTGCTCGAGGTCCGCGCCGCGGACCGTCCGGGGGTCGTCTACCTGGTCTGCTCGGCGCTGGCCCGCCTCGACGTGGCCGTCCGCTCGGCCCACCTCGACACGCTGGGGCCACAGGCCGTGGACGTCTTCTACCTGCAGGAGGCCTCGGCGGGCGCGCTCTCGGAGACCCGTGCTGCCGAGGCGGCGCATGCGGTGCGGGCCGCGCTCAGCTGAGGCCTGGCCGAGCCTCCGCTCGAGGCCACACCGAGCCCTGCGGCGCCCGACTACCCGCGCGGGCGGCGGATCCGGATCGACGTGCCGTCGATGATCTGGGGTGGGCCCGGGTCGTCACCCGGCGCGGGGAGCGGTTGGCGCATCGTCTTGTGGCTCTCGAGGTCCGCGTCGGCCCGGGCGCGGGCCGGCTCGAAGACGTCGACGATCGCCCCGAAGGCGTCGCTGCCTCCCGAGCCGCCGGTGCCGTCCCGATGCGCGGTGGTGAGCATCCGGTGCGAGACCCAGACCAGGAGCGGCAGACCGAGGACGATCGTGCCGATCACGACGATCCACGCAGTCATGTGCCCGAGCGTAGGGGCACGCCCGGCGGGCCACTATCCTGTAGCGGTCCCTGACCTCCGGCCCGTAGGACCCATCTGTGTTCGCCACTCTCTCCGATCGCCTCGCCGATACCTTCAAGAACCTCCGGGGGAAGGGTCGGCTCTCCGAGGCCGACATCGACGCGACCGCCCGTGAGATCCGGATCGCGCTGCTCGAGGCCGACGTCGCGCTGCCGGTGGTCAAGGAGTTCGTCGCTGCCGTCAAGGAGCGCGCCCGCGCCGACGAGGTCAGCCAGGCGCTCAACCCGGCCCAGCAGATCATCAAGATCGTCCACGAGGAGCTCGTGACGATCCTCGGTGGCGAGACCCGTCGACTGCGCTACGCCAAGTCCGGGCCGACCGTCATCATGCTGGCGGGACTCCAGGGCGCCGGCAAGACCACCCTGGCCGCCAAGCTCGCGCTGTGGCTCAAGGAGCAGGACAAGGCCCCGGTGCTCGTGGCCTGCGACCTGCAGCGACCCAACGCGGTCAACCAGCTCCAGGTCAACGGCGAGCGGGTCGGCGTACCCGTCTTCGCCCCCGAGGTCGGCAACGGCGTCGGCGATCCCGTGGCCGTGGCCCGTGCGGCGATGGAGGAGGCCAAGCGCAAGCTGTACGACGTCGTCATCGTCGACACCGCCGGTCGCCTCGGTGTGGACGCCGAGCTGATGCAGCAGGCCTCCGACATCCGCGACGCGGTCCAGCCCGACGAGGTGCTCTTCGTCGTCGACGCGATGATCGGCCAGGACGCGGTCGTCACCGCGCAGGCCTTCCTCGACGGCGTCGGCTACGACGGCGTGGTCCTGACCAAGCTCGACGGCGACGCCCGCGGCGGCGCGGCGCTCTCGATCCGCCAGGTCACCGGCAAGCCCGTCATGTTCGCCTCGTCGGGCGAGAAGATGGGCGACTTCGACGTCTTCCACCCCGACCGGATGGCCTCGCGGATCCTCGACATGGGCGACATGCTCACCCTGATCGAGCAGGCCGAGAAGACGTTCGACCAGGAGCAGGCCATGCAGGCCGCCTCCAAGCTCGCCGGTCAGGGCGGTGACTTCACCCTCGACGACTTCCTGCAGCAGATGCAGCAGGTCCGCAAGCTCGGCTCGATGTCCAAGATCATGGGCATGCTCCCCGGGATGGGCCAGATGCGCGAGCAGCTGGAGAACTTCGACGAGCGCGAGATCGACCGGATCCAGGCCGTCATCCAGTCGATGACCCCGGCCGAGCGTGCCAACCCCAAGATCATCGACGGCTCGCGTCGGGCCCGGATCGCCAAGGGCTCGGGCCGCACCGTCAACGACGTCAACACCCTCGTCGACCGCTTCTTCGAGGCGCGCAAGATGATGATGTCGATGATGAAGGGCGGCGGGATGCCCGGCATGCCGGGGATGCCCGGGATGGGTGGCCCCGGCGGCGGCAAGCGCGGCAAGGGCAAGCAGCAGCCCAAGAAGGCCAAGGGGCGCCGCGTCTCCGGCAACCCGGCCAAGGCGGCGCAGGAGGCCAGGGCCGAGAAGGAGAAGGCCGCGGCCTCGGCCGGCAACCCCTTCGGCGTGCCCGGTGAGGACATCGACTACGAGAAGGCCGCCGCGGACCTGAACCTGCCCAAGGACTTCTCCAAGTTCCTCAAGTGAGCACCACGCTGGTCGTCGACGCGGCCAACGTCGTGGGGGCCCGCGCCGACGGGTGGTGGAAGGACCGCGCCGGCGCGGCGCGCCGGCTCCACGAGGAGCTGCTGACCGCGGACGTGCCGGGCGACGAGATCGTGCTCGTGCTCGAGGGCGGCGCCAAGTCCGGCGTACGGCCCGGCAAGGACGCACACGTGCGGGTGGTGCACGCACCGAAGGACGGCGACTCGACGATCCTCGCCGAGGCCAGCAGAGCCGCCGACCGGGGACGCCGGGTCACCGTGGTGACGGCCGATCGGGCCCTGTCGGCCAACGTCGGCGCCGTGGGCGCGGTCGTCGTCGGGCCCACGTGGCTGTTCGACCGGCTGGGGGAGTAGCTACGCTGCGCCGGGTCGGCCGGCGCGTTAGGTTCGGAGCATGAGCGTGCTCAAGTTCTCCGGCCCGGTGCTTCCCGACGGCGAGGTGCGCCACCTGTGCGTCGTCGACGGCCACATCACCTACGAGCGGCACCCCGAGGGCGAGAAGGTGGTCGACGGCTGGATCGTGCCCGGCCTGGTCGACGCGCACTGCCACCTCGGGCTCGACGACGACGGGGCGACGAGCGACGAGGAGGCCGAGGCCCAGGCGATCGCCGACCGCGACGCCGGTGCCTTGCTGATCCGCGACTGCGGCTCGGCGCTCGACACCTCGTGGATGCACGAGCGCGACGACCTGCCCCACCTGATCCGCGCCGGACGCCACATCGCACGCACCCGCCGCTACATCCGCAACTACGCCCACGAGGTGGAGCCCGACCAGCTGGTCGAGACGGTCGTGGCCGAGGCCCGGCGCGGCGACGGCTGGGTCAAGCTGGTCGGTGACTGGATCTCGCGCGACGACGGGGACCTGGCTCCGTCCTTCCCGGCCGAGACCTTCGCGGCCGCCATCGCCGCGGCGCACGCCGAGGGCGCACGGGTCACCGCCCACTGCTTCGGGGAGGGCGTCCTCCCGGGTCTGATCGAGGCTCGCATCGACTGCATCGAGCACGGCACCGGTCTCTCGCCCGACCTGGTCGAGGCGATGGTGGCCCACCACGTCGCACTGGTGCCGACGGTGATGCAGATCGAGAAGTTCCCGCAGTACGCCGATGCCGGCCGGGAGAAGTTCCCCCGCTACTCCGAGCACATGACCGACCTCCACGCGCGACAGCGCGAGACCATCATGAACGCCTACGAGGCCGGGGTGCCGTTGTACGCCGGCTCCGACGGCGGGGGTGTCAGCCGCCACGGCAACCTCGGCGGGGAGATCGTCGCCATGACCGAGCTGGGGATGCCGGCCGACTACGCCCTCGGTGCCGCCTCCTGGCGGGCCCGGGAGTGGCTGGGNCGCAACGCCACCCTCGACGAGGGTGCTCCCGCCGACTTCGTGGTCTTCGACGCCGACCCGCGCCTCGACGTCACCACCGTGCTGCGTCCGGCCTGCGTGGTGCTGCGCGGTCGCGTCGTGGGGCACACGCGCCTCTGAGCCCACCGTGGGTGCCCGGGGGNCCCACCGACTACCGCGGGGTGGCTNGCCGNGGTGAGCGGACGGCGTACAGGATCCCGACGACCAGGAGCAGCACGAAGCCCACGACCGCCAGCAGGATCGGCAGCACGAGACCGAGCAGGATCCCGCCGACAAGCGTGTGCACCCGTGGCTTCTCGCCGACCTCCACCGCGCTCGTGCCGGGGGCGCAGGTGATCTCGATGGTGCTCGACCGCGCGGTGAACGTGCGGCTGCCCTCCCACGAGCCGCTGCCGAGGTCGCGGGTGTACGACGTGAAGCCGAGCCCCCGGACGGGTACGTCGGTGCGCGAGGTCGCGTCCACCACCGTGCAGGCCTCGCTCTCGCCGGGCCTCTTCCACAGCAGGTACTCGGCGCCCGGCTCGACGGGGATCCTCCGGCTGACGCCATCGGCGGGCACTCGTGCCTCGACGCGCGCGAACGCGGCCACGGACAGGACGATGGCGGAGACCGAGAGCACCAGGCCAGCCACCAGCAACAGGGCGCCGAGGACGAACCACCGGACCCCGGGACGCTCACGACGACGGGGCACCGGGCCGCCGCCGTACGAGCCGGAGGCGCCGTACGGAGCCGGGTCGGGGTACTGGCTCACGGGGCCATGGTGCCCGCGCCGGGGCGCGACAACCCCCGGGAGTCGATGATTCGGACGTGAGGACATCGTCTGGCAGACTTTCCCGTTGAGTCCTGTGCGTCCGGCCCCTCTCACCGTGCGACCAGGCCCCTCGAGGGATCCGACCCGGTGTTTTCCCCACTCGGTCCAGGGCCCTCATCACACACGAGTTCCAAGGAGACACCCACCAGTGTCAGTCAAGATCCGTTTGAAGCGCCTCGGCAAGGTCCGCGTCCCGCAGTACCGCATCGTCGTCGTCGACTCGCGCAAGAAGCGCGACGGCAAGGTCATCGAGGAGATCGGCCTCTACCGTCCCAAGGAGGAGCCGAGCTACATCAAGGTGACCTCCGACCGGGCGCAGTACTGGCTCGGCGTCGGCGCGCAGCCGTCCGAGGCCGTCGCCAAGATCCTCAAGATCACCGGCGACTGGCAGAACTTCAAGGGCATCAAGGGCGCCGAGGGCACCCTGAAGGTGGCCGAGGAGAAGAAGTCGAAGATCGACCTCTTCAACGAGGCGCTCAAGGAGGCCGGCAACGAGCCGAAGGCCGCCGCGACGACCGCCAAGTCGAAGAAGGCCGACAAGGCCGAGGAGAAGCCGGCCGACGCCGAGGACAAGCCGGCCGAGGCCGCAGCCCCCGAGGCCGCTGCCGAGGAGAAGCCCGCCGAGGACGCCGCTCCTGAGGCCGCCGCCGAGACGAAGACCGACGCCTGATGCTCGAGGACGCTCTCGAGCACCTCGTGCGCGGTGTGGTCGACAACCCCGACGACGTCACCGTGCGTGACAAGCAGATGCGCCGGGGCGGCTCGATCCTCGAGGTCCGGGTGCACCCCGACGACCTCGGCAAGGTGATCGGGCGGGGCGGTCGCACCGCCTCGGCCTTCCGCACCGTGATCTCGGCCCTGGCCGGCAAGGGCGGCGCACGGATCGACTTCGTCGACGTCGACCGTCGTCGCTGATCGATCGCACCTGGTCGCCGCAGCGCGACCGCCGTACGACCTGCGAAGCGGGCGTCTCCTCCGGGAGGCGCCCGCTTGTGTCGTGTGGGGGCGGGGTGGCTCTTGTGGGCCTCGCTGCTGGCGCAGGAATCCCCGGTGGACCGGGGATTCCTGATGTTCCACACCGTTGCAACCCCCCAGAACGTCATGAAATGCCCAGGAAGCATCCCCAGGCGCATCAGACCGACGCTTGTCCACAAGCGCGTGGGCCCACGCTGCAAGGGGGCTGAGTCGGAGACGATCCTGGACCAATGCTGACCGCGATCTCCGCCGCTCCCGAGACCTGGCTGATGCCTCTCGTGCTCAGGCGCGACCTTGTCGACCAAGGATTCAACGACCGTGCCATCGCCCGGTTGGTGAAGAGCGGCGTCTGGGCCAAGCCGCGTCGCGGCGCTTTCGTCGACGGGCCTGGCTACGCGAAGCTCGATGAGGTGGGTCGCCACGCCGTGAGATCGCGAGCAGTCCTGCGCCAAGCTCGTGTGCCGATGTCGCTCACGCATACCTCGGCGCTTGTCTGGCACAACGCGCCGAGCTTCGGGCTGGACCTGCGCGAGGTCCAGACGACGCGGCACGACGCGAAGTGCAACCGCGCCGAGGCCGGAGTCCGTCAGCACAGCGGCCTGCTCCCGCCTGAGCACAGAACGGAGCTGCATGGCATCCGGTTGGCGAGTCCCACCAGGGCCGCGGTCGAGTTCACGACCGTCGCCGGGGTCGAGGCTGGCATCGTTCAAGTCAGTCACCTGCTTCACACCGGGCAGACGAACTCCGCACAACTCTCAGCCATGCAGCTCTACACCGAACACTGGCCGAACAGCCTGACCACCGATTTGGTCCTCAGGCTCGCCGACGAGCGGTTCGAGAGCGTGGCCGAGGCGCGATTCTTCTACCTCTGCTTTCGGTGGTCGGTGCCCATGCCGCAGCCGCAGTACGTCGTCGAGGATCGGGCCGGCCTTAGCGTTGCTCGCCTGGACTTCGCTTGGCCCGCTAGGAAGCGTTGGGTCGAGGTCGATGGTCGGGTCAAGTACGAGAAGCTGCTGCGCGAGGGTGAGCGGGCCAGCGACGTGGTGCTCCGCGAGAAGCGACGCGAGAAGATGGTGCAGGACATCACCGGCTGGGAGTGTCTGCGCATCGACAACGACGACCTGTCCTGGGGCCGGCACACCGCCGAGAGGGTGCGGCAGTTCTTGGATGCGGGCTGAGCCGCGCGATGGTCGAGACCGTCCGTACTTCCTAGGGTTTTCCTGATGTTCCCGGGGGTTGCAACACCCAGGAACATCAGGAATCCCCGGTGACCCGGGGATTCCTGCAGGGGCCGGCCGCGCAGACCCCGCCTCCCCAAACCCCTACGCTGACCACCGTGAGCAGTGCAGAGCAGACCGTGGAGGTCGTGGTCGGCCGGATCGGCAAGCCCCACGGCATCAAGGGTGAGGTCACCGTCGACGTCCGGACCGACGAGCCGGAGCGCCGCTACGCAGCCGACGCCGTCCTGCGGGCCGAGGCGCCCCGCGGCTCCGCCTTCGGGCACCGCTCGGTGACGGTGACGAGCACCCGCTGGCACCAGTCCACGCTGCTGGTGCGCTTCGCCGAGATCGGCGACCGCAACCAGGCCGAGGCGGCGCGAGGGGTCGTGCTGCACGCCACGATCGACGCCACCGCGACACCGGACGACCCCGATGAGTTCTACGACCACCAGCTGGTCGGTCTCGTGGCCTACGACGTGGACGGCGCTCACCTCGGGGAGGTGACGGGCCTCGTGCACGGGGGCGCCCAGGACCTGCTCGCGGTCAAGGCGCTCGACGGACGCGCGACGCTGGTGCCCTTCGTGGCCGCGCTCGTGCCCGAGGTCGACGTCGCCGCGAACAAGGTCGTGATCGCCGACCGTCCCGGCCTCGTGGCGCCGCTGCCCGAGGACTGAGCGGCCTGATGCGTCTCGACTACCTGACGATCTTCCCCGACTTCTTCGCCCCGCTATCACTCTCGCTCCCGGGCAAGGCGGTGGCCTCGGGCCTGCTCGACCTGCACGTGCACGACCTGCGCGAGTGGACCCACGACCGCCACCGCACCGTCGACGACACGCCGTACGGCGGGGGAGCGGGCATGGTGATGAAGCCCGAGCCGTGGGGCGAGGCGCTGGATGCTCTGCTGCCCGATGGGGCGACGCTCGTCGTGCCGACGCCGTCGGGGACGCCGCTGCGCCAGCGGGACGCCGCCGACCTCGCCACCCGCGAGCGGCTGGTCTTCGCCTGCGGCCGCTACGAGGGCATCGACCAACGTGTGCTCGACCATGCCGCCACCCGGGCCGAGGTCCGCGAGGTCAGCCTGGGTGACTACGTCCTCAACGGCGGCGAGGTGGCCGCGCTGGTGATCACCGAGGCGGTGGTCCGCCTGCTGCCCGGCTTCATGGGCAACGCCGCCTCCCTGGCCGAGGAGTCGCACCACGACAGCACCGGGGGGCTGCTGGAGTACCCCGTCTACACGAAGCCCGCGAGCTGGCGCGGGCACGACGTACCCTCCGTCCTGCTCTCCGGCGACCACGCGGCGATCGCCGCCTGGCGTCACGAGCAGTCGGTGGCACGCACCGTGGAGCGTCGCCCCGACCTGCTGCCCGCCGGCGCCGGTGCCAGGGAGTGGGAGATCGTGCCGGCCGTCCCGGCCGATGCCGGTGAGCTGCTCACGTTGCAGCGCGCCTGTTGGATGCAGGAGGCCGCCGCCAACGACTCGGTCGCCGGGATCCCGGCGCTGCAGGAGTCCCTGGCCGACGTCCGGGAGTGGCTGGCCACCTGGACGTCGTACGTCGTGCGCGTCGACGGCCGCCTCGTCGGGGCTGCTCGGGGGCGCCTGGTCCCTCACGGCGCCAGCGGCCCCGACGGTGGTGAGCGCGCGTGGGACATCGGACGGATCATGGTCGCGCCCGACCTCCAGGGGCGCGGCCTGGGTCGGGTGCTGCTCGAGCACATCCAGGACGTCGCGCCGTCCGCTGCGACGTCGTACGTGCTGTTCACCGGCATCCGCAGCGAGGCCAACTTGCGGATGTACAAGAAGGCGGGCTTCCGGCTGCGCCGCGATCTCGACGCGCCGCCACTCGCGGTGGTCCTGACGAAGCCCCGGCGCTGACCGCCCACACCCGCGGACGATTTAGCCGACCCCCCGCCCCTGTGGCAGACTCACCCCTTGGTCCGACGACCGAAGTCCGCTCCGAGGAACGCACGGGGGGACTGCATGGGCCCCTGCCACAGGGGGAGCCTCGTGCCACCGGTCACCGTGTCGGACCCGTACGACGTCAGCACCACCGATTCCGCGGCTGACCTGTGGCACTCGCGAGGAGATCCAGATGAACAACCTCATCACCGAGCTCGGCGCCGTCCACAAGCGGGACGACATCCCGGCCTTCCGCGCCGGCGACACCATCAAGGTCCACGTGAAGGTCATCGAGGGCAGCCGCTCGCGTGTCCAGGTCTTCCAGGGCGTCGTGATCCGCATCCACGGTGCCGGCATCGGTCGCACCTTCACGGTCCGCAAGGTCTCCTTCGGTGTCGGCGTGGAGCGGACCTTCCCGCTCAACTCCCCGATCTTCGAGGAGATCGAGGTCGTCACGCGCGGTGACGTGCGTCGCGCGAAGCTCTACTACCTGCGCAACCTGCGCGGCAAGGCCGCCAAGATCAAGGAGCGCCGCGACGCGTGAGTCGCGCGCTCACCCGACGCGTGGTGACCGTGGACCCGGTGTCTAAGGTGGCCGCGTGAGCGACGACGAGCGCCCGGGCGGCCCTGCCGCCGACGGGTCGGCCGAGGCCACGGGTCCGGACGCCGACGACGCGTCGGCGGGCTCCGGAGTGCGCACCGACGTGGACGACGCCGCTGCAGTCGCGGCGTCGCCGGACCGCGCGGAAGACGGTCGCCGCACCCGCCCGCTGTGGCAGGAGTCGATCCTGCTGGTCGGGGCGGCCATCGTCCTGGCGATCCTGATCAAGGCGCTCTTCGTCCAGGCCTTCTACATCCCGTCCGCCTCGATGGAGCCGGGCCTGGTCAACAACGACCGGATCCTGGTGCAGAAGCCGTCCTACTGGTTCGGCGGCGAGCCGTCGCGTGGCGACGTCGTCGTCTTCGAGGATCCCGGCGGCTGGCTGGGACCCAACGAGGACGGTCAGGTCGACGGGTTCCGCAACCTGCTGTCGAAGGTCGGGCTCTACCCGACCGGGGGCCACCTGGTGAAGCGGGTGGTCGGCGTCGCCGGCGACACCGTCTCGTGCTGCGACGACCAGGGCCGCCTCATGGTCAACGGGACCCCCCTCGACGAGGAGGACTACATCGCCGCGCGCCCCGAGGGTGTGCTGTGCGACGGACCGATGATCGGGCGCTGCGACTGGTCCTCCGGCGTCGTGCCCGAGGGCACCGTCTTCGTGATGGGCGACAACCGGGCAGACTCGGCAGACTCCAGCTACCACCTGTGCCTGGAGGGCGAGACGGACTGCACCGACGACCCGTTCGTCGACACCGACCTGGTCGTCGGCAAGGTGTTCTCCGTCGTGTGGCCGCTGAGCCACTTCGGCTTCGTCTCCACGCCGGACTCCTTCGCGGACGTCCCCGACGCCGGCTGAGCCGGCCTGCGTCAGCGATGAGCCTGCTGCCGCGCGGCTCGACCGTACGCCGCGACGCCGGTCTGTACGGCTACGAGCGCGCGCTGCGCCGCCACGGCGTCGACCTGATCGCAGGCGTCGACGAGGCCGGTCGCGGGGCCTGCGCCGGGCCGCTGGTGGCGGGTGCTGCGATCCTGCCGGCCGGTCAGGCGGGGGTCGTGCCCGGGCTGGCCGACTCCAAGCTGCTCACCGAGAAGGCTCGGGAGAAGTGCTACGACCAGATCGTACGGCGGGCGCTGGCCTGGTCGGTGGTCGTCATCGAGCACGACGAGTGCGACCGGCTGGGCATGCACGTCGCCAACATCGAGGCGTTGCGTCGGGCGGTGGCGCGGCTCGACGTACGACCCCACTACGTGCTGACCGACGGGTTCCCGGTCGACGGCCTGGGAATGCCGGGGCTCGCCGTGTGGAAGGGGGATCGGGTGGCCGCCTGCATCGCGGCCGCCTCGGTGCTGGCCAAGGTCACCCGCGACCGGATCATGACCGGTCTCGACGACGAGTGGCCGGCGTACGACTTCAAGACGCACAAGGGCTACATCACCGACGTCCACACCGCCGCGCTGACCGAGCACGGACCGTGCCCGATCCACCGGATGCGGTTCGTCAACGTACGCCGCGCCGCCGGTCTCGAGCCGCTGCCGGGCGAGTGATCGCGAGCTGGACCTGGCGTCAGCACACCCGCTGGGGCAGCCCGAAGACGGTCCGGACGCCGGTGGAGTAGAGCACCGAGTCGGGAGGTGTGCTCGCGACACCGGGCAGCCCGGCCGCGCCGACGAGCTCGTCCTCGAGCCCGATGACTCGAGCACGGCGCAGGGGCCACGGGGCATGGGTGTTCGGGATCCACAGCGTCCGTCCCAGGAGGCGGGTGTGCAACCCGAAGCGCGCCGTGAGGAACAGGTCCAACGACGACGGGTCGGCGATCGGGGCACCCACCTCCACCTCCAGGTGACTGCGCGGCGCAGACGACCTGCGAAGGCCTCGACGTGCTGTCGTGTAGCTCTGCCGCAGGCCGACGAGGTCGTCGTCTGCCGCATGGCCCAGGGCGGGGGAGCGGCTCATCCGTGCGTACTTGTACGGCACCCCGAAGCCGACGTTGGCGCCGAGCACCACGGCGACCCGCTCGGCCTCGAGCGAGCAGAACACGACCCCGCGCCGGCCTTGTTCGTCGACGGAGTAGAGGCGCACGTTGGTCTCCAGGAAGGTCCCGAGGTGGGGCACGGCCGGTCCGTCACTGATGCCGGCGCCGACCATGTGGAAGGGGATCAACCCGACCCAGGCGCTGCCGTCGTACAGGTCCGGGCGGACTCCCCGCGGGAGCAGTGGCGCGATGCGGGACGCCTCGACGCGCCAGTGCACGAACGAGATGTCGCGCCACCACTGGTGCATGATCTGGCGCGTCGGCAGCACCGGTCCCTGTCCCGGGACAAGGCCTGCCACCCGCCTGTCGGAGTCGGGCTCGGGCACGTCCACCCCACTACGATGCCACTGCCGGACGATCCGAAGTAGATGCGACAGGAGTGCCATGAGCGCCGAGGACCTCGAGAAGTACGAGACCGAGCAGGAGCTCACCCTCTACCGCGAGTACCGCGACGTCGTCGGCATCTTCAAGTACGTCGTCGAGACCGATCGTCGCTTCTACTTGTGCAACCAGGTCGACGTGAAGGCGCGCACCGAGAACGGGGACGTCTTCTTCGAGGTCTCGATGTCGGATGCCTGGGTCTGGGACATGTACCGCCCGGCCCGCTTCGCCAAGAACGTCAAGGTCCTCACCTTCAAGGACGTGAACGTCGAGGAGCTCGCCGACGCCGACATTGAGCCGCCCAAGCCGTAGTGGCGCCGGCTGTCGCCGGGATAATCGGACTTGTCGCAGTAGTCCTTTCGGTCAGAATT
>NZZG01000135.1 GCA_002698575.1 Pimelobacter sp. | reverse complement strand
GAGCTGCTCGGTGAGCTGCTCGGCGTAGGAGTCGTGCGAGAGCGGTGCTGCGGTCATGTCAGGGGTCCTCTCCGGGTGGTGTCCGGGTGGTGCAGGAGGTCGCAGGGTCAGAGGTCGACGGAGCAGTCGCCGACGGGGGCCGAGACGCAGATGCGGACGTCCTCGTCGGGCAGCGAGGACTCCTCGCCGGTGACGACGTTGCGGACGGTGCCCTCGGTCTTGCGGGCGGTGCAGGAGAAGCAGATGCCCATCCGGCAGCCGTGCTCGGGGCGCAGGCCGAGGGCCTCGGCCTGCTCGAGCAGGGACGCTCCGGTGTTGGCGGCGCTGCGGCCGTCGCGGGCGAAGGTGACGGTGCCCTCGGCGGGTGCGTCGGTGCCGGACCGGGCGGTCGCGGTGCCGACCTTGAAGAACTCCGTGCGCAGTGCCGACGAGCCGTCGTACGCCTCGGTCACGAGCTCCATGAGTCCGGCCGGGCCGCAGGCCCAGGTGTCGGTACGACGGAAGTCGGGCACCAGCCGGCGCAGCTCGAACTCGGAGAACACATGGTCACCGTGGCGCAGGTGCACGTCGACGTCGTTGTCGGTCGCGGCGATCTGCGCGAGCTCGGCGGCGAAGATCTGGTCCTCGGCCGAGCGGGCGTAGTGGACGAAGGTGACCTTGCGGCCGGCGCGCTGCTCGTAGCCGTCGCGCAGCAGGGTGCGCAGCATCGACATGGCCGGCGTGATGCCGGAGCCACCGGTGACGAAGAGCAGCGGGATCGCGGTCGGCGTCGCGGGGCTCTGGTCGAGGGTGAAGTCGCCCTGCGCCTGGCTGAGGTGCACGACCTGGCCCGGGCGGGCGTCCTCGACGAGGAACCGCGAGACGCTCGGGTGACCGGGCCGGTCCTCGTGCGCGCGGATGGTCAGCGTGATGGTCTCGCCGGGCACGGAGGCCGCGGAGGAGACGGAGAAGCAGCGGGTCAGGCGGCGCGCGGAGCCGGGCAGGTCGACGCCGACCTGCACGTACTGCCCGGCGCGGTGACCGCGCCAGGTGGCGGTCGGCTGGAGGGTGATGGTGGCGACGGGCGCGGAGTCGTCGGCGTCGGGGTTCTCCCGGACGACGGAGACGACGCGGGCGCGCACCTCGGCGACGGCCAGCATCGGGTCGATGATCTCGAGGTAGCGGTCGACGCCGTGGGGCGTGGCGAGGGCGGCGGCCAGCCGGGAGCCGGCGGCGGCGCGGCCGAGACGGCCGACGGGGTGGTCGCCCAGCAGCAGGCCGGCGAGGCCGATGGCCCGACTCGAGGCGGGGGCCTCGGCGGGACGGGTGGTGGTGGACATCGGGGAACTCCTCCCAGGAGCTCGAACGGCGACACCTTTTCGGTGTACGTCTGTTCACCCAACTGTCGCGGGCGGTGGGTCCGAGGTCAACCGTCGCGGCCTGTGGTGCCCACCACGCGGTCCGCCGCTGCGCGGTAGCGGCGGCGACGCCACTAGCCTGGCGGTGTGACCGAGACCCGGGTGGAGCGCAAGGAGCGCACGCGTCGCGCGATCCTCGACGCCGCCCTCAGCCTCGGCGAGGAGAGCAGCCTGGGTGCGGTGTCGCTGCGCCAGGTCGCCAAGGAGGTCGGCATCGTGCCGACCGCGTTCTACCGGCACTTCGACTCCATCGAGGACCTCGGGCTCGCGCTGGTCGACGAGTCGTTCGTCTCGCTCCGGGCGATGCTGCGCGCCATCCGACGCTCCGACGGCACCATCCCGACGTTCACCGAGATCGTCGACCGCTCGGTGGTCACCCTCGAGGAGCACGTGCACCGCCACCGCGGCCACTTCCGCTTCATCGCGCGCGAGCGTGCCGCCGGCCCCCCGGCGGTGAAGGCCCGGATCCATCACGAGATCCAGCTCTGCGAGCGCGAGCTCGCCACCGACATCGCCCGTCTGCCCGGCACCGACCACTGGAGCGCCGAGGACCTGCACGTCCTCTCCGGGCTCATCGTCACCGCGATGGTCGCCACGGCCGAGGCGATCGTCGATGCCGGCGGGCGTCCCGAGGCCGAGAAGCGAGTCAGCGACGTGGCCCGCACCCAGCTGCGGATGGTGCTCATCGGCGCCCTCAGCTGGAAGTCCCAGCCCTGAGCGCGGGGCTGGACCGGATCACCCGCGCCTGGTGGCGAGGCGTCGGCAGACCGGTCGACCTCGACGACGAGCATCCCTGGTTGCGCGCGCCGATGGCGAGCGGGAGCATCGTCGGCGACAGCTGGCTGGCCGAGACCGCCGACGCCGTGGGCGGGACGGTCGCCCACGACGTCACCGAGGGAGGCCTCCTCGAGGACATGGCCCACCTCGACGGACCCGGGTTCTGCGCCGGCGACCTCCACCCGGACGTGCGCGACTTCTACGAGCACACCGCCTCCTGGCGGATGGAGGTGTGGACCGGCTGGGAGCCGCTCTTCTGGCCCGGCGGCGAGGTGATCTCGCGGTTGTTCGGCAAGCGCGTCGGCCAGCTCGCCCTCCCCATGCACGCCTTGGACGTCGCGCACGGGATGGACAGTGTCGTCTCGCTGATCACCGATGCCGAGGGCCGGCGCGTGGGGGCCGCCTGGCTCCGCACGCTGCGCTCGAGCGGCGACTACGTCTACTCCGGCTGCTACTCGNACCGGCGCCTCCCGGGTGCCGACCGCGACAGCATCCACGTCGCGTTCCCGCTCGAGCAGGGCAACGTCCAGGTCTTCCTGCGGCCCGAGGTGGCTGCCGACGGCTCCCTGTGGCTGCACTCCGGGGCGGGACCCTTCGGCACCGACGGGGCGTACGTCGTGGTGCGTCATGGCGGGCGGGAGCACGCCTCCAGGGCCCCGATCCGCGAGCGCTTCCATGTCTACGTGGACACCGAGGGCGTCCTGCGTACCGACCACGAGCTGCGGTTGTGGGGTGCTCGCGTCGTGCGGCTGCACTACCGCCTGGACAGACGCGTGCGCCGCCCGGCTCCCTGAGCCGGGCGGCGCACCCCTGATCGCTCAGGTCAGCTGCGCCTGACCACCTTCACCCGCACCGTGTCGGCGCTCGGCCGAGCGGTGTCGGAGCCGAGGAAGCGCACCTTGAAGGTCCGCTTGCCAGGACGCACCTTGGCAGGCACCGTGATGCTGGCCCGGCCGTCGACGAGGGTGCCCAGGGCGACGCGGCGCCCGCCCAGCTTCACCTTCAGCTCCCCGTCGGGTCCCCCACGCGCTGAGCGCACCGTGACCCGCAGCTCAACGGGAGCGCCGCGCTCGACCCGGCGCGGCGTGGCCCGCACCGTGGTCGAGGAGTCCACCCGAGGCTCGGCCAGCACGGTCAGGGTCGCCGTCGCCGTGGCGACCTCGACGTCGTCGTTGCCGAGGTAGTCCACGGTGAGCTCGTGGGGGCCGACTGCCAGGCTGCGCGGCAGCAGCACCTGTGCCGTCCCGGACTCGAGCGTCGCGCTGCCCAGCACCGTCTCGCCCTCGCTGACCCGCACGTCGCCGGTGACGGTGACGTCCTCGTCGTCGCCGACGACGGTGACCGTGACGACGGGCTGCTCACCGCTGGTGACGGCGGGCGCCGTCACCGTGACCCCGGAGCCCGCCTTGCCGACGGTGAGCACGAGGTCGGTCTCGCCGCCCCCGACCCAGCCGTTGCCGGCGTACGACGCGACCAGGTCGTGCCGTCCGGGAGCCAGTCCGGCAGGCACGGTGACCTCGGCGACGCCGTCCACGACCGTGGCCGAGGCCAGGAGCTTCTCGCCCTCGCGCACCTCGACCTCCCCGACGACCTCGCCACCGGTGTCGCTGCTGCCTGCCGGGGTGATGGTGACGGTCACCGTCGCGTCCTGGCCGAACGGCACCTCGACGTCGGCGGCGGCGACCACCGACTCGGGCGCGCTCGCCGTGCGGAACACGCCGGGCTCGGCCGTGGCGCGACCCCCGCCCGGGCTGGTGGCGGTGGCGATCCAGGCGTACGTCGTGCGCGGGCTCAGCCCGTCCCAGGTCGTCGTGGCCACCTCCCCCGACGCGACGGTCGCGGAGCCGACCTCGTCTCCGGGCACGAAGGCTGCGATGTCGTCGGTCGTGAAGGTCGTCGTGCGACTGGTCAGGTCGACCGGCAACACCATGTTGTCCTCGGTGCCGTCGTAGCGCTCGTCCTCGTCGTACTCGGTCGCCCCGAACTCGTCGAGGAACGGTGAGTAGGTGTCGACGATCATCTCGCCACGGTCGACGTCGAACTGCAGCATCCGCAGGAAGCTGGCGCCGAAGCGCAGCCGGTCGGTGGGCTCGTAGCCGCCGATCTCCGTCAGTCCGAGGCGGTCGGCCGAGACCGTGTAGAACTGGTAGTCGGCCAGCATCTCGACCACGTCGTGCGTGACGGTCGGGCCGACACCGGACTTGATGTTGGTCCCGACGCCGTGCTCGTGGCCGGCGAGCACCAGGAACACGTTGGGGTTGGACTCCACGACCAGGCGGTAGAGCAGCGAGCCGTCCGGGGTCGAGAAGGCGGAGCCTCGACCGTCGGGGCTGGTCGACGGCTTGAGGTAGTCGTGCGAGAGCAGGATGCCGTTGCGGTCGGGGAACCGTGCGAAGACCGATGCCGCCCAGTCCGCCTCCTCGCGCGTCACGCCGTACGACAGACCGACGGTGACGAACTCCAGGCCGCCGGCCGAGAAGAGGACGTAGTTGTTCTGGTTGTCGCCCTCCTTCCACGGGCCGCCGTACGAGGCGTCGCCCCAGACGTCGTCGGCCGCCTCGTAGCGGTCGGGACCGTAGTAGGAGTTGTAGAGCGCCTCCGGGCCGGTCTCGAGACCACGCTGGTTGTCGTGGTTGCCGGCGATCACCTGGTTGGGCACACCGGCGTCGTCGAGCGTGCCCTGCAGCCGGCTCGAGACCTCGAACTCGCCGGTGACCTGCGCCTGCATCTCGGGCGTGGTGGGCGCGTTGATGTTGTTCTCGATGATGTCGCCGGTGTGGGCCACGTAGGCGATCTTGCGCGCCTCGGCCTGCTCGGCGATCCACTCGGTCGTGGCGCCGTAGGCCGCGGTCCAGATGGCCCGCTCCGCCTCGGTCTCCTGCTCGACCGCGCCCTCGGAGAGGTACTGGGTGTCGGTGAAGTGGACGATCGAGAAGTCGTACGCCGACGGGTCGGCGAATCCGTCCGGGTCACCGGCCTCGATGTCGTCGGCGAACGGGTCCTCCCCGGTCACCAGGACGTGCACGGTTCCACGGTCGACGTAGCGGCTCCGTGCGGTCGCCGTCAACACGCTGCTGCCATCGGCGGCACCGCGACTGCTGGCCAGCACGTCCCACGACTGCGTGGCGGGGTCCCAGGCGCGCAGCGCGGCGACGCGCTCGGGGTCCACCGTGCCGGTCCAGCGGAGCACCGGGTTGCCCGTGCCACCGCTGACGTCGAGGTCGTAGCGCAGGAAGGTCACGTCGCGCCCGGCGGGCGAGGCCAGCTCACCGTCTCCCAGCGGCGTCAGCGACGAGGTGTCGACCTCCTGCTCCCCGGCGACCTCGAGAGTCGTGGGGACCCCGCTGGCGACGCCCTGGAAGCCCGTCCGGGGGACGACCACGTCGGCGGCCGTGAAGGTCGCGGTGACGTCGCCGCCGCCCGGCACCGCCACCCGGGCCTCCAGGTCGACGCTGCGGCCGACGCCGGTGGTGCCCGAGACGGGGTCGAGCTCGGTGGGGGCGTCCGGGATCCCGGCGCTGGTGAAGGTGAACTCACGGGTGGCGCGGTTGTCCAGCGCGTCGGTGGCGCGCACCTGCACCGTGTGCTGACCGGCGCTCAGTCCCGGCCCGACCGGATCGCCCAGGGCCAGCGGCTCTCCGTCGAGGGTGACCTCGGGGGTGCCGGCCACGCCGGCCAGGTCCTCGAGCTCGAGGTCGAAGGCCATCGCGGACGTGATCCGCTGACCGATCTCCGGCGTGCTCGATACCACCACCGGCGCGGTGTTGTCGGTGACCAGCGTGCGGGTCGCGGTCTCGCCGCCGCTCGACGTGGCGCTGAGCGTGTGCTCCCCGTCCGGGATGCCGGCCGTGTCGATGTCGGAGCGCAGGCCCTGCGGCGCCCCGTCGACCTCGAAGGTCAGGCCCACGGCGTACGTGCCGGTGAAGCTGCTGCCGCAGCTGCCGTCGCCGATGGTCACCGGGTACGGCGAGCCGTCGGTCCGGGTGGAGCGGTAGGTCAGCGCGGCCGTGCCGACGGCGGGCGCCAGGCTGATCTCGCTCAGCGGGAAGTCGTCGAAGTTCTCACCACAGCTCGTCGTGATCGCACCGGCCACGACCTCGACGAGGTTCGTGCCGGGCAGGAGCCACTCGTTGGGGATCGTCAGGTCGGCCGTGACGCCGACGTAGTCGCCGAGGTCCACGCGCATGCCGTTGACGAGCACGTAGTTCACGTAGCGTGCCTCGGTCCCGTTGCCGTCGACGAAGAAGCTCAGGTGCGCGTCACCGGCGCCCAGCGTCGCGAGGGTGCGCGTCGTGGGGGCATCGGTGACGGAGAAGGTGAGGTCGGCCTGCGCCAGCTTGGTGGTGCTGCTGCCGCACGTGCCGTCGCCCATCGCGTACGTCGCCGCGTTGTCGCCGGGTGTCACCGCGCCGCCCTCGACCACCAGCGACAGGTCGCTGAGGTCGAAGTCGTCGAGGTTCGCGCACCGCTCACCGTCGCTGGTCCCGTTGATGTCGCCGGTGACGATGCTGATCACGTTGTCGCCGGGCAGCAGGAAGTGTCGCGGGAAGGCGATCTCGACCGCCTCGCTCACCCAGTCGCCGCCGATGTCGACGCGGTGGCCGTTCACCAGGAGATGGTTGTAGTAGCGCGTGTCGATCGAGTTGCTCCCCACGGTGAAGCGCAGCGCGGCGCTCCCCGCTGCGAGGGTGCGCAGGGCAGGTGGGACCGCACCGTCGAGGAGCAGGTTGTCGATCGACCCGCCCCCGTCGACGTCGGTGGCCGCCAGGGTCGTCTGCTCGCCCGCGACCAGGGTGCCGTCGGTGGGCGAGATCCGCGGCGCTCCGGCCGGGGCGTTGTTGACGCGGACCCGGTGGGAGGTCTTCGCTCCGGAGGCGGTCCGGGCCACGATGTCGTGGCGCCCGTTGCCCAGGGACGTGGTGTCGAGGTCCGCCGTGAGGCCGGTCGTCTCCCCCGGCACTCCCTGGATGAAGAAGTTCAGCTGCGCGTGGGTCAGCAGGGACTCGTTCGACCCACAGGAGCCGTCGCCCATGGCGTAGGTGAACTCGTTCTCCTCGCCGTCGGCGCTCTCCCCCAGCAGGTCGAGGCGCACCTCGGAGACCGCAAAGTCGTCGTTGTTGAGGCCGCACGAGCTGTCGATGGCCCCGGTGAAGATCTCGACGGAGTTGTCGCCGGTCACGAGGACCTCGTTGGGCACGGGCAGGGTGACGCGCTCGTCGACGGCGTCGGTCAGGTCGATGCGGTGCTCTCCGTTGACGAGCAGGTAGTTGCCGAAGCGGGTCTCGATCGAGTTGCTGCCCACGTCGAAGGAGAGCTGCGAGGAGCCGGGGGTGGCGGCGGCCTCGATCCGGCTCCCGTCGACGGTCAGCGCGGTGACGGGATCACCGGCAGCGGTGGCGTCGGAGACCACCGCGACCGTGCCCTCGACGTACGCCCCGTCATCGGGGCTCAGGGTGGGGGCCGAGGACACCTCGGCCGTGGCGAGGGTGGCCGGTGCCGGGGGCGCGACGGCGGTGGCGGGGGCGGCTGCATGAGCCGTTCCCGTCCCGGCGACGACGCCGACGGTCACCAGGCCGGCCAGCAGGGTCGTCGCCGTACGGCGGCGACGGTGCGGGCGCAGGGGGTGGTGCGGCATGCGATCTTCTCCTTGGGTGGGTGGTGTCACGAGGGAGGGGTTCGGAGGGTCCTGGGATCAGGCGAGCAGGGTGCTGACGGCCAGCGCGGAGATCACCCCGCCCAGGACGATGAGGCTCACGGCAGCCAGGGCCGGGGCCAGGCGGGAGGCCAGGTCCAGGGCACGGCGGGACTCGCCGGCACGCGCGAGCCACGAGGAACCGGCGAGCGCGACCAGGCCCACGGCGAACAGGACGAGGGCGAGTCCGGCACCGAAGGCGACGACCAGGGCCAGGGCGAAGCCCGAGCGGCCGACGTACAGGCCGCTGACGAGCACCAGGAACGCCGCCGGCGACGGCGCCAGACCTCCGGAGATGCCGAGCAGCACGATGCCCGGGCGGCGCGACGGGCCAGGGCCCGCCACCGCGGTGCCGACGGCTCCCGGTGCCGCCACCGTCTGCACTGCCGGCCCGTGCCCGTGTCCGTGCCCGTGGCCGTGGCCGTGCCCGTGGCCGTGCCCGTGTCCGTCGCTGCGGTGGGGCGCGGCGCGCAGCCGCCGACGCAGCAACCAGAGCCCGGTGGCGACCACGAGGAGTCCGGCCACCAGTCGCAGGCCGGCGGTGAGGTCGTCGAGCCGCAGCACGTCGGAGAGGGAGAGGAAGGTCCAGGCGACGGCGATGACCAGCACCGAGGCGGTGTGCATCGCCGCCACCGAAGCCGCCATCCAGGCGGCGTCGCGCACGCGCCCCTCGCTACCGACGAGGTACGCCGCTGCCAGGCTCTTGCCGTGCCCGGGAGCGAGCGCGTGCGCCGCACCGGCGGCGAACGCGATCGCGAAGGCCAGTGGCACGAAGCCGGGGGACGTGACGAGCTCGGGCAGTCGCTCCCCCCAGGTCGGCAGGGAGAGCAGTGGGAGGAGCGACCAGGTCATCCGCGCGGCACCTCCGTACGGCGACCTCGTCGACGGACGTAGAAGGCCCCCGCCGCTCCGCTGCCGACCAGGACGACCAGCACCGACCCCAGCTGGACGGCGGCGCTGCTCGACGCGGACGGGGTGCCGTGCCCGCGGGAGGCCGGGGCTCGACCGAGCGTCCAGGTGTGGTCGGGGTGCTCGCCGTCGTAGACGACCCGCTGGCCGTACGGTCCGGAGGCGAGGGTGCGGTACGCGCGGTGGAGATCGATGAGCGTGCGCACCTCGAGGTTCACCGACTCCGGTCCCGGTGCTCCGCCGGGACACCGGAAGGAGATCAGCACCCCGTCGTCGACCGGGTCACCGGCATCCACGACCTCCCCCGGGCACGGCGCCCCGTCCGCTGTCACGACCAGGCGATCGAGCAGGTAGTCGGACAGCGCCGGGGACGCGGCGAGCAGCTCGTCGTCGCCGTCCTCGTGGAGCACGGCGCCGTCCAGCATCACCCGCTCCGGCGGGAGGAGCCCGAGGTGGAGGGCGAGCGCGGTGACGTCGTCGGACATGCCGACGCGCCAGCGCACCCGGACCTCCTCGGAGTCCGCGGTCAGCTCGAGGGTCTGCGGATCACCGAAGGGGTGCGCTGAGGCCGGGGGTGCGGCGAGACCCAGGGCGACGAGGCATGCCACCACGACGCCGAGGGCGCGCCGCAGACGTGCAGGGACGAACGAGGGCACGAGAGGAGAGCTCCGTGGTGATCCGAGAGGACGCAGGCGCCGGACGGCCCTGCCGGGACGTCACGTTGTCGGGGCCCCGCCAACACCGGTGGCACGCACAGCGACGACGGCCCGACCAGAAGGTAAAGAAGAGCCCTCGGCACCCCGCTCGGAGCCGGTCCCCTACCTGGACCACTCCTCCTCGACGAGGCGAACCGCCTCGGGCAGGGGGGAGAGAGCCTCTCCCGGCTACCGGGGTCCGGGCCTCACCGTCAGGTCCGAGATCGTGGCGTCGCGCGGCAGGTCGAGCACATGCACGATCGCGGCGGCCACGGTCGCGGGATCGATCCAGTCGGCCGCGTCGTAGGTCCTGCCCTCTTGCTCGTGGACCTTCTCCTGCATCGCCGTGGCCGTCCGACCGGGATAGATGCTGCTGACCCGCACCCCGTGCCCGGACTCCTCGCCCCGCAGGGAGTCGGCGAACGCCTTCAACCCATGTTTGGACGCGGCGTAGGCGGACCACTGCGGATGGGCGTTGAGCCCGGCGCCGGAGTTGACCAGGACGACGGTGCCGCGCGCCGCTCGCAGGGCCGGCAGCGCGACGCGGGTCAGCGCCGCCGGTGCGACCAGGTTGACGCTCAGCTGGTGCTGCCACGACGCCGACCCCAGCTCGGAGACCGGGCCGAGGTCGACCACGCCGGCGGCATGGACCACCGAGTCGAGGCGGTCGGGCAGGTCCAGGCCCTCGACCGACGCGGGGTCGGCCAGGTCCGCCACCACCGTGCGCGCGCCGGCGTACGACGCCTCGAGCTCGCCCGCGCGCTCGGCCGAACGAGCCAGCAGGACCAGCTCGTCACCGCGGGCGCACAGCGTCTCGGCCAGCACCGCACCGATGCCCGATCCCGCCCCGGTGATCAGGTGCCGCATCAGCGGGTGAAGACGATCTTGCCGAACACGTCGCCGCCGGCCATCGCCTCGAAGCCGTCGCGTGCGTCGGTCATCGGGATCGCCCGGTCGATCAGCGGCCGGGCACCGGTGGCGTCCAGCATCGAGACCAGGGAGGCGAGCTCGTCGCGCGTGCCCATCGTCGAGCCGATCACGCTCA
This sequence comes from Pimelobacter sp., assembly GCA_002698575.1. Classification (GTDB taxonomy): domain Bacteria; phylum Actinomycetota; class Actinomycetes; order Propionibacteriales; family Nocardioidaceae; genus Nocardioides. Next base: position 3,802 of record NZZG01000135.1, on the reverse strand, counting down.
GCTGGAGGAAGAAGATCCGCGTGAGCTCGGCGTCGTCGAGCTGGGGGCCCGACGTCGTCCCGGAGATGACGATCTTGCCCCCCGGGCGCAGGGCACGGATCGAGTGCGACCAGGTGGCCCTGCCCACCGTCTCCATCACCGCGTCGACCTTCAGCGGCAGGCGGGCCCCGGACTCGAAGACCTCGTGGGCGCCGATCTCCAGCGCCCTGGCCCGCTTGCCCTCGTCGCGGCTGGTGGCCAGGACCCGCAGCCCCGCGGCGCGGGCGAGGATGATCAGGGCGGTGGCCACGCCACCACCGGCGCCCTGGACCAGCACGGTGTCCCCCGCCTTCAGCTCGCCCCGGGTGAAGAGCATCCGGTAGGCCGTGAGCCACGCGGTGGGCAGGCACGCGGCCTCCTCGAAGGACATCGAGGCAGGCTTCGGGACCACGTTGCGCCGCGGCACGATGACCTTCTCGGCGATAGCGCCCTGGTGCCGCTCGGAGAGCAGGGACCGCTTCGGGTCGAACGTCTCGTCGCCGCTCCACGAAGGGTCGCTGATCACGGCGTGGACGACGACCTCGTTGCCGTCCTCGTCGAGGCCGGCCGCGTCGCACCCCAGGATCATCGGGAGCTGTTCCTGCTTGAGGCCGACGCCGCGCAGCGACCAGACGTCGTGGTGGTTCAGCGAGGCGGCCTTCACCTCGACGGTGGTCCACCCGTCGGGGGCCACGGGATCGGGTCGCTCACCCAGCACCAGGCCGGCCAGCGGGTTGTCGGGGTCGAAGGACTCTGCGTAGACGGCGAACATAGGGCGAGGCTAGGCCATCGCCCCGCGGCAGGCCGGGCGACGTCACTCCCCCGTTACCTGGTGGGTCTACGTTCGGGGCATGGATCATCCCAACGTCGTCGTCCTCTTCGGCGCCACCGGCGACCTCGCCCGGCGCAAGCTGATCCCGGGCCTGCTGCGGCTCTTCGAAGCCCGGCTGATCCCCGACGTACGGGTGATCGGGACCTCGCTGGAGGAGCTGTCCCCCGGGGAGTTCGACGCGGTGGCCAGGGCCGCCTGCGAGGAGTTCGGCAAGGGCGAGGTGACCGACGAGCGGTGGGCGCCGTTCTCGCAGCGGTTGCGCTACGTCCCCACCGCCGCAGGTCCGCACGCCCTCGCCACCCTGGTCACGGAGTGCGAGGCAGAGCTCGGGCCGGTCGAGGACGTCCGGCGGCTGCACTACCTCTCCGTGCCACCCCGGGCGGCCCTCGACGTGATCCACGAGCTCGGCGAGGCCGGTCTGGTGGAGCGCTCGCGGATCATCATGGAGAAGCCGTTCGGGACCGACCTGGAGACGGCCAAGTCGCTCAACCACGAGGTCCACCAGGTCTTCACCGAGGACCAGGTCTTCCGGATCGACCACTTCCTGGGCAAGGAGGCGGCCCAGAACATCCTGGCCTTCCGCTTCGCCAACGGACTCTTCGAGCCCATCTGGAACCGCAACTTCATCGACCACGTCCAGATCGACGTGCCCGAGACCCTGGGCCTGGAGGGACGCACGGCGTTCTACGAGAGCACCGGCGCCTTCCGCGACATGGTGGTCACCCACCTGATGCAGGTGCTGGCCTTCATGGCGATGGAGCCGCCCACGTCGTTGGCGCCGGGGCCGATCGGTGACGAGAAGCTCAAGGTCTTCCGCTCGATGCGGCCGATCGAGCCGACCAACGTCGTGCGCGGCCAGTACGGCGGCTACCGGGGCAAGGAGAGCGTGGCCGACGACTCCGACACCGAGACGTTCGTCGCCCTGAAGGTCGAGATCGACAACTGGCGCTGGGCCGGGGTCCCGTTCTTCCTGCGCACCGGCAAGAAGCTCGCCGAGGGCGCACGCATCATCTCGATCGCGTTCAAGGAGCCTCCGCTGACAATGTTCCCCTCCGGCTCGAACGCCGGGACCCAGGGTCCCGACCACCTCACGTTCGACCTGGCCGACCAGTCGAAGATGTCGCTGTCCTTCTACGGCAAGCGCCCCGGGCCGGGGATGAAGCTGGAGAAGTTGTCGATGCAGTTCGCCACCGTCGACACTCATGCCTCCGGCTCGGTCCTCGAGGCCTACGAACGCCTCATCCACGACGCGATGCGCGGCGACCACACGCTGTTCACCTCGGCCGCCGGGATCGAGGCGCTCTGGGAGAAGTCGGAGGCACTCATCTCGACGCCGCCGCCGGTCCGCGGCTACGCGCCCGGTTCGTGGGGACCCAACGCGATCCACCAGCTGATCGCGCCGCACGCGTGGCGGCTGCCGTTCGAGCGCACCTGGCGCGACCCCAACACCCAAGGTGGGTGAGGGTCACCGGCCCAGCGGCGCGCTCAGGGCGCCCAGCGCGATCAGCGCGTGGCGACCCCGTCGGCACGCGCAGCCGCGGAGACGGCCTCCGCGACGGCCGGACCCACGCGCGGGTCGAAGGGCGACGGGATCACCAGCTCCTCGGTGAGGTCGTCGCCGACGAGCTCGGCCAGCGCGTTCGCGGCCGCGAGCTTCATGCCCTCGGTGATCGCGGTGGCACCGACGTCGAAGGCGCCCCGGAAGATCCCGGGGAAGGCGAGCACGTTGTTGATCTGGTTGGGAAAGTCCGAGCGACCCGTGGCGACCACGCGCGCGTACTTGCGGGCGATGTCCGGGTGGACCTCCGGAGTCGGGTTGGCCATCGCGAAGATGATCGCCTCCGGCGCCATCCGGGCGACGTCCTCCTCCGGGATCGTCCCGCCGGAGACGCCGAGGTAGGCGTCGGCGCCGTCAAGGACGTCGCCCAGCGAGCCGGTGCGCCCGGTGACGTCGGCGGTGATCTCGGCCAGGGCCTTCTTCACCGGGGTGAGGTCGGTGCGACCCGAGTGGATGACGCCCTTGCGGTCGGTCACCGCGATGTCGGTGACGCCGGCCTCGAGCAGGATCTTGGCCACGGCCACGCCCGCGGCGCCCGCGCCGGAGATCACGACCCGGGTGGTGCCCGGGTCACGCCCGGTCAGGCGCAGAGCGTTGGTCAGCGCGGCGAGCGCGACGACCGCCGTACCGTGCTGGTCGTCGTGGAAGACCGGGATGTCGAGCAGGTCCTTGAGCCGGTCCTCGATCTCGAAGCAGCGCGGCGCCGAGATGTCCTCGAGGTTGATCCCACCGAAGCTCGGCGCGAGGCGGACCACGGTCTCGATGATCTCCTCGGTGTCAGTGGTGTCCAGGCAGATCGGGACGGCGTCGACGCCACCGAACTGCTTGAAGAGGACCGCCTTCCCCTCCATAACCGGCATCGCACCGGCCGGACCGATGTCACCCAGGCCCAGCACCGCGGTGCCGTCGCTCACGACCGCGACCACGTTGGGCACCCAGGTGTAGTGCTGGGTCATCGACGGGTCGGCCGCGATCGCCTCGCACACCAGGGCCACGCCCGGGGTGTAGGCCAACGACAGCTCGGCAGGGCCGGAGACGTCGACGGTGGAGACCGTCTCCATCTTGCCACCGACATGGAGGTCGAAGACCGGGTCTCCGGCGTGCGGGTGAGAGGTATCAGGGGTCGCCACGATCGGCGATCCTTGCACAGCAGGTCCGACCGCGAGGGGGTGTCTCAGATGTCTCGGACCCAGCGTGGCGAAGGCCACACCCGCGCCAGGACGGTCCCCCACACGTCGGGCTCGGGCACCGGACCGCGGTGGCGCGAGTCCGTCCCGGCTCCCGCGTTGTCGCTCAGCAACCACCAGCCCGTCCCACGTCGCTCGGCCGCACGCTTGACGACGATGGTGCCGTCGACGAATCGGGCCACCACCACGACACCCGGGCGCGGCGCC
>NZZG01000134.1 GCA_002698575.1 Pimelobacter sp. | reverse complement strand
CGGTCCCGCTCAGCCAGATCGCCCGGATCGAGGAGGGCACGGCGCCCTCGCAGATCGACCGCTCCGACCTCCAGCGCGTGGCGACGATCTCGGGCAGCCCGGCCCCGGGCCTCTCCGTCTCCGAGGGGACCGCGGCCATCCAGGCCCGGCTCGACGCCATGGACATCCCGGCCGGCTATTCGGTCGGGTTCGGCGGCGAGACGGAGCAGCTGGCCGAGACCGCGGGCTACGTGATCCAGGCCATCCTGCTCGCCATCATCCTCATCTTCCTCATCCTGGCGTCGCAGTTCGAATCGGTCACGCAGCCGTTCGCCATCATGATGTCGCTGCCGCTCTCGCTCATCGGCGTGCTCCTGGCGCTCCTGCTCACGAACGACACGCTCAACATGATGTCGATGATCGGGGTGATCCTGCTCTTCGGCCTCGTGGTGAAGAACGCGATCCTCCTCGTCGACAACGCCAACGAGCGGCGGCGCGAGGGCGTCGAGCGGTTCCGCGCGCTCGCCGAGGCGGGCCAGGTCCGGCTCCGCCCCATCATCATGACGACGCTGGCGATGATCGCGGGCATGCTTCCGAGCGCGCTGGCGCTGGGCGAGGGCGGCGGCTTCCGCGCGCCGATGTCACGGGCCGTGATCGGCGGCCTCATCACGTCGACGATCCTCACGCTCGTCGTGGTGCCGGTGGCGTACACCTACTTCGACGACCTCGGGGCGTGGCTCCGCGACCGGTTCCGCCGCGGCGACCGGAGCGTCTCGCCGGAGGCGACCGAGCGGCCGACGCCCGCGCTCGCGCCCGTCCCGAGCGCCGACTAGCCCGCAGACGCCATGACGCCCGGCCACCCCGTCCCGTCCTGGCGCGTCCGTGAGCGCCGCGCGCGCCACGACGCCCTCCTCGACGCGGCCCGCGCCGTATTCGCCGAGCGCGGGTACCACGCGGCGACCGTCGAGGAGATCGCGGCTCGGGCCGAGGTCGGGAAGGGGACGGTGTACCTCCACTTCCCCGAGGGGAAGGCGACGCTCCTCGACGCCGTCGTGGGGGCCCACCTCGACGACCTCCGGGCGCTCGTCTTTCGGTCGTTCGGCGAGGGCGAGGGGCCGGTCCGGTACCGGTTCTGGACGCTCGCGCTCGCCGTCGCGACCTACTTCCAGGAGCGGCCGGAGCTCCTCCGGTTCCACGCGCTGGAGCTCCCGCACCTCTACTTCGACCCCGAGGCGGGCCCGACGGCCGGCCGCATCGACCGGCTCGTGGGCGACCTCATCGACGTCGTCGCGCCGGCGCTCGAGGCGGCCGGCGGGACCGGTGCGATTCCGACGCGGCTGGCGGCCTACCACCTGCTCGTGACCCTGCTCGGGGCGCTGACCGCGCTCAGCCTCACGGCGGACGACGCGGCCTGCGCGTGGGGCCTTGTGCCCTCCGAGCTCGCCGACGCCCTGACGGCGCTGGCTTTTGACGGCGTCCCGCTCGGCCCGCCGCCCTGACCTCGGCGTAGGCCCCCCCGCGTCCCGCTGCTCCGATCGATACTCCGACGATGGTTCGAGAACGTCCGACCGACTACCTGTTCGTCTACCCCGTGGCCCTCGTCGGTCCTGCGGGAGTGGCCGACGTCCGTAAGCTCTGGCGGCTCCTCGATGGGGTGGGCAGGACGCAAGGGCGGGTTTCCATCCTTCTCGACGTGACCGAGGCGGAGGGGCCTGTCCCCGACGACATCGAGCAGCGCCCGCTGGCCGTGCCGAGCGCCGTCGTCCGAGCGGCGGTCGTCGGAGCCGGGGCGTGGCGCGCCTGGGCGGCGTCGTGGTTGAGCACGCTCGTGCTAGCTCCCGTCGAGACGTTTGGCGCTACCGAGGCCGGCCGAGCCCTCCGATATGCCCGGTCCTTCGCTCACGACGACGCCACCCACTCTCTCGAGACCCCGGTCCCATGACGAGCCGTCTCCCGACGGTCTGCGACCTCACCCAGTCCTACGCCGCCACGGGCGGCGGCATCCGGACGTACCTCCACGCCAAGCGGGCGTGGCTCGATGCCCACACGGACGCCCGGCACGTCCTCATCGTGCCGGGGCCGGAGGACGCCACCGAGCGGGACGGGAGGCACGTGACGCACTACGTGAAGTCGCCCCCCGTCCCCGGTTCGCCGGCCTACCGGCTCATGCTCCGGAACGGCCACGTCCGGCGGCTCCTCGCGGCCGAGCGCCCGGACGTCATCGAGTGCCAGTGCGCCTACAACCTCCCCTGGGCCGCCCTCCGCCACCGGCGTGAGGCGGACCCGTCGTGCGTCGTCGTCGGGGGGTACCGGACCGACTTCCCAGCGGCCTACGCGGCGCCGCTCGTGGGGGGCGTGCTCGGCGACTGGGCCGGGCGGTGGGCGGAGGCGGTGGCGTACCGGTACGTCGGCGTGGCGTCTGGGGCCATGCTCGACCGAGTGCCGCCAGGGCTCGGTCGGCTCGGGCCAGCCGGTGACGTAGCCGCGATGGCGGCGAACGTCGAGAGTGTCGTGGCTGGCGACCGGGCGGAGATGGGGCGTCGCGCCCGCGAGCACGTCGAGGCCCGATTCTCTTGGGACGCCACGTTCGGCCAGCTCCTCGGCCTATATGCCCGGGCTGGGCGGCCCCTTCGGCCTCGCCGCCCGTCCGAGTCTCGCCCGGGCGGCCGGCGTTCCCATCGGGCGACATCCGGTCCGTCCGTCGTGCCCGCCGCCCCCCGTCTCAGATGACGCCATCGCTCCGCCTGGACCGCATCGGCCGGGCCGCGGCCATTCTCGTCCCCCTCGGGGTGGTGGGGAACGTCGTCCTGGCGCTTCTGACGACGGACCGCCACGTGCTCGACGCGACGGCCGAGCTCCCTCTCGGCCCCCTCGCCCTCGCCGGGGGGCTCGCCCTCGTCCCGTGGGTCACGGGCGCGCTCCGGGTCCAACTCTGGGCGTCGTTCGTGGGCCACCCGGTCCGGTTCCTCAGCGGGCTCCGGGCCGTCGTGGGAGGGATGGTCGGGTCGGTCGTGACGCCGACGGGGTCCGGCGGGGGCGTCCTGAAGTGGGCGCTCCTCACCCGGCAGGGACTTCCGGCCGGGGCGGCGGGGACGCTCCTCGCGGTCGAGGCGGTGGAGAACGCGGCGTTCATGGCCGTCGCGCTCCCGCTCGCCCTCACGTTCACCGTAGCGGCCGAGGTCCCGGCGCTCCGCGCGGCGCTGGCAGGGGCCGGGGTCGGGCTCGTGCCGGTCGTGCTGGTCGCTGGGGCCGCTGCGGTCGGAGCCGTCGCGCTGATCGTGGCAGGCGCTCGGGGATGGCTGGGGCAGGGGACTCGGCGGCTCGCGGCCCGGATTCGCGGTAGACTCCGGCGACCTCTCGCGGACGCTCGGCGCGTCGCGGCGCTCGTGGCCCGCCGCGGGCGGCTCCGATTCGCCGCGGGGTTCGCCCTCGCGGCCGTTCAGTGGACGGCCCGGTACTCCGTCGCCGCGGCCCTTCTCGCATTCCTCGGAGTACCCGTCCGGCCTGTCTTGTCATGGGCGCTCCAGTGGGCCACATTCACGCTCATGGCCGTCGTCCCGACCCCGGGCGCGGCGGGGGGCGCCGAGGCCGCCTTCGCCGCGCTCTACGCCCCGTTCGTCCCGGCGGATACGCTTGGGCTCGCGACGGCGGCGTGGCGGCTCGTCCTGTTCTACGCGCCGCTCTCGGTGGCCGCGTTCGCGTTCCTGGGCCTCGGGAGGACGGCGACGGTCCCGTAGGGGGACGGTTCCTGCTGCGCCCAGTCCAGGAAATCCCACACCGCGCCGACCCTGCCCGACCGAGTTGCTAACGAGCTCCTGCGGGGCATTCCCAGACAGAGGCTGAGAACGCAGAAGGGTGAGATCCACCACGCCGCGCAGGTGGATCGTGTGACACCCGGGGCGCCCCACCGCCCGTAGTCTCGAACCCTTACAGGCATCCTCGTCGTGCGCTTTCTCCTCCGTGTCCTCCCCCTCCTCATCGCCGCCGCCAGCGGCCCGGCGATGGCGCAGGAGCCCCCCACCACGCCGGAGACGCCCATCGAGCTGAGCCTGGACGAGGCCGTCGCGCTGGCGGTCGTCCGGAGCCTCGACCTCCAGCGGGCGGGCTACACCGTCGACCTCCAGGCGCTCGACCTCCGCGAGGCCGAGGCCGCCGGCGACCCCGAGCTGTCCGTCTCCGGCGGGCCGACGGTCCGGCTCTCGCGGGGCTACGAGACCGACTTCTTCGGCCTGCCCGACTCGCTCGGCGGCGGTGGGCCCGAGCTCGGCGTGGGCAGCGAGGCCAGCCTCGGCGCTTCGGTCGGCGCCTCGCTCAACCTGCCCCTCTTCGACGGCGGCGCCCGCCGCGCCCGACGCCGCGCGGCGTCCCAGGCCCTCGACGCCGCGCGCCTCGACCGCGACCGGGCGGTCGAAGACGTGGTCCGCGAGACGGCCGCCGACTACCTCGACGTGCTGCGCGGTGCGGCGCTCGTGGCCGTCGAGGACACGAACCTCGCCGCCGACCGGGCGCTCCTCGACCGCGTCCGCGCCGAGTACGACGCGGGCAACCGGAACCTCGGCGACGTGCTCCAGCAGGAGGCCGCGATCGCGCAGGGCGAGCAGCGGCTCGCGACGGCCCGCCGCAACGAGGCCGTTGCCCGGCTCAACCTCCGGCAGGACCTCCGGCTCCCGCGCGGCACCGCCCTCGACCTCGCCCCCGTCGCCGACGCGGTCCTCGACCTCCCCGCTCGGGACCTCGACGTGGACGCGCTCGTCGCCCTCGCCTTCGAGGAGCGCGACGACCTCGACGCCCAGTCCGCCCGCATCTAGGCGGCCCGGTTCGACGTCCGCGCCGCGCGTGCGGGGCGGTCCCCAAACCTCTCGCTGGGCGGAAGCCTCGGGACCAGCTACAACTCGCTCGACGACAACCGGGGCGCGTTCGGACAGGTGTTCGACGTGAACCCGTCGAGCAGCGTCGGGCTCACTCTCTCCATCCCCATCCTCGACCAGGGCCGGACGCGACGGGCCGTCGAGCGGGCGGAGGTGTTCGTCGCCGACGCCGACGCCGCGCTCGACCTCCAGCGGCTCCGCGTGGCGGCGGACGTCGAGACGGCGGTGCTCGACGTCGAGGCCGCCCAGGCGCGCCTCGTGGCGGCGCAACGGGCCGTCGCCGCCGCGCGCGAGGCGCGGGCCGCCGCCGAGGCCCGCTACGGCGTCGGGGCGGGCATCTTCCTCGACGTGCTCGACGCCCGCCGCACGCTCGTCCAGGCCGAGACCGACGTCGCCTCGGCCCGCTACGACCTCCTCCTCGGCCGCATCGCGGTCGCCTACCAGACCGGCCTCCTGGCCGACGCCCTCGTCGGCCTTGACTCATGAAACGATTCCTCACGCTCCGAAACGCCCTCCTCGCCCTCGGCGCGCTCGTCGTCTTCGTGCTCGTGTTCCGCGGGTGCGTGGGCGACGGCTCGGACGCCGACGCCCCGCCCTACGAGGCGACGGCCGTCCGCGTGGGCGACCTCCGCTCGACGGTCTCGGCGACCGGCACGCTCGACGCCGTCGGGACGGTGACCGTCGGGACCCAGGTCTCGGGCGAGGTCGAGCGCGTGTTCGTCGACTTCAACGACCGCGTGGAGCAGGGCCAGATCCTGGCGCTCGTCGATCCCGAGCTGCTGGACGCCGCCGTCCGCGACGCTCGTGCGGGCGTCGAGCGGGCGCAGGCAGGCGTGCGCCAGGCGGAGAGCGCGGTCGGCCAGGCGCGGGCCGGGCTGGCGCAGGCCGAGGCCCAACTCGCCCAGAGCCGCGCCCAACGGACCGAGGCCGCCGCCGCGCTCGCGCGCAGCGCGCCGCTGGCGGAGCAGGGCTACCTCTCGTCTCGCGAGTTCGTCCCCATCCAGACGGCCGTCGAGACGGCCGAGGCCGGCGTCCGCGCGTCTCAGGGAGCCGTAGCGTCGGCCCAAGCCGGCGTGGCGTCGGCCCAGGCCGGGGTCCGGCAGGCCCAGGGATCGGTCGTCTCGTCGCAGGAAGCCCTCCGGCAAGCGCTCAAGAACCGCCGGAACGCCGAGATCCGCGCGCCCATCGCGGGCGTCGTCGTCCAGCGCTCGGTCGAGGAGGGCCAGACGGTCGCCGCCTCGTTCTCGACGCCCGAGCTGTTCGTGATCGCCGAGGACCTGGGCGAGATGGAGATCCTGGTCCAGGTCGACGAGAGCGACGTCGGGCTCGTCGAGGCCGGCCAGTCGGTCGAGTTCACGGTCGCCGCCTTCCCCGACGAGACGTTCCGGGGGGTCGCGGAGGAGGTGCGGCTGCGGCCGGAGACGGTCCAGAACGTCGTGCTCTACACGGTCGTCGTGGCGGCCGACAACGTGAGCGGCCAACTCATGCCTGGCATGACGGCGACGGTCGAGTTCGTCGTCGGCGGCGTCGAGGACGCGCTCCTTGTGCCCGCCGCCGCGCTCCGCTTCGAGCCGCCCGAGGCGGTCCGCTCGGCCGCGCGGGAGGCCCAGCGCGACTCGACCACGGCCACCCGCGACGACGCCCCCGCGTTCTCGGCGGACCTCGCCGAGATCTGGACGCCGACGGGCGACCCCGCCGGCTCCCTCCTCCGTCCGCTCCTCGTCCGCGTCCTCGCCACCGACGGCACGACGACGGCCGTCGCCCCGACCGAGTCGTCCGAGGACGTGCTCAAACGGGGCCTCGAGGTCGTGACGCGCATGGACGTGAGCGACAACCCCTTCGACTGATGACGACGCCCGCCAGCGGCACGCCCGTCATCCAGACCGACGGGCTCGCCAAGACGTACCCCGGCGCCGAGCCCGTGCACGCGCTCCGCCCGCTCGACCTAACCGTCCGGCGTGGCGAGTTCGTCGCCGTCATGGGCGTCTCGGGGAGCGGCAAGAGCACGCTCATGAACCTGCTCGGCTGCCTCGACACGCCGACGGCCGGGTCGTACCGTCTCGACGGCGTCGAGGTGGCGACGCTCTCGCGGAACCAGCGGGCCGACCTCCGAAACCAGAAGCTGGGCTTCATCTTCCAGGGGTTCAACCTGCTCGCGCGGACGACGGCCGTCGACAACGTGCTGCTCCCGCTCCTCTACGACCGGACGGGCCGGATCAAGAACCCGCGCGAGCGGGCCGTCGAGGCGCTCACGCGCGTCGGGCTGGAGCACCGGCTGGACCACGTCCCGAGCGAGCTCTCGGGCGGCCAGCAGCAGCGCGTCGCGATCGCGCGGGCCCTCGTCAACGAGCCGGCCGTCCTGCTGGCCGACGAGCCGACGGGCAACCTCGACACGCGGACCACCATCGAGGTGCTGGCCCTCTTCCAGGAGCTCAACGACGCCGGCATCACGATCCTCATCGTGACGCACGAGCCCGAGGTGGCCGAGTACTGCAAGCGGGTGATCGAGCTCCGCGACGGCCGCCTCATCCGGGACGAGGCCATCGTCGACCGTCGCGACGCGCGGCGGGACCTGGAGACCGACACGCCGCTCATCCCCCTGCCCGACGACGCCCCGACACCATGAAGTGGAGAAAGCTGTTCCGGGCCGCGCTCGACAGCATCCTGAAAAACCGGATGCGGAGCCTGCTGACCATGCTCGGCATCATCATCGGCGTCGGCGCCGTGGCGATCCTCGTGAGCCTGGGCCAGAGCGCGCAGACGTACATCTCGGGCGAGATCGGCGGGCTCGGCGCTAACCTCCTCATCATCACGCCCGAGCAGAGCGACGCGGGCGGCGTGCGCGGCCAGGCGGGCAACCAGAACGAGATCACGCTCGCCGACGTGGACGCGCTCCGCGCCCAGAGCGCCGAGCTCGGCGACCTCTCACCGGCGGCCTACTCGGCTGGCCAGATCATCGGCGGCATCGGCAACTGGGCCTCGCAGGTGGAGGGCGTGACGCCCGAGTACCTCGCCGTCCGCAACTGGGCCGTCGCCGAGGGGACGATGTTCACCCAGGCCGAGGTCGAGGGCCGCGCCAAGGTGGCGGTCATCGGACAGACCGTGGCCGACGAGCTGTTCCCCGGCCAGAGCCCCGTCGGCGCGCAGATCCGCGTCCGCAACGTGCCGTTCCGCGTCGTCGGCCTGCTGGAGGCGAGGGGCGGCGGGCTCGGCGGCGACGACGAGGACAACGTGGTCCTGGCGCCGGTGACGACGGTGCAGAGCCGGCTGCGCGGGTCGGACAACGTGGACGTGGTCTGGCAACGTGGACGTGGTCTGGGCCAGCGTGGCCGACGGCGACCGCACGGTCGCGGCCGAGGCCGAGGTCGAGGCCATCTTCCGCTCGCTCAACGGCGTCCGCGACCCCGAAGAGCAGGTGGTCCAGGTCCAGTCGCAGGCGGCCATCCAGGAGACGTTCGACACGGTCCTGGGCGCGCTCACGGCGCTGCTCGGCGCGATTGCCGGTGTGTCGCTCGTCGTGGGCGGCATCGGCATCATGAACATCATGCTCGTGAGCGTGACCGAGCGGACGCGCGAGATCGGCATCCGGCTGGCGGTCGGCGCGCGCGGCGGCGACGTGCTCACGCAGTTCCTGATCGAGGCTGTTTTGCTGTGCCTGTTCGGCGGGCTCCTCGGGACCGGACTCGCGTTCGCGTTCGCGGCCATCGCCAGCGCCGTGGCCCCGCTCGAGGTCGCCGTCGGGCTGGACGTGGTGCTGCTGGCCGTCGGGTTCTCTGCCGCCATCGGTGTGTTCTTCGGGTTCTACCCCGCCCGCAAGGCCGCTCGCCTCGACCCCATCGACGCCCTCCGCTACGAATAGTGCCCGTCCCGGGGTCACCCGCCATGCGCATCCTGATCACGACCGTCGGTTTGCGCCGGCCCCCGACGCAGCCCTCAACCTGATGGACGAGCCGGTGATTCAGGAGGCCCAGGAGAGGGTGTCGAGCCTTCGTGGCTGTAGTCGGCGCCTCTCGAAGTTCGCCCACGGGACCTGGCCGTTTACCATTTCACACCGTGCCACGAGCTCGAGGTAGTCCGTAGCGGTACCTCTCTGGTTCCAGAGGAGAACCCTGACCGACCGATTGAGCAGCTCGACCTTCCGTCTACCGTCGCCCCCAGGGGGCCTTGACGCTGCTTCTCGGAGCAGGTCGTTCGGGGCCGTTGTCCTGGGGCCATGCCTTGAGTCTATGGCGGCTCCTGACTGTCGAGCCGGTGGATTCCTCGATCAAGCCGCTGCCGGCCGGTTCGTCCCTACGTGCTGAGCACGGGGGCCTCGCTGACGTACCCCCCGTCCTCGACGGCCGAGACGAGGAACGACGCGAGCGACGACCGCGACAGCCAGAACAGACGGACGTCCGGATCGCCGACGTGCCCGACGTGCAGGGGCCGCCTCGGCGGCTTGCTCGTGAGCATCGGGAGGCGGGCGAGCGTCCAGTCGAGCCCGCTCTCGGCCACGGCCGCCCCGGTCCCCACGATGTCGGCGTAGGCGTCGGGGATCAGCCGCTTGACGACCGCCACGGCGAGCCGGAACGGGAGGGCCTCCCCGTCCTGGGCCACCCGGTAGCTCGGCGTCGCCGTCGCCACGAGCCGGTGGACCCCGTGCTCACGCATGGCGTCGACGACGTGGAGCGTGCCGGCCGTGATCGGGTGGCCCCCGCTCCCGCGCCCGGTCGGCCCGAGCAGGCTGACCACGGCGTCGGCGCCGTCCACGGCCCTTCCGATGGCGGCGCGGTCTGAGAGCTCGCCCTCGACGACGCGGAGCCGGTCGTGGGCGAGAGCGTCGAGCTTGCGGGGGGAGCGGGCGTAGGCGACGACGTCGTGGCCGCGCGCGAGGGCCTCGCGGACGGTGAGACGGCCGGCCTCGCCGGTCGAGCCGAAGACGGCGATCTGCATGGGAGAGTCCAATTGGGGTGGAGAGGGCCGGTCGGGGCGAAGGGCCGGGCGGTCACCCCCCGTCGTCGCGGGCGTCGTAGCGGTCGCGGGCCGCGTCGATCTCGGGGAGGTGGGCCACCGACCACGCCACGAGCTGGCCGACCACGCTCCGGAGCGTCGCGCCCAGCTCGGTCAGCGTGTACTCGACGCGGGGCGGGACCACCGGGTACACCGTCCGCTCGACGAGCCCGTCGCGCTCGAGGCTCCGGAGCGTGACCGTCAGCATCCGCTGGCTGATCCCCTCGATCCGCCGCTTGAGCGCGCTGAACCGGAGCGTGCCCGCCTCGCCCAGCGTGTGGACCACGTACACCGACCACTTGTCGCCGACGCGGTCGAGGATCTCGCGGCCCCGGCAGTCGGGGACGCCGGCGTCGGGCGGCGGGGAGGTCGTCCGGGTGGTCATGGTTCCCTCGGGGATGCCGGGTGACGTGGGGGTGCGTACTCCCCGCGAGCGGCGGGGGCCGGTAGCTTCTTGGGTCCGGTTACCGATGGTAACCACCGCTCCCCTATCGCGTCCATGGAGATCGGCGTCTACACGTTCGGCGACCTCGTCGCCGACCCCACACCGGCCGGACGGCCTCCGGCGAGGACCGGATGCGCCAGATGCTCAGCCTCGCCCGTCAAGCGGACGCGGCCGGTCTCGACGTCGTCGGCGTGGGCGAGCACCACGGGCTCGGGTTCGTGAACTCGGCTACGGCCGCGACGCTCGCCGCCATGGCCGCCGTCCCCCGATCCCACAGCGCGCTCTGGCGCTCACCGCTCCGGCGGGGAATCCCGCGTCGACAGACGCGGCCACCAGGGCGGAAACAGATCGAACATCGCCCGGACCTCCCCATCGATCTCCTTGGGGGGGCCCTCTACGAACGCCTCGAGGGCACTGGCGAGAGCCCCGGAGAGGAACGCCGCGACGAGGTCGCGCTGCCCTGGTGGTCCCAACCCGTGGCCACCGAGGACGGCCAGCGCGAGGGCGAGGTGGCGGCGGAGCACCGTCCGCAGGGCCTCTCGGAAGGCGGACCCCATACTGGAGCGGAAGAGGGCCCGGTAGACCCCTCGTCGGCGGTCGAGCAGGTCGAGCATCCCCCCGAGCGTCGCGTAATACGACTCCGCGATCTCCCCGACAGATCCGTCGTCGAGGCCCGTCACGGAGGCCGCCTCGTCCACGAGGTCTGCCAGGACACCGACGGCGAACGACTCGGTCGTGTCGTAGTGACCGTAGAACGTGGTCCGGTGGACCCCGGCGGCACGGCAGAGCCCGGCGACGGTGAGCCCGTCGAGGTCCTGGCTGCCGAGCCGTGCTAGGAGGGCGTCGCGGAGTGCCGCGCGGGTTCGCTCCGCCCGGCGGTCGGTCGAGGGCTCGCTGGCCGTAGGCCTGCTCGGACTCATCGTCTGTGACTCCGCCGGTCGTTGGTCTCCCATGGGGCAGATACGCGAGGCGGCGAGTCTCGGTCCGGAGCCGGGCGCTGGGAGCCCTTCCGGAACAATGTTCTACACCTGTAGATTACACGGCATCTCCAACCCCCAGCCCCATGCAACTCCACGGAAAGCGCGTCATCCTCACCGGCACGGCCAGCGGGATCGGTGCGACTACGCTCGAGACGTTCGCCCGCGAGGGCGCCGCCATCGTGTCGCTCGACGTCCAGGACGAGGCGGGCGCCGCCAACGCCGCCGCGGCCGACGACCTCGGGCCCGGAGCGGTGTCCTACCTCCACTGCGACATCTCGGACCAGGCTGAGGTCGTCCGAGTGGTCGACGAGGCCGCCGGCCGCCTCGGCGGCCTCGACGTGCTGGTCCACATGGCGGCGAACGAGAAGAACGTGGCGGCTGAGGACGTGACCGAAGACGAGATCGACTTCATCATGGACGTCCACGTGAAGGGGACCCTGTTCCTTAACGCGGCCGTCTTCCCCCACATGAAAGGGGCCGGCGGGTCGATCGTGAACTACACGTCGCTCGCCGGGATCAGCGGGTACCCCGGCAACCCGATCTACGGGGCGGCAAAGGGGGCGGTGCTCGCCTGGACGCGGAACATCGCGCGCGACTGGGGGCGGCACGCCATCCGCTCGAACGCCGTCGCCCCGTTCGTCATGACGCCGATGGCCCAGCTCGCCTTCGACCAGGCGGGGCCGGAGGAGATGGAGGGGATCAAGGAGTGGTTCAAGATGATGGTCCCGCTCGGCGGGTGGCTCGGGGAGACGCAGGATGCCGCGAACGCGAACGTCTTCCTGGCGAGCGACGACTCCAAGTTCATCACGGGTCAGGTCTTGAGCGTCGACGGCGGCTTCGTGATGGTCCGCTGAGCCGCCCCCGCCGCGCCACCCTAACAACTACGCCCTCGCAACCAGCGGCCTCGCCGCCCACCCTCGACCGGCCCGCCACCCCTCGACCCGCCGGGGGTTGGGTCTTGAGGCCGCTTTCTACACCCTCACACACCCTCCCCCTATGCTCTTCGCCGATAAAACCGCCATTGTCACCGGCGCCGCGAGTGGGATCGGGCGCGCGTGCGCCCTCCGGATCGCCTCCAACGGGGCCTCCGTCGTCGTCTCCGACATCAACCAGGAGGGGGGCGACGAGACGGTCGCCCTCATCGAGGACGCGGGCGGGACGGCCACCTTCGTCCGGTGCGACGTCTCGGACCGCGACGACGTGGACGCGCTCCTCCAGGCGACCCTCGACGCCTACGGCGGCCTCGACCTCGCCGTCAACAACGCCGGCATCGCGCACCAGCCCCAGCGCCTCCACGAGCTCGACGACGAGACGTGGGAGCGCGTGACGTCGATCTCGTTTCACGGCGTGTTCCTCTGCCTCCGCGCCGAGCTCGGCTACATGTCCGCGCACGGGGGCGGCGCGATCGTCAACGTGTCGTCGGGGACCGGCGTTAAGGCGACGTCCCGGCTCCCGGGCTACATCGCGAGCAAGCACGGCGTAGAGGGCCTGACGAAGTCGGCGGCCCTCGACTACGTCGGGGACGGGGTCCGCGTCAACGCCGTGCAGCCCGGGACCGTCTTCACGCCGGCCATGGCGTCGTTCCCCGAGGAGGCGCGCGCGACGTGGGCGGCGAGCATTCCGATGGGCCGGATGGGACGGACCGAGGAAATCGCCGAGGCCGTCGCCTTCCTCCTCTCTGAGCGGGCCTCGTTCGTCACCGGCGCTAGCCTCCCCGTCGACGGGGGGTACCTCCAGGGTTGACGGGCCCGATGCGTCCCGCACGGCCGAGCTACGTCGGGTCGCTCTCCGCCCGGTGCCGTCGCCCCCGTCCTCGCGCCCACGCCGCCGGCCCCACGGTTCGCCAGCCGGCGGACGTCTGCCCCCTCCCGCCTCGGTGGACGACGCCTCGGTGGACGACGCCTCGGTGACCGCGCGCCCACGGTTACCCGGAGGGTACTGGGGCACGTCGGCGTGCGTACTTCCGTTCGGAGCAGCGGGGGACTAGGTTCGGGGCCGGTTACCTACGGTAACTCAGGCACTCATCAGAACTCCCCTCTGCCCCATGGACTCCCCGTCCCCCGTCCGCATCGCCGTCGTCCTCGGCAGCACCCGCGACGCCCGCTTCGGCGACACACCGGCCCGCTGGCTCGTCGACCTCGCCGCCGCCCGCGACGACCTCGACGTCGAGCTCGTCGACCTCCGCGACTTCGACCTCCCGTTCTTCAACGAGGCCGCCTCGAACCTCTGGGTCCCCTCCGAGGACCCCCACGCGGTCCGCTGGCAGCAGACCGTCGCCGAGTTCGACGGCTACGTGTTCGTTACGGCGGAGTACAACCGGAGCGTCCCCGGCGCGCTCAAGAACGCGCTCGACCAGGCCTACAACGAGTGGAACCGGAAGCCGGCGGCGGTCTTCGGCTACGGCTCGGTGGGCGCGGCCCGGGCCGTGGAGCACCTCCGGACCATCGCCGTCGAGCTCCAGATGGCCCCGACGCGGACCGGCGTCCACCTCCAGGGCGCCGACTTCATGGCCGTCCACCAGGGCCAGAAGGCGCTCGGCGACCTCGACTACCTCGCGACGAACGCCCAGCAGATGCTCGACGAGCTCGTGTGGTGGGCCTCCGCGCTCCGCGCCGCTCGCCGGTCGACGGCCGAGACCACGGCCTGACCTCCTCGTCTGGCTCCCAGGTCTCTCCCTCATTCCCCCTCTTCCATGACCATCGGCGTCAGCGGGGCGAGCGGCCACCTCGGCTCGTCCATCCTCCAGGACCTCGTCGACCTCGGCGGGCACGCCGTCGTCGGCGTCACGCGCACACCCGAGAGCGTCCCGGTGCCGGCCGAGGGCCGGCTCGGCGACTACGACCGGCCGGAGACGCTCGCCGAGGCGTACGCCGGGCTCGACCGGCTCGTCCTCGTCCCCTCGGCCGCGATGGAGCCCGGGGTCCGCGCGCGGCAGGCCGTGGGGGCCATCGACGCCGCCGTCGAGGCGGGCGTCGGCCTCGTCGTGTTCGTGTCGTCGGCCGGGACGAAGGCGGTCAGGGAGCCCGACATCTTCGCCTCGTACTACGCCGCCGAGCAGCACCTCATGCGGACGGCCCCGCGCTGGACCGTCGTCCGGATGAACTACTACGCCGAGTCGTTCGTCCAGGAGGCCCTGATGTCGCTGGGCGGCGGGGCGCTGCCGGGGCTCGCCGAGAACCGGGTCGCGTTCGTCTCGCGCGAGGACGTGGCGGCGGCCGTCGCCGGGCTCCTCACGTCGGACGGCCACGACGGCGCGGTCTACCACGCGACCGGGCCGGAGCGGCTCTCGGGCGCCGAGCGGGCGGCCTCCGTGGCCGAGGCGTCGGGCCGGCCGTTCGCGTTCGCCGTGTTCCCCGAGGACGTCCTCCGGAGCAGCCTCGAGGGCGCGGGGCTCCCCGGAGGCGTGGTCGGAGCGGTCCTCTCGATCCAGCGGCACTTCGCCGAGGGCGCCTTCGACGTGGTCACGGGCGACGTCGAGCGGCTGGCGGGCCGGCCGCCGCGGTCCCTCCGCGACCTCCTGAAAGAGGCCTTCGCCGGGGACGGGAAGGTCTGAGACAGAGCGGGGCCGAAGCTGCGACGGTCCCACAGGTACGATCGGCGGGGGCTCGGCCGGGTGCGGGGTCTACCTCACGTGTTGACGAGTGAGACTACGATTCGGCAGGCTCAGGAGGCTGAGCCGCCTCGGCTCGCATAGTTCCGGTACGCGCCGTTATCGAACCTTGAGGCCGTCGGCGCCGCTCGGCCCAACGGGAGTCAGCACATCCGCGGCCTCCTT
>NZZG01000133.1 GCA_002698575.1 Pimelobacter sp. | reverse complement strand
CTGGTGCTGCCGGAGAGATTTGAACTCTCGACCTCTCCCTTACCAAGGGAGTGCTCTACCCCTGAGCTACGGCAGCCTCGTGTTGTGCGCGGCTGATTAGACGCAATCCGCCGGGGGTGCAAGGGTATTCTGGACGCTTTCTGCCACGTCGTTTATGGAAGATCCCATGGGCGAGAATACGGGCAAGAAAACAGGCCGAAAGCCGCAAGCCGGGACGCAGGATCGGGAAGATCGGTTGAAGGCTGCGCTGAAGGCCAATATCGCACGCCGCAAGGCGCAGGCGAAGGCGCGCGCGTCCGACAAATCCGGAGAATGAGGCAGTCATGGATTCGATCTTGGTGCGGGGCGGGACAGAGCTCTCGGGCGACATTCCCATCGCGGGGGCGAAGAACGCCTGCTTGACGTTGATGCCGGCGACGCTGTTGTCGGACGAACCGCTGACGCTGACCAACGCGCCGCGACTGTCGGACATCCGCACGATGACCCAGCTTCTGGCGTCGCTGGGCGCCGAGGTCACGCAGTTGCAGGATGGTCAGGTGCTGGCGATGTCCAGCCACGACATCAACAACCTGACCGCCGACTATGACATCGTGCGGAAGATGCGGGCCTCGATCCTTGTTTTGGGGCCGATGTTGGCGCGCTGCGGCCGCGCCGTGGTGTCGCTGCCGGGCGGCTGCGCCATCGGCGCGCGTCCCGTCGACCTGCACCTGCAGGGGCTGGAGGCGCTGGGCGCGACGCTGGATCTGAAGGACGGCTATGTCCACGCCGAAGCGAAGTCCGGCCTGAAGGGCGCCGTGTTCGAGTTTCCCTTCGTGTCGGTCGGCGCGACCGAGAACATCCTGATGGCCGCGGTTCTGGCCAAGGGCACCACGGTGCTGAAGAACGCCGCGCGCGAGCCCGAGATCGTCGATCTGGCCCAGTGCCTGCGCAAGATGGGCGCCCAGATCGAAGGCGAGGGCACGTCAGAGATCACCATTCAGGGTGTCGACCGCCTGCACGGCGCGACTCATCCCGTTGTGCCGGACCGGATCGAACTGGGCACCTACATGCTGGCCCCCGCCATCGCCGGCGGCTCGGTCACCTGCCTTGGCGGCCGGCTGGACCTGGTTTCGGCCTTCGCCGAGAAGCTCGCCGCGACGGGCGTCGATATCGAAGAGACCGCGACCGGCCTTACCGTCAGCCGCAAGAATGGCCGCGTGCGGTCGGTCGACGTGGAAACCGCGCCATTCCCGGGCTTTCCCACCGACCTGCAGGCGCAGATGATGGCGCTGATGTGCACTGCCGAAGGGGTGAGCGTTTTGGAGGAACGGATCTTCGAGAACCGGTTCATGCACGCGCCCGAACTGATGCGGATGGGCGCGCGAATCGATGTGTCGGGCGGCACCGCCACCGTGACGGGGGTCGAGTCGCTGAAGGGCGCGCCGGTGATGGCGACGGACCTGCGGGCTTCGGTCTCGCTGATCCTTGCCGGTCTGGCCGCCGAGGGCGAAACGCGGGTCAGCCGGGTCTATCACCTTGATCGCGGCTACGAGCATGTCGTGCGCAAGCTGTCGGGCGTCGGCGCCTCGATCGAACGGGTGCACGGCGAATGACCGGTGACGCGCGTTTCGAGGATGGCGACGAGCAGCCGCTGCGCCTGATCGCCTACGAGGCCGAGGACCTTCAGGTCATCTCGGCGCTGGTGCAGGATGCGGTCTTCCCGGTGACCGAGATGGCGTGGAAGCCCAAAAGCGGGCGCTTCGCGGTTCTGCTGAACCGCTTCCGCTGGGAGGACGTTTCGGGCGGCGAACGCCGGGGCAGCTATGAGCGGGTGCAGTCGCTGCTGGTCATCGACGGTGTGCAGAAGGTCGCGACGCAGGGCTTCGACCGGGGCGACCGGGATCTTGTGCTGTCGCTGATGTCCTTGGGCTGGGCCGAAGGCGACGCGCCTTCGGGTCGGCTGGAGCTGGTGCTGGCCGGGGACGGCGGCATCGCGCTGGACGTCGAGGCGCTGGAAGTCACGCTGAAGGATGTCACCCGGCCCTACGTCGCGCCCTCGGGCCACGTACCGGATCACCCGGACTGAGACGCCCCTGCGGGGCGTGCCTCCGGCGGGGATATTTCCGGACAGAAGAAGCGGGGGAGCGGCGCGCCGGTCCGGCCGTCTTGTGATGCAGCGGCGGCGGCGCTAAGGGAGCGGCAAAGGAGTTGCCATGCCCGTTTTCCTGAACAGTGCCGACGCCGATTTCGAGGATCGTTTCACCGCGCTTTTGTCGATGAAGCGCGAGGACAGCCCCGACGTGGACGACACCGTGCGCGCGATCATCGAGGATGTGCGCGACCGGGGCGACGCGGCGGTGATCGAGCTGACCGCCCGGTTCGACCGGATGGAGCTGACGCCGGACCGGCTGGCCTTTACCCCTGACGAGATCGAGGCGGAATGCGCCAAGGTGCCTGCCGAGGAGCGCACGGCACTGGAACTGGCGGCAGAGCGGATCCGCGCCTATCACGCGCGGCAGATGCCCGAGGATGCGTCGTGGACCGACGCGGCGGGGGCCGAGCTTGGCTGGCGCTGGACTCCGGTGTCGGCGGCGGGGCTGTACGTGCCGGGCGGGCTGGCGAGCTATCCGTCGTCGATGCTGATGAACGCGATCCCGGCGCAGGTCGCCGGGGTAGAGCGTCTGGCGATGTGCGCGCCGACGCCGGGGGGCGCCTGCAATCCGCTGGTGCTGTTGGCGGCGAAGCTGTCGGGCGTGTCCGAGGTTTACCGCATCGGCGGCGCACAGGCGATCGCGGCGCTGGCTTACGGCACCGAGACCATCGCGCCGGTCGACAAGATCACCGGTCCGGGCAACGCCTTCGTCGCGGCCGCCAAGCGGCGGGTGTTCGGCAAGGTCGGGATCGACATGATCGCCGGTCCGTCCGAGATTCTCGTGATCGCCGACCGGCACAACGATCCCGACTGGGTGGCTTTGGACCTGCTGAGTCAGGCCGAGCACGACGAGAGCGCGCAGTCGATCCTGATCACCGAGGATGCGGCTTTCGGGCAGGCGGTCGCCGCCGCCGTCGAAGCGCGGCTGGAGGTGCTGGAACGCCGCGCCATCGCGTCCGCGTCGTGGCGCGATTACGGGGCGGTGATCGTGGTCCGCGACCTTGCCGAGGCGGCGGCGCTGTCGGACCGGGTGGCGCCCGAGCACCTTGAGCTGTGCGTCGAGGATCCGGACGCCCTGTCGTCCGAGATCCGGCACGCGGGCGCTATCTTCCTTGGCAAATGGACGCCGGAAGCGATCGGCGACTATGTCGGCGGGCCGAACCACGTTCTGCCCACCGCGCGGTCGGCGCGGTTCTCGTCCGGGCTGTCGGTGATGGATTTCGTCAAGCGCACCACGCTGGCCAAGATGTCGCCTGCGGCGCTTCGGGCCATCGGTCCCGCGGCAGAGGTTCTGGCAGGGTCAGAGTCGCTGGAGGCGCATGGGCTGAGCGTGCGGGCGCGGCTGGACCGGCTGAACGAAGGCTAGGCGCGACGCCGATGGGGGAGCGTGGGGGCTCTGCCCCCGTCGCACTGGAGGTGCGCTGCATAATAGCCGCAAGGGGGTTCTGCCCCCGTCGCACCGGAGGTGCGCTGCATAATAGCCGCAAGGGGGCTCTGCCCCCGTCGCACCAGAGGTGCGCTGCATAATAGCAGCAAGGGGGCTCTGCCCCCGCCGCGCGCGGCGCGGCGCCCCCGAGGTATTTGGAAAGAGAAGAAGGGGCGATCGTTGCGGGCGTGCGGTGTCGGCGCCTGCGACATGGGGGCGCGTGGCGGTTGCTGGGCCATTGCCTTTTGCCGGCGGGGCGTGCTGTTGTGATGCCGGTTGACGCAGGGAGGCCGGGATGAGCGACGCGACGACGGACCTTCGGTCCGTCACCATTGACGACAGCGGTCTGTCGGCCCCCACGCCGGAGATCGAGCAGGAGCGCAAGGTCGCGATCTTCGACCTGCTGGAAGACAATTCCTTTCGCCTGCCCGAACGCGAAGGGCGCGCGGTGCCGCCGCCGCCCTACGATCTGGAACTGTGCATCCGCGAGCGGCGTCTGGTGTTCGACCTGACCGGCGACAGCGGGCCGGTGGCCGAGTTTCACCTGTCGCTTGGGCCTTTCCGGCAGGCGGTGAAGGATTACTTCCAGATCTGCGAAAGCTATTTCGACGCGGTGAAGAAGCTGCCGCCCAGCCAGATCGAGGCGATCGACATGGCGCGGCGCGGCATCCACAACGAGGGGGCGCGCCTGTTGCAGGAGCGGCTGGAGGGGAAGGCCGAGATCGACATCGACACCGCTCGCCGACTGTTCACGCTGATCTGCGTGCTGCACTGGGGAGGCTGAGAGCTTGCGCCAGAGGCTGCCCCACTCGGTGCTGTTCTGTTGCGACCACAACGCGGTGCGGTCCCCGATGGCCAAGGGGCTGATGAAGAAGTTCTATGGCCAACAGGTTTATGTCCAGTCCGCCGGGGTGCGCAACGATCTGGAGATCGACGGGTTCGCCGTGGCGGTCTGCGAGGAGCTTGGCGTCGGGTTGAGCCGGCATCGGTCGCGCAGCTTCGACGAGATGAAAGAGTGGGGCGACGACCTGTCGAGCTTCGACCTGATCGTTGCCCTGTCTCCTGCCAGCCAGCGGATGGCGCTGGAACTGACCCGGCATTTCCATCTTGAGATCGAATACTGGCCGGTGCTGGACCCCACCGACCTTGGGACCCGACGCGAGGAGAAGCTTGACGCCTACCGCCAGACGCGGGACCAGATCCGGCGCCGGATCCTTGATCGGTTCGGCCCGCCGACAGAGGAGTGCGCGTGATCCGCGACGTCGACAGCATCGAGGTGCGCAGCCTGACCGGCGACGCGGTGGACGCGGCGCTGGACGATCTTGCGCGGTTGCGGATCGAGGTGTTCCGCGACTGGCCCTACCTGTACGACGGCGATCTGGAGTACGAACGGCGCTATATGGCGACCTATCGCGACAGTCCCGGCGCGGTGCTGGTCGGCGCCTTCGACGGCGACCGGCTGGTCGGCGCGGCCACCGGCACCCCGATGGAGGATCATGCCGACGACTTCGCCGAGCCCTTCGCGGGACACGACCTGACGCGCATCTTCTATTGTGCCGAAAGCGTTCTTTTGCCCGCCTATCGCGGGCGGGGGCTTGGCCACGCGTTCTTCGACGCCCGCGAGGCGCATGCCCGGGCGCTGGGGCGTGAGACATCCGCTTTCTGCTCGGTCATCCGCCCGGCGGATCATCCTGCGCGCCCCGCCGGGTACCGTGCGCTTGACGGGTTCTGGCGCAAGCGCGGCTATGCCCCGCTGGACGGGGCTGTCGCCCGGTTCCGCTGGAAAGACGTCGGCGATGCGGATGAGACCGGGAAATCCCTGCAATTCTGGACGAAACCTCTATGAAAATCGCGACCGCCGCCTATCCGCTGGACTGGCACGACAACTGGGCCTCTTACGAGGACAAGCTGACCCGCTGGGTGGCAGAGGCGGCGGGGCAGGGCGCCGCGCTTTTGGTGTTCCCGGAGTACGGCGCTATGGAACTGGCCTCTTTGGCCGGGGCAGAGGCGGCGGCGGGGCTGGAAACCTCGGGGCGCGCGGTGTACGACCGGTGGCCCGAGGCGGATGCGCTGCTGTCGCGGCTGGCGGTGGCGCATGGCGTCCATGTGCTTGGCCCCGGCGGGCCCGTGTGGGACGCGGCGCTGGGCGACCGGCCGGTGAACCGATCCAGCCTGTTCACGCCCGACGGGACGATCGCGCATCAGGACAAGCAGATCATGACCCGCTACGAGCGCGAGGAATGGGACATGCACCCGGGCGGACCGCTGAAGCTGTTCGACACTGCGCTGGGGCGGATCGGTGTGCTGATCTGCTATGACTGCGAGTTTCCCCTGTTGGCCCGCGCGCTGACAGAGGCCGGGGCAGAGCTGCTGTTGGTGCCGTCCAACACCGAGGCGATGACAGGCTATTCCCGGGTTCGGATCGGCGCGATGGCGCGGGCGCTGGAAAACCAGTGCGTCGTGGTGCATTCGCCCACCGTGGGCGACGCGCTGTGGTGCGAGGCGGTGGACCGCAACGTCGGCGCAGCCGCGGTCTATGGCCCGCCGGACATCGGGTTTCCCGACACCGGCGTACTGGCGCAGGGCGAGCTGAACCGACCGGGATGGGTCTATGCCGATGTCGACCTGTCGGCGGTGGCGCAGGTCCGCGCCGAGGGTGGGGTGGTCATCTTCAGCGACTGGCCCCGGCAGGAACCGCGATCAAAAATACCGGAATTGCACGTATTGCGCGCGTGAGACCTTGAAATAAGGCTGAAAAGGGCGCATCTAAGCGCCGCCCATAACTGTGTGGGCACGCAATCACGGAGTGACCATGGCCAAGGAAGAAATGCTCGAATTCCCCGGCGTCGTGAAGGAACTCCTGCCGAATGCGACGTTCAGGGTCGAGCTTGAGAACGGCCATGAGATCATCGCACACACGGCAGGAAAGATGCGCAAGAACCGGATCCGCGTTCTTGCAGGCGACAAAGTGCAGGTCGAGATGACGCCCTACGACCTGACGAAGGGCCGGATCAACTATCGGTTCAAGTAGGCGGACGTGCGCGTCCGCCCTGCGACTCGGGCCACAGCCTGGCCCGATCCTTCGGCAGGCTGCCGAAAGGTAAATCAATGCGGCTGATTCTCGGATCCGGAAGCCCGCGTCGGCTGGAGCTGCTTGCGCAGCTCGGGCTGACGCCTGATGCCGTCACGCCGCCCGACGTGGACGAAACGCCCCTGAAGGGCGAGCTTCCCCGCGCCTATTGCCGCCGCATCACCGCCGCCAAGGCGGATGCGGTGCAGGGCGGGCCGGATGACGTGATCCTGTGCGCGGACACGACCGTCGCCCTTGGGCGCCGCATCATGGGCAAGCCCCGCGATGCCGGTGAGGCGGCTGAATTCCTGTACGCTCTGTCGGGCCGACGCCATCGGGTGATCACCGCCGTGGCGGTGAAGCGCGACGGCCGCGTCTGGACGCGCGACGTCGAATCCTCGGTGAAGATGAAACGCCTGTCCGATACCGAAGTGAACGGCTATCTCGCGACCGGGGACTGGAAGGGCAAGGCGGGTGCCTATGCCATTCAGGGGCCGGCCGGTGCCTTTATTCCGTGGATCCAGGGATCTTACACCGCGATCGTGGGCCTGCCGGTCCACGAGACCGCTCAACTGTTGCAGGCGGCCGGCTGGCCGGTCTTGGGGGAAACGTGAAGGGCAGCGTGATCGCACTTGGCGAATGGCGGGGCCGCAAGGCCGCCGCGCTGATCGTGGATGGCCGTCTGGACGACCTGCTGGTCGACCCCGAAGGCGATGGCCCGTTGCCCGGCGCGATCTTCCGCGCCGTCGCCGATCGCCCGATGAAGGGGCAGGGCGGCCTGACCGTGAAGCTTGACGGCGACCTGCGAGGATTCCTGCGGCAGTCCAAGGGGCTGCGTCCCGGTCAGTCGCTTCTGGTTCAGGTCGGCACCTTCGCCGAGGCGGGCAAGGCGGTTCCGGTCAACACGCGCCTGCTGTTCAAAAGCCGCCATGCCATCGTGACCCCCGACGCGCCCGGCGTGAACGTATCGCGCCGCATCCGCGACGACGACCTCCGCGACGAGCTGACGATGCTGGGCAAGTCGATGGTGCCCGAAGGCACCGGCCTGATCCTGCGGTCGTCCTGCGAGGGCGCCGCGATCGAGGAGATCGAGGCCGATATCGCCGCGATGGTCGACCTTGCCGCTCAGGTCGCCGCCGATGCGGACGGCCAGCCCGAACTGCTGGTCGACGGCCCCGACGCGCATTTGTCGGCGTGGCGCGACTGGCCGAAGCCCGACCTGCTGGCCGACGGCCCCACCGCGTTCGAGGATCACGGCGTCGACGAAATGATCGACACCGCTTTGTCGTCGCGCATCGACCTTGGCGGCGGCGCCTATGCCTTCATCGAGCCCACGCGCGCGCTGGTCGCGGTGGACGTGAACACCGGCGGCGACACGTCTCCGGCGGCTGGGCTGAAGGCGAACCTCGCGCTGATCAAGGCGCTGCCCCGTGCGCTGCGCTGTCGCGGGCTGGGCGGCCAGGTCACCATCGACTTCGCGCCGCTGCCCAAGCGCGACCGCCGCCAGATAGAGACCTCGCTGCGCGCCGCCTTCCGGTCCGACCCGATCGAAACGGCGCTTGCCGGGTGGACGCCGCTGGGTCATTTCGAGCTTCAGCGCAAACGCGAACGCGCTCCGGTCACGGCCGCCTGAACCGGCCGCGACGACAGCGTCGAAAAATCCCCGGAACCCTCTGGACAGTCGCCTGAACCGGCTATAGAGAGTGCCGACCCGAGCGGTTACCGCTCACCCGTGCCCGGGTAGCTCAGGGGTAGAGCAGTGGATTGAAAATCCTCGTGTCGGTGGTTCGATTCCGCCCCCGGGCACCATTTAAATGAATTAATATCAACCCCTTACGGCGCTATGGCGGATCTCTCAGGTTTGAAGATTTTGTTGCGGGTATCGTTCGGGTAGCATTTTGAGCTACCAAGGTGAAACGCATCCAGTTTTTTAGCCGGCCAATAGGAAGATCACTGTGGTCACCGATTGTCCGTGACTAAGGCCTTCATCCGGTTAGTGAGTTCGGTCGTGCAAGTCGCAAATGCGACACCCCCAAGCAAACATTTGCGTCATCTACAGGTTGCGCTGACACCCTCTTTTTCCCATTCTGACAAAAAAGCGTTGTGTCTATGAGATTAATCGAAAAACCACATGATCTAGTTAGGCATCTGGACAGCCTGGTTGCCATCGCCGACAATTACAAAACTGAAATTGGATTCTGGCCTCCTAGTAGCCTTGAAGACGCAATCTGGCGTGGTCGTTTGATCGGCGCGATTGCCAGCAAAGACGGCTCCGAAACAATGGTTGGATTTGTTGTATTTGGAGGAGTGTTTCCAAATGGACGGATTCAAGCAGTTGCGGTTGATCCGGCATTCCTACGGCAGGGCGTTGCCCAGTTTCTAATCGACCACGTGATAGCAAAGCTCGAATCCGAAGGCTATTTGGCTGTATTGGCAAAACCGGCATTGGACCTGCACGTTGCCCAGAAGTTCTATGAAAAGAACTGTTTTCTTAAGGTTCGGACACAGTCGGGCGGTACGGCTCGAAAACGGGAAATCGTAGTTCGTGAAAGAACCCTAAAAGGTCCAAATCTTCTGACCGCCATGTCACCCAAGCAAAGTGTGCCGCTGTTGCCACGAACAGACGCACATTCCAATCTTTGGGTTATCGACATCAATGTTCTCTTCGACCTGCTAAAACAGCGACGGTCGCATTACGAAATTGCGTCAGGGGTCTTTACAGCTGCGCTAGACGGTAGAGTGAGGATAGCTGTTACATCGGAATTTTCCAACGAGCTTAGTCGCTCAAGCACCGACGTGCGGGAAGATCCACTCTTAAAACTGGCGAATGCACTTCCGAGATTGCGCGTCGTCGCTGACGCCAAGCGTAAAGAATTGGCCACAAGCATTCATACGTCTGTATTCGAAACAAAGAAGCCTTCGCAGGCAGGGTCGCCCCAAGCGCTGAGTGACTGCCAACATCTTGCTGAGTGTATTGCTGGAAACGCAGCAGCCTTCGTAACCAGCGATGGCGTGTTGTTAAGAAATCGTCGCATGATCCGCGAGACATGGGGGCTCGAAGTGGTTGCGCTTGACGATTTCCACGATGCAATCGCAGCGACTGAGTTGATGGATGACTTCAAGCCAACAAGAGGGGAGGGTTTCTACGTCTGTGCCGTGAGCGCGGAAGTCGCATACGACATTGCGAAGAAGCTGCTCCCCAAGGGCCTTGAGCAAAGCTATTTCGACCCTCACGCGACAAGAGCTTCGGGGCACTTTTTGGCTACTTATGACGACAGGCAAAACGCAATAGGATTGCTTGCTTCGCGTACTCCGACAACACTTGGTGACGCACATCGGGTTCTGCTGCTCGTGGATCAGGAACGTGTGAATGCCGATCTCATAGCCGACATGTTGCTGGGCCACAAAGTCGATGCAATCGGGCGGGCCGGATTGAATCTGATCAACCTAGACGACGTTCCCGGCCAAATAGCAGTACGAA
Organism: Pimelobacter sp.; assembly: GCA_002698575.1. Classification (GTDB taxonomy): domain Bacteria; phylum Actinomycetota; class Actinomycetes; order Propionibacteriales; family Nocardioidaceae; genus Nocardioides. Next base: position 7,666 of record NZZG01000133.1, on the reverse strand, counting down.
AAATAGCTCTTCAGTCTGGCTTTCTGCCCGGCGACTCCGAACAGGTTTTAGGTAAAGCTGCCTTGGGCGCGCCCATCACTCCCTCTAGCTTTTCCGCACTCGCGGATCGTACCAGATTGGCCTACGGTCGAGGGCAGTCGCACTCGCTTCCTTCTAAGTTTGAGGATTTTGATGAGCTTTTAGAAGCTGACGAACAAAAGTTTCAAAGTATCGAGGGCTTTATGAGTCCGACGCTGATTGTCGCCAACAATCGGCGGGTCAGCATCCAACCCATCGGCCGGGCTTACGCTGACGAGCTTCTTGGAACGTCCCCGCAAATCAGCTTGCTGGATCAGTACGAAGGTGCCTTCCGCTCTAAGAAGATTTATGTGAGCAGCGGTCGTAGCAAGAACTTATTCAAGACAAATCAAATCATTATGTTCTATGAGTCGTCCCGAACTGGTGGGCGAGGAGCTGTGGTCGCTGCGGCACGAGTCGACAACGTAGTGGTACAACGAAAAAACGAAACAGGTCGATCCGACATGAAGAAAACAGTAGTCGAAAGTGTCGACCGTTTTTCCGCCAGTGGGGAGGTCACTATGACGAGTTTCAGTTCACTGTTGCGTTTCCCTCATCCGGTTAGCCTCGACGTGCTTCAGGAGTTAGGTGCAGCCGGGACTCAAAATTTACAGACTGCGACAATCATTGCGACTGCCGCTGCGCAGAAAATCTTTGATCGGGGTTGGGCCAGTGGACGCTGAATCTCACGCGATGATTTCAATTCATTCCGATCATGCGGCGAACATCGTCAGTGGCGTAAAGACAGTTGAGCTGCGTCGGCGGTTCATGTCTTTGCCGCTAGGTTCGCGGCTTTGGATTTACTCAACATTACCTGTGGGTGCGCTCGTCGCTACAGCAACTATTGTTGCCATCGACTATGATGCACCACATCAGCTTTGGGCGCGCTATCAAACTGAAGCGGCGGTCTCAAAGAACTTGTTTTTCCAATATTTTGGTGACTGCGAGTTAGGATGCGCAATCCAATTGGATGGCATCGAACCAATCTCTCCGGTACCTCTTGAAAGCATTAGGCGGATTCGTGGTGTCGACCACATTCCGCAAGTTGCCGCGAAAATATCTACGCTTGAAGCCAGCCAATTTGAAGAATTCAGGCGGTTTCGTTGAATATGAGCGGTGTCGAAGCGGTGTGTCTTGGGTGTCCAAGAAAAGGTTGGTTCTGTTGATGTATAGTCGATTGCCCCTTGTGGCATGGATTAAATCCACGCTACCAAAAAGCTGCGCTAGCGGCCTGCAATCAACCAAGTGTTGTGTTACCTGCGACACCTTCGAGAAGGTTACTTTCAACTCGACCTGCAATTCGCTTTACACGATGATACTTGATGATCACGTGACGTTGGAAATGCGAGATTGCAGGTCGTTGGTGCACCAATGTCATTGAGACGATTTGCAAACCTACGCCAAGTCGCATTCCACCTGCGCCGAGACTACAGGCGGCGCATGTTTCACATCGCATATGGGTTGCCTGCAGGTGCACGGTATAGGGAATTCACGATACCAAAGCGAAGCGGGGGTACACGACGTATCTGTGCTCCGCGCAAGGCCTTGCTAAACCTACAGCGTGACATGCTGAGGTTGATTGAACCGGATTATCAACCGCGCACCCATGTTCATGGTTTTGTGTCTGGACGTCAGCGAAGCATCGTGAGCAACGCGAGGCAACACGTTGGCAAACGGTGGGTGCTAAATATCGACCTTGAGGACTTCTTTGAGACAATTCACTTCGGACGCGTTCGAGGGCGGCTAGTCGCGCCACCATATGATTATCCCGAGGAAATCGCCCAATTCGTCGCCCACATTGCATGCTTCGAAACAGAAAAAGAGGTTAATGGGACACGTCGCACAACCAGTGTCTTGATGCCCGGCGGAGCTTTGTCGCCTCTGCTGGCTAATATCGTAACGGACAAATTGGATGCGGAACTAGCCCGGTTTTGCAGGCAATTGGGCTGCACGTACACTCGCTATGCCGATGATGTTACCATTTCTTCCAATCGCCGGACCTTCCCCGCGCCAATTGGGCGTTTTGCAGACCCAGAAAGTTTTTTGGAGTTCACCTTATCCGATAGCTTTCAACAGATTGTTGAAGACAACGGTTTTCGGATTAACCACGATAAGACACGACTACTTGGACAAGCGTTTCAACAGGATGTGACCGGTTTAGTCGTGAATGAGAAAGTCAATGTAAAGCGTAAATACGTGCGCGAAGTTCGAGCTATGTTGCACGATTGGGAGTTTAACGGACTGGCGCAGGCTAGTGCGAGACACTTCGATGAAAAACGTCCAAATCGTGGTCGCCTACCCGAACAAGAAGCGAGCAACTTTGAATGGGTGGTGCGGGGCAAAATCGAATTTATCCGCCAAGTCAAAGGCTCGACGGATCAAGTGTTTCGTGCCCTGGCCGCCCGGTACAATGATCAATGCTCTGGGCAAGAATTTCATATACCTCTGGTCGAAGATCAAGATGTGCTGAACGCTGCGGTTTGCTACTTGGAAAATGACGCTGACGGTGGTGCCGTCGGTACCTGCTTTGCCATCGAAGATGATCTGTATGTAACCTGCGCACACTGTCTTGGACCAAACCTCCGAGTTTATCCGAGGCAAAATCCGGCATTCCCTTTGGAGGCCGACGTAGTTGCGCAAGATGATCACAATGATCTGGCACTAATCCGAATTCGCACTCCTCTGCCCGCATTTCGACCGGCGGCTTTTCTTCAATTGGCCGAAGCAACCGAAGCCGCTAGCGTTGACATCCGTTCGGCTGTCCAGACTGCGGGTTATCCCTCCAACCTGCACAGTGCATCTTTGACTATGAACTCTACGGAGGTGACCGGATTCTCCCGGCAATCCTTTGATGGTACGCCACCAACCTCGGACAACGTCATATCGCTGTTGTCCGGCACCTTTGAGGGTATGAGCGGTGGACCTGTTCTACATGAAGGAAAGGTTGTCGGTGTGATCGTTCGAGGCCCGAACGAAGATGACCGAACAATCCCATTTTTGGCCACGCGTGTATCATTCCTTGAAACGTTACGCGCTGGGGGTTCCAGCGCAAGCTAAACGATATTCATATCCGGTAGTCTTTTATGAGCTCGATACCGGTTTCACGCCTTAGGCGAAACAAATGCGGAACTATTTCTTCGGTTCCCGAAGCACCTTTTTAGCTTCCTTTTCAGCGCTCGAACCTTTCACCCACTGCCACGGGGTACGGGGTTTTCGGGATTTCACCAGTTCGGGGTTTGCTTTGGGGTCACTGGCAGCGGCGCGCAGGCGTTCACGGGCCTCTCGCGGGTCGAGCTTGAGTTCGTCGCAGATTGCTTTGAGCGTCACGATATCAGCCATTTTCTGATCTCCTTTGGTTCTGATGAAGATCGATAAGATGCGGTCCGCAACCTGTCAGGGATAACCCCAAAACCCTAGAGCTTATGGCATTAGTCCAAATCTACATTCCAGAACTTGAGTACGCTTTCGACGTTAGTTCTTGGATAATGAATGAAGTCACTATTAGCTAAGGCCGCCCGAATCTTCGACTTGCGTTTTTCAATTTCGGCCTCGATTTCAGCTGTGAAAGGAGCCGTTCCCGGGGGCAATGCGCTGGGACGATCAGGACTAGGCCAGCTAAGTGGATAGTGAGTTGGCACCCAACCTGAGCGTACTTTCTCAGCCTGATCTAGAACGGAGTCGTGTTCGCATGCCCAACCGTACAGGTGGAATGAACAGACACGAAGAATGTCCTTTATCTCTGGGACTGTGTCCGTGAAACCTTTCAGCGGTGTCGGCAACCAGACCATATTAGCAACACAGGAGAAGTAGCGAGGGTCTTGGACAACGCTGCTTTGCTTTGCAAACGATGGGTCGTCATAGCCCCAAATGTGACAGACGGTCCAATTTTTTGGTTTGGGCGTCGCAACACCAAGCGCGGCAACTAGAGATTTTAGCGCAGCTACATTTCCTTCAAACTTCTCGGCAGTAACGCCTGTTGACCTACGCGTGTTTGTGTACCGACGCGTCCAGCCAGCGTCATAAAGAGGTTGACCTCGCGCTGTTTCAGGTGCCCAAACGGGCAACGCCTTGAACGTGTCAGGATGAACCCAACGCGCGCTTCGTTCGATCAATTCAACAATCGCAGGAATGTCGCCTCGGAGCACGTCATTGCCATCAGGTACATGAAATCCATTCGCCACAACTATTCTACCCTTAATAATTCCAGCCAAGTTGCTATTTATTCATGCGAGCCTCAACCCCACAACAAATCCCTAGAGCAAACGGCTTCGTGCGCGCGTGGCCGCGTTGCATTGAGCCAGAGGGCCTCGTGGCCGGACGGAACGACGAGTTGCGACGAAAGCGCCATCGAAGCCAGTGCTGGCCCCAGTGCGCCGTGCAGACGCCCAGTCATCTGGGAAATACCCTGACGCCCAGCACCGCTCGATCTTATTGCGCTATTGCAACCGCAACTAGCAAAGGAGACTACAATGGTCATTCGGGCAACATGGACATTCAACCGGCAGGACAAGGTCATTCTCGGCAACTGGCATAGGCTTTGGTGTCTGCTGTTCGGCCCATTCTACTACCTGTTCAAGGGCATGTTCCTGTGGTCGATCCTATCACTGATCACAGCCAACGGCCTGTGGATCGGCTTCCCGTTATACAACCGCGCCATCGTCACGCGACACTTCCACAAGAAAGGATGGGTTCAAGAATGAACCACGGCGCGCCCAACCGTACAGATTGCTACCCGAGTGAGACCCGACGGGCGGTGCCGAAACCCAGCGCGATTGCGTACCGCATGAAAACGCTCAACAAATTGGCTCCGGGGAAATCCCGACAGTCTGATACATAGTCCTCGTGTCGCCCTAGACAGGTATGCCGGACATACAATGAGGTGCTGGCGCACTGGGTATTGGGGGAGGCGTTTTTTTATCGGCGCTTGCCTCGAGGGCAGACAAGTGGTCATGCGTACTTCCGAGCTTTTTGGCCCCTAGCCGCTCCGCAGTCCCTTCCGACGCCGGACCCCAGAGAAGCGAAAGACGGACCAAAGTCCGCCTCTCAATCGATATAAAAATTGTTGTACACGAATTATTATATCGATCACTCCTCGGCGCTGGGCTGCCCGAGCTTCCAGCGCGTACTTTTTCCCTTGCCCACTTGCTCGATCTCGCCGGACTTTGCCATTTCAGCCCGTAGGGCGTTCAAAGTACCGGCAGATGCAAGGCTCCGGGCTGTCACAGCGCTTTCGACCTTCTCCCACCTGACCGGCTTTTCGGAAAGAAATTCGAGAACAAAAACTCTCGCAGCATCAGTCGCTGACGCGGGCCTGCCGACCGTATTTGTCTCAACCCTGCAAACCTCAGCTTCATTCGCGTCTGAGAATTCCACCGGGTGCAGCACGGGTGTCCCGTCGCGGCCTCCACCGAAACGCTCGAAAATGATGGTCTTTCCGAGTTCGCTGGCATTGGCCTTGCCGTGCGCCAACGCGAAGCGAGAGCGGTCTGTTGGGTCTGTACCGTAAAAAAGAGCGGACCGAATGCTTGCGGCGAAGCCGATGGAGCCGACAATGCGGTACAGAGGGTGTTCTGCCGACTGCTTGTTTAGATGGCCAATTGCCAGCACAGCACACCCGGCGTCCTCAGCAATCTCGGTCAGTCGACCCAGAAATTCCCCGACTTCGTTTTGCCGGTTCATATCCCGCCCACTGCCCATGTAGGCGGTCAGCGTGTCGATCACGACCAGCTTGGGCCGTTCTTGCTCGATATAGCGCGCCATCACCTCAAGGTTCTCCGGCGACAGGATTTTGAATCTGGTCATGACTCGGATTTGGCTGATGTCTGCCTTGTTCTCTAGCAATCGCGGCAATGTCACCCTCTGCCAATTGTCTTCAGCAGACAGCATGAGGACTTTGCCTTTTGGCGCACATTCGTCCGTGAGTGGCCAAGGCGTCCCCGCAGTCACGGCAGCGATCAGTTTGGTCACCAAAAGCGATTTTCCCATACCGGGATTACCCGCAAGAAGAGTCACACCGAAATACGGGATGTATGGGTAGTAGAGGAATTCCATCGGCAAAGGCTCGGTTGTCTTCGGTGGGCCGAACAGGGCAGTGGTGTCCTCGACATAGTTTCCACTACTTTGGATCACAGAACGCAACTCACCCGGAGACAATGGTGCTTCGGTAAAGTCGTCATTCAACGCCTCTAGCATTGCCTCAACAGCATCCTCATCATCGAACCGGCGGCGCAGGAAACAGGAGGTGCGGAAGAAGAAATCATTGCGTGCGCCACTCTTGATGACGAGATCTGATGAACTCGATTGTGTCTGTTCATGCCGTCGCTCTTCCCTAGCTGGTTTGAGGTCGCTCAGGTTATTGGGCAGGCAGGCGGCGCGAGACGGTGTTTGATTAGAATACCTGTAACGTTTGCCAGATGGGTGCATGCTCGGGGGAACCATTGCCATCCTGCTATCACCGGTCAAAACGTCGAGCTTTTTTCCTTTGAAGGTGCCGTCAGAATACTCGCCTTCGTAGTAGAGATGATAACCCCGTCCGGTGAAGAATTTTACAGTATCGGGGAGGTCAATACTCTTGACCGCTTTTCGCCCCTCGTCGCCATCGACATCAACGACGGTCAATCCGGCAAGCGATATTGCCAGATTGGCATTTGGATGACGCCGTAAGGCTTTCCGAACTATTTCCATATCATCAGTCGCGCTATGGACGCCGTTTGGAAAAAACTTGGGCAAAGGGTGCTTGCCGGGGGATTGGCAGTCGTTGCGATTGCACGAGCAGTGCCCGTTCTCACGAATACCATATGTTAAGACCACTTTCCGCCCAGCGGCGATCTGAGCTTTGGCTGCGGTCAGCGTTGTTTTAGAGCGCATCAGTTTAGACACGCGATATTGTTGTCGCATGGGGTCACCTTTAGGAAATTGGGAAGGTGAGAGGGGACTAGCCCCTCTCCAAATTTAATACTTCGTCCAAAGTCGATGGCGATCTTCAACATCTACTTCCGAAAACGCGTCGTATAAGACTTCAGCTGTGAATGCAGGGAGACCGGGACGTCTGATCAGAGAGCCCGGCAGATAAAACAGCCCATTACTCGGGTCTTCGAGTCTGTGTGCGCGACTGAGCCCGGCGCCTTCCATCATCTCTTCCATTTCCTCAATATCCATCGCGTACGGCAAAGGAGACAGAAATTGATACGCGGAAGCACCAATTGCCCAATAGATTGATGGGCTTGGGAAGTAGTCAAAGGGGTGCTCGTCCACAATCGTTTTGAATCCCAATCTCGTGCGATTGGACCGTACACCCCTTTTCCATGGAACTGGGTCAAGCATTAGGTTGTTATCGGTGAATTCAGTTAGGTCGAACAGTACACCTGCGATTTCCCCAAATTGCGTGGGGTTCAAGAAGTGCTCGGACCTAATGTCACCATTTGGGGAAACAGCACATACTCGTACACGATTATTTGGTGAGCAATCGCCCACTTTCTGCAGGAAAATTTCGGCTTCAACTGGCCACCCGTTTGGGTCAGGAAACTGGTGGTAGTAGTTTTGGATCCACCCCCTGTGGATGGATTTTCTCCAGCCATACCCTCCTGATTTTACTTTAAACTCAGTTTCG
>NZZG01000132.1 GCA_002698575.1 Pimelobacter sp. | reverse complement strand
CAGAGGAGTCCGACGATCACGCCGCCATCCTGCAGGACACCCGCTCGCCCACCATCGCGCCCGGCATCTCGCCCGGGAGTGCGCCCATCAGCGCGTGCCGCGGGCGTGGCAGCCCACCAGGTGCGGGTCGAAGACCCCGATCGCCTCCATCAGGGCGTACATGGTCGTGGGCCCGACGAAGGCGAAACCCCGACGCTTCAGCTCCTGGGACAGCGCCGCGGACTCGGCCGACGTCGTCGCCATCGAGTCGGTGTCGACGGGAGCCGGCGCCTCCTCGGGGGCGAACGCGAGCACCAGCGCCTCGAGCCCCTCCTGCTCGCGCAGCGCGACGGTGGCACGGGCATTGGTCACCGCGGCAGCGACCTTCGCCCGGTTGCGCACGATCCGCGGATCAGCCATCAGGCGCGCCTGATCGGTGTCGTCGAAGGCGGCGACCCGCTCGGCGTCGAAGCCGCAGAACACCTCGCGGAAGGCCTCGCGCTTGGTGAGGATCGTCGACCAGGACAGCCCGGACTGGAAGGCCTCCAGGGTGAGCCTCTCGAAGTAGGCGGCCTCCCCGTGGACGCGGTGGCCCCACTCGACGTCGTGGTAGTCGCGCATCGTGCCGGCAGCGGCGCCCGCCCAGGGGCATCGCGCCACCCCGTCGTCCCCGGTCAGTGGTCCCATGTCGCCATCCTGTCGGACGCCGCCGACAGGGCCGTCACCCTGGCAGGACCTGGCGCGGCAGCGACAGCAGCACGCTGAAGGTGCTGCCCCTCCCGGGCATGCTGGCCACCTCGATCGTGCCGCCCATCAGCGCCACGATCTTGCGCGAGATCGCCAGGCCCAGCCCGGTGCCGCCGTACTGCCGGGTGATCGAGGCGTCGGCCTGCCGGAAGGACTCGAAGACCAGACGCTGCTGCTCCCCGGTCAGGCCGACGCCGGTGTCCACGACGTCGAGGCGGACACCCTGCTCGCCCGGGACGGTGTCGTAGCCGGTGGCTCGAAGGGTGACGCTGCCCGTGGCGGTGAACTTCGCGGCGTTGCCGACGAGGTTGGTCAGCACCTGGTTGAGCCGCTCGGCATCACCGATCAGCGGCACGGAGGCAGCCTGGTCGCACGAGGTGGCGAAGGCCAGCCCCTTCTCCCGCACGACGGGTCCCATGGTGGTGGCGGTCCAGTCGATCAGCTCGGCGACCGAGAAGGTGTCGAGCACCAGCTCGGCCTTGCCCGCCTCGACCCGGGAGAAGTCCAGGATGTCGTCCACCAGGCCGAGGAGGCGGCCGCCGGAGCGTTCCATCACGGCGAGCAGCTTGAGCTGGGCATCGCTCAGCTCGGTCTCCCCGAGCAGCTCCAAGGCGGCCAGCACGCTGGTCAGGGGCGTACGGAGCTCGTGGCTGACCGTCGCGACGAACAACGTCTTGGCCTCGTTGGCGGACTCGGCGGCGTGCACGGCCTCGTCCAGCTCGGCGAGCATCCGCAGGTGGGCGCTGACGTCCTCGACGGTGCCCTGGACCTCGATCGCCTCTCCCGCGACCACGACCGGCACCCCGTGGAAGTCGACCTCGCCCCACAGACCGTCATGGCGACGGAAGCGCAGCTCGAAACGGCGCGTCTCCCCCGCCACGATGGCCCGGAAGTGCTCGACCAGGCGCGGGAGGTCCTCCTCGGCCACCAGGTCGGCGAAGGGCCGTCCGACCAGGTCTTCCTCGGTGTAGCCGCCGCCCAGCGCCAACGCGGCACCGTTGACCGACCGGAAGCGCCCTTCCGGGTCGAGGACGAAGAAACCGCGCGGATGGTGCTCCACCAGACAGGCCAGGCGCGCGCGGTGCTCGTCCAGCTCCCGCGACGGCGCAGTGTCGGGGAGGTGGGGGTCGGTCACCGGCGCTCCTTGAGGCGTACGCCGGGCAGCTCGGGTGCCGGGATCGGCGGCAGGCTCTCGCCGGTCGGGCGGCCGAAGGGACCCTCCACGAGACCGTCCTCGGTGATCTGGGCCTGCCAGGCCTCCCGGAAGGCCACCACCTCCTCGTGGCTGCGGCCGACGAAGTTCCACCACATCACGATCGCCTCACCGAACGGCGGCCCTCCGATCAGCAGCGCCCGCACCGGCTCGTCGCCGGCGGCGAGGTCGAGCCGGTCCTGGCCCGGTGGCACGTAGACGAGGTCGTGCTCGGTCGCGGGCCGGCCGGCGACCGTGAGGGTGCCGCCGTCGAGGAGGACCCCGTGCTCGAACGTCGGGTCCACCGTGAGCGACAGGTGCGCGCCGGGCTCCAGCACCAGCTCGGCCCCGAGCAGCGGTGTGGCGGTGGCGACCGGGGACCGCGAGCCGAGCAGGGAGCCGAGGAACACCCGGGCCTGGTAGCCGGGCCCGGTCACCGGCTGCGGGGCGTGGTGGGCGAAGCCGGGCTCGTCGTGGCGCGCGTCCTCGGGCAGCGCGACCCACAGCTGGGCGCCGTGCAGGACCTCGGTCCCGGCGGTCGAGACCTCGGAGTGGCTGATCCCCCGCCCCGCCGTCATCAGGTTGAGCTCCCCGGGCCGGACCGCGGCGTGGTGGCCGGCGCTGTCGCGGTGGGTGATCTCACCGGTGAACAGCCAGCTGACCGTCTGCAGCCCGGTGTGCGGGTGTGGCGCCACGGACATCCCGCCGCTGCCCGACGGGCCGGAGACCGGGTCGGGTCCGTAGTGGTCGACGAAGCACCACGCGCCGATCAGGGACCGCGACCGCGACGGGAGCGTGCGGCGCACGGTCATCGCGCGGGGTCCCCCCAACGGGACCTCGCGGGGCGTGATCACCTCCGTGCCGCGCGGCGGAGACACGGGCGGCTGGGCGCCGCCGGCCGCGCACGTCACCACGGCGGGCCTCTCCTCGAGGTTGCTCACCGCACCATCGTCCCACCCAGGAGCCGCTCGCGACACATTGATCGCTCAACGATCTCCCCACAATTGCCACATCGTGACATCGGCGAACCTGCCGGTCCCGCCGCCCGGGCTCATGCCCGGCGGGGCATCAGCCTGACGACCACCGACTTCGACGTTGGCGTGTTGCTGTGGGTCGCGGTCGCCTCGAGCGGCACCAGCGGGTTGGTCTCGGGGTAGTAGGCGGCCGCGCAGCCCAGCGGCTGGTCGTAGCCCACCACCCGGAAGTCGTACGCCGTGCGCTCGCTGCAGTCGTCGGCCTCACTGACGATGTCGACGCGGGCGCCCTCCTCGAGACCGAGGTGGCGCAGGTCGTCGGGGTGCACGAAGACGACCCGACGGCCGCCCTTCACACCGCGGTAGCGGTCGTCGAGGCCGTAGATCGTGGTGTTGAACTGGTCGTGGCTGCGCAGCGTCTGCAGGAGCAGCCGGCCCTCCGGCACCTCGAGCACCTCCAGCGGGCTCACGCTGAAGACCGCCCTGCCCGAGCCGGTCTCGAAGGTGCGCGAGTCCCGGGGCGGGTGCGGCAGGACGAACCCGCCCGGCTGCCTGCTGCGCTCGTCGTACGACTCGCAACCGGGGACCACCCGGGCGATCCGGTCACGGATCGCGGTGTAGTCGTCGCGGAACTCCGCCCAGGGGATCGCGTGCCGGTCGCCGAGGGTCGCCAGGGCGAGGGAGCAGACGATGTCGACCTCGGACCTCAGGTGCGCCGAGGCCGGTGCGAGAGGTCCGTGGGAGGCGTGCACGGCCGACATCGAGTCCTCGACGGTGACGCGTTGGGTGGTGCCGCCGGTGCGGTCGCGCTCCGAGCGCCCCAGGGCGGGCAGGATCAGCGCCTCGCGACCGGTGACGACGTGGGAGCGGTTGAGCTTGGTGGACACGTGGACGGTGAGGTCGGCGTTGCGCATCGCCCGCTCGGTGACCTCGGTGTCGGAGACCGCGGCGGTGAAGTTGCCGCCCATCCCGAGGAAGAAGCGGGCGCGACCGTCGCGCAGGGCACGAACGGCGTCGACGGTGTCGAGGCCGTGCTCGCGGGGAGGGTCGAAGCCGAACTCCGCCTGCAGGGCGTCGAGGAACTCCGGCGGCGACTTCTCCCAGATGCCCATCGTCCGGTCGCCCTGGACGTTGGAGTGCCCGCGCACCGGGCACAGCCCCGCACCGGGCTTGCCGATGTTGCCCTGCAGGAGGGCGACGTTGACGATCTCCTTGATCGTCGCCACCGCGTTGCGGTGCTGGGTGATGCCCATCGCCCAGCAGAAGACCGTGGCCGACGAGGCGCGCAGCAGCTCGGCGGCCTCCTCGATCTGCGCCCTGGTGAGCCCGCTGGCGCGCTCCAGCTCGGCCCAGTCGACCTCGGCCACGTGGGCGAGCCACGCCTCGACGCCCTGCGTGTGCTGCTCGACGAAGGTGCGGTCGATGGCGTCGTGCGCGACCAGGTGGGCGGCGATGCCCTGGAACAGCGCGAGGTCGCCGTTGAGCCGCACCGGCAGGTGCAGGTCGGCCAGGTCGGTGCCCTGGCCCACCCATCCGCGCACCTTCTGCGGGTTGCGGAAGTTGACCAGGCCGGCCTCGCGCAGCGGGTTGATCGAGATGATCTTCGCCCCACCTCGCTTGGCCTTCTCCAGGGCGCTGAGCATCCTCGGGTGGTTGGTGCCGGGGTTCTGCCCGGCGACGACGATCAGCTCGGCGGTCTCGACGTCGGTGAGCGAGACCGATCCCTTGCCGATGCCGATCGTCTCGGCGAGCGCGACCGAGGTGGACTCGTGGCACATGTTGGAGCAGTCGGGCAGGTTGTTGGTGCCGTAGGCCCGCGCGAAGAGCTGGTAGACGAAGGCGGCCTCGTTGGAGGTCTTGCCGGAGGTGTAGAAGACCGCCTCGTCCGGGCTGTCGAGCCCCTGCAGCGCCGTGGCCATCAGCGCGAACGCGTCGTCCCAGCCGATCGGCTCGTAGTGGGTGCCGCCGGCACGCCGCACCATCGGCTCGGTGATCCGGCCCTGCTGACCGAGCCAGTACTCCGTACGCCCCTCCAGATCGGCGAGCGAGTGCTCGGCGAAGAACGCCGGCGTGACGCGGCGCAGCGTCGCCTCCTCGGTGACCGCCTTGGCGCCGTTCTCGCAGAACTCCGCGGTGTGTCGGTGCTCGGGGTCCGGCCAGGCACACCCCTGGCAGTCGAACCCGTCGGTCTGGTTGAGCCGGAGCAGCGTGCGCGCCGTGCGCAGCGGGCCCATCTGCTCCACGGCACGCTTCATCGCGACCGCGACCGCCGTCGCGCCGGCCGCAGCGTGCGCCTCGCCGCCCACGGCGACCTCGGACTCGTCGATGTCGTCCTCGGGCGCCCGGCTGAGCGGGCCCAGCGGGGAGTGCGGCAGCTTCATGGCTCGATCGTCCCCCGGCGGGAGTCCGCCCCGTCCAGCGCCCACGTCCAGGCGTACGCCGGGTCCTCGCACGCCAGACCCCCCTCGCCGAGCTCCAGCGGGGCGAAGGTGTCGACCATCACCGCTGACTCCTCGAACGCCTCGGCACCGAGCGAGGCCTCGATCGCCGACGGCTGCGGGCCGTGCGCGTGACCGCCGGGGTGCCAGGAGATCGAGCCGAGACCGATGCCCGAGCCCTTGCGCGCCTCGTAGTCGCCACCGACGTAGAACATGACCTCGTCGCTGTCCACGTTGGAGTGGTAGTAGGGCACCGGGATCGCCAGCGGGTGGTAGTCGACCTTGCGGGGCAGGAAGTTGCAGACCACGAAGTTGTGGCCCTCGAAGACCTGGTGCACCGGCGGCGGCTGGTGCACCTTGCCGGTGATCGGCATGTAGTCCTCGATGTTGAAGGTGTAGGGGTACAGGCAGCCGTCCCAGCCGACGACGTCGAACGGGTGGGTGGCGTAGGTGAGCCGGGTCCCCACGACCTGGCCCTGGGCACGGTGCTTGACCAGGACCTCGGCGCCCTCGCGACCGTCCTCGACGACATGGACGGCCTCGGGTCCGCGCAGGTCGCGCTCGCTGTAGGGCGCGTGCTCGAGCAGCTGACCGAAGCGCGACAGGTACCGCCGCGGTGGGGCGATGTGACTGTTCGCCTCGATCGCGTAGAGCCGCGAGGCGGTGCTCGGCACCCAGCGGTGCGTGGTCGCGCGCGGAATGACCACGTAGTCGCCTGCTCGGTAGGCGAGGACGCCGAAGACCGTCTCGACGGTTCCTGCCCCGGACTCGACGTACACGCACTCGTCGCCGATCGCGTTCCGGTAGAGCGGCGACGGGTCGCGGGCCGCGTCGTCGGAGCCCGCGGTCACGACGTAGGAGATCCGGACGTCGTTGTTGCCCAGCACGACGCGACGGTCCAGCACGGGGTCGGTGCCGGTCGCCAGCTCGTGGAGCTTGAGGTGCCGCGGCTTGAGCGGGTGGTTGGGCATCCGCACCTGGTCGGGGAGCTCCCACACCGCCGAGGCCGTGATCGCCGACGGCACGCCCCGGTGGTACAGCAACGAGGAGTCGGAGGAGAAGCCCTCCTCCCCCATCAGCTCCTCGAAGTAGAGGTTGCCCGCGGGGTCGCGGTGCTGGGTGTGCCGCTTCGGCGGGACCGTGCCGAGCCGTCGGTAGTACGCCATGCCTGGGACACTAACCCCATGGTGAGACCGGACACGTTCCAGCGCTTCGTCGACGACGCGAGCCCCCTCGGGGCGAGCCTCGAGCGGCGTGCCTCGCCCGTGCGTGGCGACCGGGTCGTCAACGACGAGGACCTCCCGCGGCTCGGTCGCTACGCCGGCGACGTGCGGCTCCGGGTGACCGGGGGCGCCGGGCAGGTCGGCGGGCCGACGGCGTACTGCCGCCGCCACGGCCTCGAGGTGAGCTCCCTCGACCTCGCGGTCGGTGACCTCGACGACCCCGCCGGCAACGTGCGCCGACTCCTCGCCGCGCTCGACGTCGCCCTCGATGCCGGCGACGTCCTGGAGGACACCGTCGTGCACCTTCGCGTGGGTGGGTCCCGCGGGCTGCTGACCCCGTCCTGGCTGGCGGCGCTCGACGCGATCGCCGAGGCGGAGTGGGTGGCGGCGCTCCCCCTCGAGGCCTTCGACCCGNTCGGGGCCGGCGGCGGCGACGAGGGCGCGCCAGGGGCCGGGCTCGCGGCCTGGATCGATGCCGCGATGGACCGTGAGACCGCGGTCTCCTTCGTCGGGGGCAGCGTCGAGCAGGCGCTCGCCGGCCTCACCACGGCGGCGCGGCTATGGGGCGACGAGACCGACCTGGCCCGTGCCCGGCGCTGGGTCCGCAGCTGGGCGACCGAGGACCCGGACGCCGCGCTCGACCACCTGCAGGGCCTGGCGTGAGCACCCCGGCGCCGCCGGAGGGCTTCGGCCTCGACCACCTGCCCTACGGCATCTTCTCGGTGGCCGGCGGCGCCCCCGGGGTCGGCGTCCGGTACGGCGACGGAGTGCTCGACCTGGCCTTCGAGACCGGCCGCCCGGAGCTCGCCCAGCCGAGGCTCAACGCGTTCCTCGCCTGCGGACGAGCGACCTGGAGCGAGGTGCGCGCCGAGGCACGGGCACTCCTCGAGGGTGGCGCGCAGACGCTCCCGCTGACCGACGTCGACCTGCACCTGCCCTTCGCGGTCGCCGACTACGTCGACTTCTACGCCTCCGAGCAGCACGCCACCAACGTGGGGCGCCTGTTCCGCCCGGACTCGGACGCCCTGCTGCCCAACTGGAAGCACCTGCCCGTGGGCTACCACGGACGCGCGGGCACGGTCGTGGCCTCGGGCACCCCCGTCGTGCGGCCCAGCGGCCAGCGAGGTCCCGGCGACGTGGGGCCGACGCGTCGACTCGACCTCGAGGCCGAGCTGGGCTTCGTCGTCGGGGTCGGCTCGAGGCTCGGGACACCGGTCCCGGCGGCGGACCTCGCCGAGCACGTCTTCGGGGTCGTCGGCCTGAACGACTGGTCCGCGCGTGACCTCCAGGCGTGGGAGTACGTGCCGCTGGGGCCCTTCCTGGGCAAGTCGTTCGCGACCTCGATCTCGCACTGGGTCACCCCGCTCGACGCGCTCGACGCCGCGTGGTGCGACCTGCCGAGGCAGGACCCCCGCCCGGCGGACTACCTCGCGCCGGGGGCCGCGCGCGGCCTCGACGTCGCGGTGGAGGTGGAGATCGACGGGCAGGTGGTCAGCAGGCCGCCGTACTCCTCGACCTACTGGGGCCCGGCGCAGATGCTGGCCCACCTCACGGTCAACGGCGCCTCGCTGCGCCCCGGCGACCTCGTCGGGTCCGGCACCATCAGCGGCGCGGAGCCCGACCAGGTCGGCTCCCTGCTCGAGCTGTACGGCGGGACCCGGTTCCTCGACGACGGCTCGACCGTGGTGCTGCGCTACTCGGCGCCCGGCGTCGGTGGCGGCAGGATCACCCTGGGTGAGGTCCGCGGCACGGTCCGGCCGGCCGGCTGAACCGGATCCCCGGTGGCCCGCTCGGCTCAGTGCGGCGCGGGCACGGCGACGACGCCGAGCCAGCCCGCCAGCTCGGCGAGGCGTGCCTCGACGCCGTCGCGGACCACGGGGGTGAACGGCTCGTCCTCGTGCACCGCGTGCACCAGCAACTCGCCGGCCTCGTGGTCCGCGGTCGCGTCGACCTTGCCGACCAGCCGGTGGCCGTGCAGCACCGGGAGCGCGTAGTAGCCCCACCGACGCTTGGCTCTCGGCTTGAACATCTCCAGGGCGTAGTCGAAGCCCAGCAGGTCGCTCATCCGCTTGCGGTCGTGCAGGAGGACGTCGAAGGGTGCCAGCAGGACGGTGCGCCGGGCGGCCGGGTCGTCGAAGAGGTCCGCCGAGTCCCGGGCAGCGGCCAGGACGTCCGGGTCGACGCGCCAGCGCCCCCGCACGCCCTCCACGACGGCCGGCTCGCCGGCCTCTCCGCCGCCCACCGGCTCGCCCTGCTGGTAGACGTCCCCGGAGCGAGCCAGACCGAAGGCTCGCAGCCGCCGACGATCGTTCTCGGCGAGGGAGTCGGCCAGGGCCGGCACCGGCTGGTCGAGGTAGACGCGCTCGGCGAGGTCGTAGGACCGCTCGCCGTCCTCACGCCCGGCGACCGCGACCTCGCCGCGCTGCACGAGCTGGGCGACGAGCATCCGGACGTTCTTGCCGTTGTTCCACCCCGAGGAGCGCCAGGGCCGCTCGCAGGTGTCGGGCAACGCGCTCACCGGGAGCGGGCCCTCCTGACGCAGCCGCTCGAGCACGTCGAGCCGTGCCCCCTCGTTGGCCTGCACCCACTCGCTCAGCTGGTGGTGCCAGTCCTTCCAGGCGCCCGGCGTCGGCCAGGCGGCCATCTCCGCGCGGTAGAGCGTCGCGTCCTCGACCGGGCGCAGCGCGCCACCGACCTCGACGATCCGCTGGGCCGCGACCGCGTCGTCCAGGTCGCCTCGCCGGTGCTGCGCACCGAGCCGGGACCACAGGACCAGGTCGGCTGCGGGGGCGACCGCCCTGGTCCGGTCGAGCGGCAGCATCGTGAGGCGCCGGGCGGCGTCGTACAGGTCGTCGGGCCGCTCGGAGGCCAGCAGGGCACCCAGCACCGCGATCCGGCAGGCCTGGTCGCGGGTCAGGGCGTGGGCGACGGCCATGCGCACGAGGATGCCACGAGGTGGGGACGACCACCGGACACCGTCCGCACCCAGCGCGCCGCCTCCTCGTCATGTCGAACCCGCCGCCCGTTCATCGACCCAGGCGAGCGTGGCGGCGTGCGGATCGCCCAAATCGCCAACTTCATCGGCCCGGCGTCGGGAGGCATGCGTTTCGCCGTCGAGGCCCTGGGGCGTGGCTACGTCGAGGCCGGCGCACGGCGGTTGCTCGTCGTGCCGGGCCCCGTGGACACCACGACCAGCACGCCGTACGGCGACGTGGTCCAGGTCCGCGCCCCGCGCGTGGGCGGTGCCGGCTACCGGCTGATCGTGGAGCCGTGGCGCGTCATCGACGTCCTGGAGGACTTCGCCCCCACCTGCGTGGAGATGAGCGACAAGACGACCCTGCTGCCCGTCGCCCGCTGGGCCCGCCGACGCGGCGTGCTCACCACGCTGCTCTCGCACGAGCGGATGGACGACATGCTCGCGATGAGGACAGGCCTCGACACCACCTCGAAGGCCTCGATCGCGATCCTCAACCGGCTGCTGGTGCGCAGCGTGGACCAGGTCGTGGTGACCTCTCGCTACGCCCAGGCGGAGTTCGCGGCCGTGGCCGCCTCGGCCGGGTGCGACGTCGTCCGGGTCCCCCTCGGGGTCGACCTGGAGACCTTCCGTCCCCGCGGCTGGCAGCCGTCGACGACGCTGCGGCTGGTCCACGCCGGGCGGCTCTCCCGGGAGAAGTCGCCCCACCTCGCGGTGGCCACCGCCCTCGAGCTCCATCGCCGCGGCGTCCGCGTCGAGCTGACGGTGTACGGCGACGGACCGCACCGCGACGAGCTGGCCGAGCTGGCCGGGGCCGGACCGGTGCGCTTCGCCGGTCACGTGGCCGACCGCGCCGAGCTGAGCGCCCGTCTGGGTGCCGCCGACGTCGCCCTGTCGGTCTGTCCCGGGGAGACGTTCGGGCTCGCGGTGCTGGAGTCCTTGGCCAGCGCGACGCCCGTGGTCACGGCCGACCGTGGCGGGGCCAGGGAGCTGGTCGACGGCGCCTCCGGGGACTGGGGGCGCGCCGATCCCGGCTCGTTGGCCGACGCCGTGCTGCGCGTGGCAGCCCGACCGGCGCGCCAGCGCCGAGCGGCCGCGCGCGAGCGCGCCGAGGGGTTCCCCTGGCGCACCACGGTGGGCCGGATGCTCGACGTGCACGCCGGCCCGAGGGTCGAAGCCGTCTCCTGAGCCCGGCCTGGTCGTCAGCGACGTGGCGCGGCCAGGGTCGGCTCGTCCTGAGCGGGGATCCACTCCGCCGACACGATCCGGTCGATCCTCGCCCGCGACGCCCGGGTCAGCAGCAGCAGGGGCACGAGCACCGCCAGCAGCAGCGAGCCGAGCACGATCGCCAGGTAGGCGCCGTGCAGGGACGAGTCCAGGGGCGCGGCCAGCCCGAAGACCAGGGACCAGCCGAGCAGGGCGGCCATCGCGGTGCGCGGCAGCCGGACCACCGCGAGGAACGGCGCGACCCAGAGGAAGTACCACAGGTGCACCACCGGGCTGAGCAGCACCAGGGCACCCATCACCAGCGCGACGGCACGCACCGCCTCGACCGCGGAGCCCGTGCGCCACCGCAGGGCCACCGCCGCGGCGAGACCGAGAGCCGTCACGGTGGCCACCTGACGGACGAGGTCGAGGAAGGTCGCGTCGTCGAGACCCATCCCGAGGATCCGGGTCGACCAGTCCAGCGCGCCGCCGACGAGGGTCGGCATCGACAGCGGCGTGTTGACCGTGCCCGGCACGCCGAGCGCGCGCACCCAGCCCACGCCCAGCCCGGTGACCACGCCCAGCCCGAGGAGCAGACCGCCGGAGGCGGCAGCCACGGCGCCGAGGCGTCGGAGGCGGTCGACGAGGGTGGCGGTCGCCGGCAGGGACAGCAGCACGATCCCGATGCAGACCAGTCCTCCCGGCGCCTTGACCGCCGCGGCCGCCCCACCGAGCAGTGCCCCGTAGAACCACCCGTGCTCCTGCGCGACGACGAGGGCGGCGGCCATCAGGCCGACCATCAGCAGGTCGTTGTGCAGCCCACCGACACCGTTGGCCAGCATCAGCGGCGAGGCGAGGACGACCGCGGCGGCCAGGGCGGGGTTCAGCCCGCTCCACCCGGCCAGGCGGGGCACCGCCCAGGCGAGCAGGACGAGACCGACCAGCGCCAGCATCCGGTGGCCGATCACCAGGACCCACGGGTTGCCGGTGAGCGCGGCACCGAAGGAGCCGACCGACACCGGGATCGGACCGTACGGCGTCACGGTCTCCATCCAGCGCGGGTCGACGGCCTCGACGATCGGACCGCTGAGGACCGAGGGTCCGTGCTCGTACGGCGAGATCCCGGCCTTGGCGAGCATCCCCTGCGCGGCGTACGACCAGCCGTCGCGGGAGAACAACGGGGGCGCGAGCACGAGCGGGGCCGACCAGACCAGGGTTGCGTGACGCACCAGGGCGAGCGCGTCCTCGCGATCCTCGCTGTGCAGGACGCTGGCGTGGGCGACGTGACGGCACAGGCTCAGCCACTGCGAGGCGACCAGGCCGAGGCCCAGCATCACGATGCCGAGCGAGACCATCCGCCCGACCTCGGACCCGTGGACCTGCGGCAGGAGCGCGTGCTGCATCAGGGGCGTGGAGCCGGGCAGCACCGAGACACCGAGACCCCCGACGAGGACCAGCACACTGCCGAGAAATCCGCGTACGAGCACACGCGGAGGCTAGGGATCCCCGGCGACACCCTCGTGAACGACGGCTGACGTGCTCCGGACGGCTGGCCGACCTCCAGGCCTCGGGACCCTGCTGGCGATCGCCCAGGCCACCAGGGCCAGCAGCAGGTCGGCCCCGGTGTGCAGCACCCGGACCAGGATCGCGACGGCCCCCGCCGCTCCGACGCCGAGCATCGGGCTGAGCAGGGCGACGAGGGTGACCTCCCGCGCTCCCACCCCCGCGGGAGCCACCACGATCGCGACTCCGACGGCGTAGGCCGTCGCGAAGGCGGCCGCGGCCCCGGGCAGCACCGACCAGGTCGGTTCGGGAGACAGGACGACGACGGCGCCGGCATAGCTCACCCAGGTCAGCGCCATCAGGGCGACCAGCCCGAGGACGTCGAGCCAGCGCAGTCCCAGTCGGGCGCCCGCCACCAGCCCGGCCAGCCGGTTGACCACGACGGGCAGGAGCGAGACCAGTGACACCAGCCCGAGGAGCGCGCCGGTCATCGGCGTGAGCGGACCGACGTCGACGCCGGCGGTGGCCACGACCCCGACGACGCCGGCGGCCGTGGCCAGGTTGAGCCCCAGGAACGTGAGCGAGGTGGAGGCCGTCACCCGAACCGGGACCCCGTGGTCGCGGGCGAGGTGGGCGTGAGCGCCGATCGACCACACACCGCCGGGCACGTACTTGCCCAGCTGGCCCACGAAGAAGACCGAGCGGCCCACCCCTGGCGGCAACGGATGCCCGAAGCCGCGCAGCAGCGCCAGCCAGGCGACCGAGGTCAGCCCCAGACCCAGCAGGACCAGGGCGCAGGCGCCGGCCACCGAGGACATCGACGTCGCGCCGATGGCCGACACGACCTCGTCGCCGTGGCCACGGAAGGCCAGCAGGGCTCCCGCCAGCACCACGACCAGGAACAGCCAGCGAGCCGCGCGCACCACCCGCGCCCGTCGCGTCGGGCCGGCCATCACTCGCCGACCGGGCGGGAGAGGAGCGCGGTCCGGGTGGGGTAGGGCAGTGCCGGGGTCCGACCGCGGGTCCAGCGCACCCGGACGCCGTCGGGGCCGGAGGGCAGGCTGCCGATCGCCGCGCGGTAGCGACCCCGCTCCACGTTGTCGACGACGACCAGGCCACCCGGCCGCAGCCGGCGGAGCGCGCGCGCCAGGCACGCCTCGCGGGCCCGACCGTCGACGACGATGACGTCGAAGTCGCCCTCGACGCGGTCCAGGGCGGCGACGTAGTCGGAGAAGTCCAGGCCGGCGAAGCCCGGCTTGGACGAGGCCGTCGCCGGGGACTCGCAGGGGTGCGGCTCGACGAGGATGAGCGTGGCGTTGCCCGGCAGCACCGGCACCAGCTGCCGGGCCCAGGCGGCATCGTGCTCGACACTGGTCACCGATGCGGCGCGGGTGCTCAACCAGACCGTCGAGGCGCCCGAGCCCCACTCGAAGACGCGGGCGTCCACGCGGTCCGCGAGGAAGGCCTGCACCTCGTCGGCGGCGGCGAAGGTCCACCAGGGGGTGTCGAGCGCCACGAGGTCGTCGAGGTCGTGCACGGCGAACCACGAGCGCACCCACAGGCCGGTCCGGGACCGTGCCGCCCACCTGTCGAGCGCACCCAGCACGCCGGTGGCCGCGAGCACGGCGCGCACTCCGCGCAGCACGGCGACGTAGGCGTGCTTCACCCTGACCGACAGGCTCACGGAGCCACCTCCGGCAGCGGCGCGACGTGGAGGTCGGTGAGTCGCAGCGCACCAGGCGTGGGCGTCGAGAGCGTCAGCACGACGCGGCCGGCACCGAGGAGCGAGAGGACCGCAGGCGACATCTCGGCACGCAGCGAGACGTCGTCGCCGAGCACGGCCAGGGGCGCGCCGTTGGCGGCGAGGAAGGCACCCGCGAGCCCGGTGCCGCTGAGGGAGAGGGAGAGCCCGGGCGTCGAGCCAGCCGGCAGGGCGAAGCCGATCTCGGAGCTGCGTGCCTCCAGGCCGGCGCCCGGCAGGGCCTGGTTCATCCCCCACGAGCCCCGCAGGTAGTCGGCTCCGGTGCCGTCGCCGTCGAAGGAGACCCGCCCGTCGCCGGGCAGTGGCTCGAGGACCAGGTCGCACCGGGCCACCGTCGACATCGGCACCTCACGCCACCACAGGCGTCGCGTCACCTGGTCGAGCACGTCGCAGTTGCTCCCGATGAAGGCGCTCCCGGCGTCGACGGCCACGAACCGCCTGGGGTCCGGGTCGCCGACCTCGGCGGGGCGCAGCGCGTCGTACGGGGCCAGCGGCCCGATCAGGTCGACCGAGCAGTCCTCGCGGCTCTCCGAGGAGCGTGGGAGGAACCGTTCGTCGGCGTCGATCTGAGGCGTGCACGTCACGAAGCCCGCGCGCGGCACCGACGGGGCCAGCTCGCGCACGCTGGTACGCCAGTAGTCGGTCTGCACCTCGAGGTCGCGGTCGTGGGCGGCCGCGATCGGGCTGACGACGGCGGCCGGGATGCTGCTGAAGGCGTAGGAGTAGGGGAAGAGCTGCACCTGGACGAGCACGGGCACGGCGATGGCGGCTGCGCCGAGCACGGGGGCCAGGCCTCGCCGCCGGGGCGCCGTATCCCGCGCGGCCGCGGCCGCCCGCCACCGGACGAGCGCCGCGAGCGCGAGCGTCACCAGCATCGCCAGCGCGGGCGCGGCGAAGAGGAGCTGACGCAGCCCGGTGTAGAGGTTGGACTGGCGCAGCACCGCGATCGTCGGCAGGGCGAAGGCCTGCAGCAGCACGAGCGACCAGGCCGCCTCGTGCCACACCTCGCCGCCCGGACCGCGCGCGGGACGCGCCGCCAGACGTCGTACGACGATCGTGGCGCCGACGCCACCGAGGACCAGCAGGAGCGTCGGCAGCTCGATGACGAGGAAGAGCGGCAGGTAGTACCAGGCGCCCTGCTTGCCGTCGTAGTTCGCCGAGGCCAGCGCGCCCTCGACGAGCGCGGTCAGCGGCGTGGAGAACGCCGCCGGGTAGAGGGCCACCAGGATGCCCAGCGCCAGGGCGGGAGCGGCGAGCAGGACCGCGGCCCGGCGCCACTGGCGACGCAGCACCAGCACGAGCAGCACGACTCCCCCGGCGAGGGCGAGCCCCGGCCAGATGCCCGGGCGGGTCCCGACCGCGAGGACCAGGCCGGCGACGATGGTGGCGGCGCCGGCCGCCACCCAGCCCTCCCGGCGGTCCACGCGCAGCACGACGACCAGCCCCAGGGTGACCAGCGTGTAGCCGCTCGCGACGGGGACGTCCTTGACGTTGAACATCGCGTGCCCGGTCCAGGTCGGGACCGCGACGAGCACCCCCGCCGCGATCAGGGCCCATCCCCACGAGCGCAGCAGCAGCCGCACGAGGGTGGCGGTGGCGGCGACGCCGAGCAGGGAGATCAGCACGACGCCGAGGTGGCGTACGGCGTAGGCCTGGTCGGTCGCGGCGACGGTGCCCGGGGAGTCGACGCCCCACAGCATCGACCACGCGTGCAGCAGACCCATCGTGGCCGGGGCGTAGACGTAGCGCTGCTCGACCCAGGCTCCGGGGCCGGGCCCGTCGAGGTCCTGGTCGAGGAGGTACCACCCGTGCTCGAGGTAGTTGCGCATCCGCACCACGTGGTAGGTCTCGTCCCAGGACACGCCCGTGCGCCAGGCGCCGCTCACCGCGATCGCGATCCCCACGCCCAGGGCCACCCCGGCGACCAGCACGAGCCCGCGCGGCGGCGCGGGCACCGACCACCGCGTCGAGGACGTGACGGGAGCAGGAGCGTCGGCGACCTCGACCCGGTCCGGCCCGGTGACCGCGCTGGTCATGTCCGTCGCTCGGTCGTGGCGGTCCGGTTGCGGGCGTGGACGACCAGCTCGGCCAGCAGGCCGAACAGGCTCAGCTGGAGTCCCACCATCACCATCAGGACGCCGGCGATGAGCAGCGGTCGGTCGCCGATCGGTTGGCCCGTCAGCTTGACCACGGTGAGGTAACCGAGGATCGCCGTGCCCAGCAGGAAGGTGAGCGCCCCGACGCCCCCGAACAGGTGGGAGGGACGGTTCTCGTAGCTCAGCAGGAAACGGATGGTGACCAGGTCGGAGAAGCCCCGCCAGAAGCGCGCCAGACCGTACTTGCTGACCCCCGACATCCGGGGGTGGTGCTCGACCGGCACCTCGGCGACGCAGTACCCCAGGGCGTGGGCGACCACCGTGAGGTAGCGGTGCATCTCGCCGTACAGCATCGGGGAGACGGCACGGGCGACGTCGGCGCGCATCGCCTTGAAGCCCGAGTTGAAGTCGCGCCCCGGCGCACCCGAGAGCACCCCGGTCACCCGGTTGTACAGGCGCGAGGTGGTCCGCTTGACGAAACGGTCGCGTCGGGTGAGCCGAGCGCCCGTGACGAGGTCGGCGCCCCCCTCCAGGCGGTGCAGCAGCCGCTCGAGCTCGCGGGGGTCGTCCTGTCCGTCGGCGTCCATCATCACGACGGTCCGCGCCCCCTCGGCGAGCGCACGGTCGAAGCCCCGTCGCAGTGCCGGCGCCTTGCCCTGGTTGTGACCCATCGCCTCGTAGGCCACCGCGGGGTGCTCGGCCATCAGCGCGGCCACCACCTTGGCGGTGTCGTCGGTCGAGCCGTCGTCGACCACCAGCACCCGGCCGCCGGGCGCGTACGTCGACACCTCGGCCAGGACCCGAGGCACCAGCGCGGCGAGGTTGTCGGCCTCGTCGAGCGCGGGGATCACCACCCACAGCATGCGGGTGATGCTCGTCGGGACGGATGAACAGCGGTCGAGGTCCGAGCGACCCGGGCGCAGCCATCAGACGTCCGCTGGCCGGTCGTGCCGACCACCCGACAGGGGTGTCGGGACTGCCCTACCCTCACGACATGGGTCTGCTCACACCTCTCGCCGTGCGCATCGGCGCGCTCTCCTGGATGCCGAAGCTCCTGCCCCAGGTCGTCTGGGTCGACACCCGCCTGCAGCGGGCGACCCGCGGCAAGGTCACCGTCCTCGACATCGCCGGACTGCCCAACCTCGCGCTGACCGTGCCGGGACGCAAGAGCGGCATCCCGCGCACCACGCCGCTGCTGTGCGTGCCGCACGAGGACGGCTGGCTGATCGCCGGGTCCTACTTCGGCGGGCCCGACGTGCCGTTGTGGGTCGGCAACCTGCGCGCCAGCGAGACCGCGACCGTCACGGTCGACGGAGTGCCGCACACGGTCTCCTGGCGCGAGGTGGAGGGGGACGAGCGCGCCACCCTGTGGCGGGTGATGCTGCGCACCTGGCCCAACTTCGCGAAGTACGAGGAGCGCACCACTCGACTGATCCCGGTCTTCTACCTCCAGCCGGTCTGAGCCGGTCGTGGCGATCCGGCTCGGGCAGCACCCCGCCTCGAGGCACGTCGTAGCCCATCTCAGCGACCCGCACCTGCTCGCCGACGGCGCTCGGCAGTACGGCGCGGTCGACACCGACGCCGGGCTGGTGCGGGCCCTGGCACGGCTGCGCCAGGTCGACCCGCCGCCGCAGGTGATCGTCTTCACCGGCGACCTGGCCGACAAGGCCGAGCCCGCGGCGTACGCCCGGCTGCGTGAGCTCGTCGAGCCGCTCGCCGAGGAGATGGGGTCGCAGGTCGTGTGGACGATGGGCAACCACGACGAGCGGGCGCCGTACGCCGCCGGGCTTTTCGGGGTGAGCGATCCCGAGCGGCAGGCGGCCCCGCAGGACCGGGTGCACGACGTGGACGGGCTCCGCGTGATCGCGCTCGACACCAGCGTCCCCGGCTACCACCACGGCGCGATCGACGCCGAGCAGCTCGGGTGGCTCGCGGGGGTCCTGGCGACCCCGTCCGCGCACGGCTCGGTGCTGGCCCTGCACCATCCGCCGATCCCGGTGCCGATGCTGCGCGCCGCCGAGGTCATCGAGCTGGCCGACCAACACCTGCTCGCCGAGGTCGTCGGCGGCACCGACGTCCGGGCGATCATCGGCGGCCACTTCCACTTCTCCAGCTTCTCCACCTTCGCCGGCATCCCGGTCTCGGTGGCCTCGGCCAGCTGCTACACCAGTGACCCCGCTCCGCTGGACCGCTTCGTCTCGGGCGTCGACGGGCACCAGGCCTTCACGATGCTGCACCTCTACGAGGACCGCGTCGTGCACACGATCGTGCCCGCGCAGAGCGCCGTGGAGGTGAGCGGCTTCGCCGCGGGCGTCGCCGCCGTCGTGGAGGCGATCGACCCGGCGGAGCGCCGCGAGATCCTGTCGCGCAAGGACTCCGACTTCAACCGCGGGATCGTGGGCCCGCCCCGGGCCTGACGTGTACGGGCGTGGCCCGCCATGCCATGCCGGGCCGGGCCGGGCCGGGCCGGGCCGGGCCGGGCCGGGGTCGAGGGGGAAATGGTCGAAGCCGCGGACCGGATCGCGGTCACGCGGCTTCAGTGGCAGGTGCTGGATTCGAACCAGCGTAGGCTGTGCCGGCTGATTTACAGTCAGCTCCCTTTGGCCGCTCGGGCAACCTGCCGGGGTGTCGTCCGCACTGCTGGGCGTGGCTTTGGCCGTGCGGCAACGAGGCGAAACAATAGCGCAGGCCTCACCCGATCCGACAATCGCTGGGCTCGACCCGGCCGACGTACAGGAGCACACCCATGGGCGACTCGTCCTTCGACATCGTGAGCAAGATCGACCGCCAGGAGGTCGACAACGCCCTCGGGCAGACCGCTCGGGAGATCGCGACCCGGTTCGACTTCAAGGGCACCGGCGCGAGCATCGAGTGGGCCGGCGACGAGGCGATCGAGATCAGCGCCTCCGCCGACGACCGCGCCACCGCCGTGCTCGACGTCTTCAAGGGCAAGCTGGTCAAGCGCGACGTCAGCCTCAAGGTCCTCGACGCCTCCGAGCCGCGACAGTCCGGGCAGCAGTCGAAGATCGGGATCGCCCTCAAGGAGGGGATCAGCTCCGAGGACGCCAAGAAGATCTCCAAGCTCATCCGCGACGAGGGACCCAAGGGAGTCAAGGCCCAGATCCAGGGCGACGAGCTCCGCGTGTCGTCGAAGAAGCGTGACGACCTGCAGGCCGTCATCGCCCTGGTCAAGGGGCAGGACTACGAGTTCGCGGTGCAGTTCACCAACTACCGCTGATCGTCTCCCCTGGCTTGCGGTCCGCGGACGGGAGTCGATGTCACGCGTCGCGCGGACGGGCATCGGCCCCCCATCACCCCCCGCCGGCGGTGAAGCCGGTGAGCCCGCGCCTGGCGCGCACGCGCTGGCCGATCGAGGAGAAGACGAACGAGGCGAGCATGCCGATGACGAGCACCACGATCATCAGCGCCAGCAGGTTGGCGGACTGACCGTTGACGGCGGCCTGGTTGAGCTGGGTGCCGAGGGCCGGCACCTCGGGGATGGACACGATGATCTCGCCCGCCAGCAGACCCCGCCAGGCGAAGGCCCACCCCTGGCTGAGGCCGGCGACGTAGGCCGGCAGCGCCGCGGGGATCACCACGAAGCGGTACCGGCGCCACCCCCGGGCCCCGAGCATGTGACCGGCGCGCAGGTACGACGGTGGCACGTCGTCGATGCCGTTGATGATGCCGTTGGCGATGGAGGGGATCGCGCCCATCAGGACCACGAAGTAGATCGCCGAGCTGTCGAGGCCGAAGAGCAGGATCGCGAACGGGAACCACACGATGGACGGCATCGTCTGCAGACCCGTGATCATCGCGCCGATCGCGTTGCGCAGCACGCGCCACTGGGAGACGGCGATCCCCAGGATCGTGCCGATCACCAGCGAGAGGGCGAAGCCCTGGATGCCGCGCATGATCGTGTTCTGGACGCCCATCCAGAAGTTGAACGGGCCGTTGCCGCTCATCACGAACCACAGCCGCTCGACGGTGTCGGCCGGCGAGGCGAAGCGGTAGTCGGGCTTCCACCCGGAGGCGTAGATGGCCTGCCACAGCGCCACCACGAGCAGGACGGCGAGCAGCTTGGGCCACACCACCTCCACCGCACGTCGGACGCCGGCCCCGGGGCGCGCGGCACGCCGCGACGGCTCCCCCGTGGCCGGGGAAGGAGATGCTCCGCGGGACGTCGGCGTCCCGGTGCCGATGCCGGAGGACAGGTCAACGGACATGGCGCGCCACCTCCGCCTTGAGCAGGTGGGTCAGGCGGCCGGCACGCTCGGTGACGCGTTGGTCCTCGAGGTGGCGGGGTCGGGGCAGGTCGTGCATCGCGTGGATCTCCTTCACCCGGCCGGGCCCGGACTCCATCAGCACGGTGCGGTCGGAGAGCCGCACGGCCTCGCGGACGTTGTGGGTGACGAACAGGACGGTGAGGCCCAGCTCGGCCCACAGACCTTCGATCTCGTCGTGCATGGCATCACGCGTCATCGCGTCGAGGGCGGCGAACGGCTCGTCCATCAGCACGATGTCGGCGTCCTGCGCCAGCACCCGCGCCAGGGCCCCGCGCTGGCGCATCCCGCCCGACAGCTCGTGGGGTCGCCGGTGTCCCCGACCGCCGAGGCGCACCTTCTCCAAGAGCTCCTCCACCCGTTCGGGACGCGCCGAGCGCGGCACGCCCGTGAGCCGCAGGGCGAGGTCGACGTTCTGCCCGAGGGTCAACCACGGGAAGAGCGTCGCCTCCTGGAACATGAAGGCGATCTTGTTGCCGGCGGTGTCGACCGTGCCGCTGGTGGGACTGTCGAGGCCGGCAACGAGGTTGAGCAGCGTGGACTTGCCGCAGCCGCTCGCCCCGAGCAGGCAGACGAACTCGCCGCGCTCGACGAGCAGGTCGACCTCGTGGAGCGCCACGACGGCGTCCGGGCCGCGCCCGAAGTCCTTCGAGACCTCGCTGATGGACACGGCCGGCGCGCGGGTGCGCGCAGGGAGGGATCCCTCGGCCAGCTCGTGGCGGGGAGTGGTCGTCGTGCTCATGGAGTGGCCACCTCCTCCTCGCCGGCAGCGGCGAGGACCTCGTTGAGGATGCTCAGGTCGTAGAGGTCGGTGACCGGAGGTGCGTCGTCGAGACCCTCGAGCAGCTCGACCCCGGCCGCATCGGTGGCGTCCTCCTCCAGGCTCGCGGGGATCGGGTCGTTGGTGAAGGTCAGGTTGCCCCAGGCCTCGGCGAGGACCTCCGGGTCGAGCGGCGCGTCGGTGAGCTCGGCGACCCGGGCGCCGACCACGTCGCGGGCCTCGTCGGGCTCGTCGGAGATGAAGGCATTGGCCTGCACGGTGGCCTCGAGGACCGCGCGCACCAGGTCGGGGTGATCTGCGAGGAACTCGGCGTTGACCAACAGGTGCGTCGTGACGAACTGCCCCCCGGTCTCGGGCCAGACCTCGGACTCGTCGACCAGCTTGCTGCCGCCCTCGGCCACCAGGATGCTCGCCCACGGCTCGGGCACCCAGGCACCGGCGAGGTTGCCGTCGCGGAACTCGTTGACGGTCACCGGGTTGTCCGTCGGGACGATCGAGATGTCGCCACCCCCCTCGAGGTCGGTCTCGAACCCCTCGTCGGCGAGGTAGGCCCGCGCCGCCACGTCCTGGGTGTTGCCCAGGCTCGGCGTCGCGATCCGCTCGCCACGCAGGTCCTCCAGGCTCTCGACTCCGTCCTGGACGACGAGGGCGGCGCCCCCCGAGGCAGCCCCGGAGATCACCCGGACCGAGTCGGGGCCCTGGACGAAGGCGGACAGTGCGGGCCCGGGCCCGATGAAGCTCAGGTCGAGCGAGCCGTCCTGAACGGCCTGGTAGGCGTCGGTGCCGGAGTTGAACTGCGCGTAGGCGGGCGCCGCGTCGACCGCACCCAGCGTCTCGTCGAAGAAGCCCTCCTGCTCGGCGACGATGGCGGTGCCGTGCGTGATGTTGGGGAAGTACCCGATCTTCACCTCGGTGCCGGCGTCACCGCCGTCACCGCCGGCCCTGGCCTCCGAGCAGCCGGTGAGGCCGACGGCGGCCACCAGGGCGATCGCGGCCAGGGCTGCTGGTCGGTGGTGCAGTCGCGTCAGGTTCTGCTGGTGCATGGCGGTGATGTCCTTCGTTCGTGTCGAGGGGCGGTGGGCGTCGGGGGCGAGCCCGAGCAACCGTACTTTAACTCGATCAATATGATGGACTTTAGTAAGTTACGCAACTCGGGCGTGTCGGACGTGTGCGCCAGCACTCCGCGGCGACGGGGACGTCGGGCAGGGCGGTGGCCAGCGGTGGAGGTCGTCTCTCACCTGGCAGGACGACGGGGGTCCCGCTGATCGGCCGTCTATCCTGGGGGGCACTGAGGACCATTTCTGGACACCTGTCCAGAACATGTTCTAGTTTCGGCGGAGCCCGCGCGACGCGCGACAGGCAGCCACAGCACGGATGAGGGTGGAACAGTGTCCAAGCAGGTCAAGCAGCTCGATCGGGTGATCATCCGGTTCGCGGGTGATTCCGGTGACGGGATGCAGCTCACCGGTGATCGGTTCACGTCGGAGTCGGCGGTGTTCGGCAACGACTTGATGACGCTGCCGAACTTCCCTGCCGAGATCCGTGCGCCTGCCGGGACGATGGCGGGGGTCTCCTCGTTCCAGGTCCACTTCGCCGATCACGACATCCTCACCGCCGGTGATGCCCCCGACGTGCTCGTTGCGATGAACCCGGCCGCGTTGCGGGCCAACCTGGGCGACCTGCCCAAGGGCGCGACGGTGATCGTGGACACCCATGACTTCACCAAGCGCAACCTCGACAAGGCCGGCTACACCGCGAACCCGTTGGACTCGCTGGGCGATGCGGCCCCGGGTCACCCGATGGCCGACTTCAACGTCCACACCGTCGACCTGACCGGGATGACGGTCGAGGCGGTCAAGGAGTACGGGCTGTCGAGGAAGGACGCGGCGCGGGCGAAGAACATGTTCGCGTTGGGTCTGCTGTCGTGGATGTACGGGCGCCCGACCGAGGGCACCGAGGCGTTCCTGGCCAAGCGGTTCGCGAAGGTGCCCGACATCCGCGACGCCAACATCACCGCGTTCAAGACCGGCTGGAACTACGGCGAGACCACCGAGGCGTTCGCGGTCCAGTACGAGATCAAGCCCGCCGAGATGACCGCCGGCACCTACCGCAACATCACCGGCAACCTGGCGCTGTCCTACGGCCTGGTCGCCGCCGGGGTCCAGTCCGGGCTCCCGGTGTTCCTCGGCTCCTACCCGATCACCCCGGCCTCCGACATCCTCCACGAGCTGTCCAAGCACAAGTCGTTCGGCGTGACCACGCTGCAGGCCGAGGACGAGATCGCCGGCGTAGGTGCCGCGATCGGGGCCTCCTTCGCCGGCTCGCTCGGGGTCACCACCACCTCCGGGCCCGGGATCGCGTTGAAGTCCGAGGCCATCGGCCTGGCCGTGATGACCGAGCTCCCGCTGCTGGTCATCGACGTCCAGCGCGGCGGACCCTCCACCGGCCTGCCGACCAAGACCGAGCAGGCCGACCTGCTCCAAGCGATGTTCGGACGCAACGGTGAGGCACCCGTGCCGATCGTGGCCCCACAGTCTCCCGGCGACTGCTTCACCGCAGCCCTCGAGGCCGCCCGGATCGCCATCACCTACCGCACCCCCGTGATGCTGTTGAGCGACGGCTACCTCGCCAACGGCTCCGAGCCGTGGAAGATCCCCGAGATCGCCGACCTGCCTGTCATCGACCCCGACTTCGCGACCACCACCAACCACGGTGAGGGAGATGATGCGGAGTTCTGGCCCTACCTGCGCGACGAGGACACCCTCGCCCGCCCGTGGGCCATCCCCGGCACGCCCGGCCTCGAGCACCGCATCGGCGGCCTCGAGAAGGGTCAGGGCCACGGCAACATCTCCTACGACCCCGCCAACCACGACCTCATGGTCCGCACCCGTGCCGCCAAGATCGCCCGGATCGCCGACTCCCTACCCCCGCTGGAGGTCGACGACCCCTCCGGCCCCCCAGGACAAGGCAAGGCCAAGGTCCTGGTCCTGGGCTGGGGCTCGACCTACGGCCCGATCGGTGCCGCCTGCCGGCGCGTACGCCGCGCCGGCTACCACGTCGCCCAGACCCACCTGCGCCACCTCAACCCGTTCCCCCACGACCTCGGGGAGATCCTCGCACGCTACGACAAGGTGATGGTGCCCGAGATGAACCTCGGCCAGCTCGCCCTGCTGCTACGCGGCACCTACCTCGTCGACGCCGTCGGGTTCAACCAGGTCAACGGCATGCCCATCAAGGCAGCCGACCTCGCCGAGGCCCTCGGCACCCTGGTCGCCGAGACCGAGGGCATCGACCTCGACCCCGCCGTGTTCTCCCACCCCACCACCGCGCCCGCCGACCACGAGGAGGCTCCCCGATGAGCACCACCACCGACCTCGGCGTGCCCGCACTGCGCTCGGGCACCGAGTCCGTCCCCACCCTCGACGCCGGAGCCCCCGCCCAGACCGGCAAGGAGTTCACCTCCGACCAAGAGGTCCGCTGGTGCCCCGGCTGCGGCGACTACGCCGTCCTCAAGGCCGTCCAGTCCTTCCTGCCCGACCTGGGCCTGCGCCGCGAGAACATCGTCTTCGTCTCCGGGATCGGCTGCTCGTCCCGCTTCCCCTACTACCTCGACACCTACGGGATGCACTCCATCCACGGACGCGCCCCCTCGATCGCCACCGGTATCGCCACCGCCCGCGAAGACCTCAACGTCTGGGTCGTCACCGGCGACGGCGACGCCCTGTCCATCGGCGGCAACCACCTCATCCACGCCCTGCGCCGCAACGTCAACATGACGATCCTGCTGTTCAACAACCGGATCTACGGCCTCACCAAGGGCCAGTACTCCCCCACCTCCGAGGCCGGCAAGATCACCAAGTCCACCCCCATGGGCTCCCTGGACCACCCCTTCAACCCTGTCTCGCTCGCCCTCGGCGCCGAAGCCTCCTTCGTGGCCCGCACCATCGACTCCGACCGCAAGCACCTCACCTCCGTCCTCGCCGCCGCCGCAGCCCACCGCGGCACCAGCCTGGTCGAGATCTACCAGAACTGCCCCATCTTCAACGACGGCGCCTTCGACGCCATCAAGGACCGCGACACCAAGGACAACGCCCTCATCCCCCTGGTCCACGGACAACCCGTGACCTACGGCGTCCCCGACGCCGACAACAACCCCACCAAGGGCGTGATCCGCGACCCTTCCACCGGTGGCGTCAAGGCCGTCGACCTCGCCGACCTCCACGGCGAGGACGGCGACCACCAGACAGCGCTCGACCAGCTCATCGTCCACGACGCCCACAACCCCGACCCCTCCACCGCCTTCGCCATCTCCCGACTCACCGACTCCGGCTACCTCAACACCTCACCCATCGGCATCTTCCGCCAAGTCCAACGCCCCACCTACGACGACCAGGCCCGCGCCCAGATCCGCTCCTCACAAGACGCCGCCCCCGGCACCCCCACCGACCGCCTCACCACCCTCATCAACGGCACCGACACCTGGACCGTCGTCTGAGGGACCTGGACCGAGCACGACGAAGGCCCCCACCGCAGCGCGGTGGGGGCCTTCGCTGAACGGATCGGGGTCAGGGGAGCGGGCACCTGTCGCCGGGCTTCTTGACGCAGGTGATCCAGACCTCGCTGAGGGTCCCCTTCTTCTTGGCCCGCCAGGCCCAGGAACCGTTGCGCGGTGCGTAGACCCGCTTGGTGTAGCGGCCCTTCTTGGTGATCTTGGACTTGCCGAACTTCTTGAAGTTGCAGGTGCCCCTCTCGGCGTTGCAGTTGGTCGCCCTCTGGATGACGACCGGACCCTTCTTGGGGCGGATCACACCGGTCAGGAAGAGCTTGCCGCCCTGGCGCTTGACGATCTTGGCGGTGAGCTTCCTCGCGCTCCGTGCCGCCACCGGTGCCGCCATCGGGCTCGCACCGGCCGCGGCGCGCTCGGGGCCGGAGGCCGATGCCGAGGACGCGGTGGCGGCGGGCAGCAGCCCCACGAGTGCGAAGGCGAGAAGGGCGACGAGAAGGCGAGTTGCTCGCATGGGATCTCCCTGGAGATGGTGGGTGAGTGTCGTGGGCGTCCTGCCCACCGAGCACGGTGGCAAACGTTGCGTCCCCATGGCAGCGCACCGGCCGCGAGCCCCTTGCCGGCTCACCCCGACACCGTAGCCGCCGGGGGCGGTCAGGAGGAGCGATTCGCCACGACGTCGGCGAAGGCGTCGAGGGCCTCCCGCACCGGCCCCGGCGCCAGCACGTCGAGCAGCGCCTTGGCCTCAGCGGCCTGACCCACGACGTACGCACGGGCCTGGGCCATCGCGGGGTGCGCGCGCAACAGCCCCAGGGCCTCGGCGACCTCCTCCTCGTCGGTGATCGGTGCGCCGAGCAGCTCGTGCAGCCGGGCATCCGCCGGGTCGCCCGAGGCCAGGGCCATCAGCACCGGCAGGGTCGGGACCCCCTCGCGCAGGTCCGTGCCGGGGGTCTTGCCCGACTCCTCGCTCTCCGAGGCGATGTCGAGGATGTCGTCGGAGAGCTGGAACGCGGTGCCCACGATCTCGCCGTACGCCGTCAACGCCTCCTCGACCTCCGGCGTCGCTCCGCCGAAGCGTGCGCCGTAGCGGGCCGAGGTCGCGATCAGGGAGCCCGTCTTGCCGGCCACCACGTCGAGGTAGTGCTGCAGCGGGTCCTCCCCCGGACCCGGCTTGACGGTCTCGAGGATCTGGCCCTCGACCAGCCGGGTGAAGGTCTCGGCCTGGATGCGCACCGCGTCGGCGCCGAGCAGGGCGGTCAGCTCGGAGGACTTCGCGAAGAGGAAGTCCCCGGTCAGGATCGCGACGAGGTTGTCCCAACGCGCGTTGGCCGAGTCGGCCCCGCGGCGCAGGTCCGCCTCGTCCATGACGTCGTCGTGGTAGAGCGAGCCGACGTGGGTGATCTCCACGACGCACGCCGCGGTGACGACGTCGGAGGAGTCGGGCCGGGTGCCGGTCTCGGCAGCCAGCAGCACCAGCAACGGCCGGAACCGCTTGCCGCCGGCCGAGAGCAGGTGCTGGGCCGCCTGCGTGACGTACGGCGCGCGGCTGACCGCGTGCCCGAAGAGCGCCTCCTCGACCTCGGCCATCCGCTCGCTGAGCCGGCGCGCCAGCCGGGCATCGGTGATGGGCAGCGCCAGGTCGACCGGGTCCCCTGGTGAGGGAGCCGCGGAGGGAGTGGACGTCGTCACCTGATGAAGTCTCCCGCATGCACCGCGAGGTCGAGTACCGGACCGGGTACGACGCCGAGGAACAGGGTCGCCGCGGCGCACACCGCGATGGTCAGGCCCGTGAGCGGCGAGGCCGTGGTGACCTCGGCGACCTCGACACCCGGCTCGGGGTCGGTGAAGTACATGAGTCGGATGAAGCGCACGTAGAAGTAGACCGCGATGATGCTCGAGGCGATCGCGACGAGCACGACCGGCCAGGCACCGGCGGACATGGCCACGGTGAACACCGCCCACTTGCCCACGAACCCGGCGGTCAGCGGGATGCCGGCCATCGACAGCAGAAAGAAGGCGAACAGTCCCGCGACGAGCGGCGAGCGCTTGCCGAGCCCGGTCCAGCGGGCGAACGACGAGGACTCGCCGTTCGCGTCCCGTACGACGGTCACCAGGGCGAAGGCGCCGAGCGAGGCCACGCCGTAGGAGGTCAGGTAGAACAGCACCGCCTGCAGCGACGTGATCTGGCCGTCGGCCAGCTCCCCCGCCGACTGCAGACCCAGAACGCCGGTGATCAGGAAGCCGGTGTGGGCGATGGCCGAGTAGGCCAGCATCCGCTTCACGTCGGTCTGGGCGATCGCCACGACGGCTCCGACCAGCATGGTGAGGATCGCGACGACCCACAGCATCGGCTGCCAGTCCCAGCGGTCCGCGCCGAAGCCGACGTAGAAGAGACGCAGCATCGCACCGAAGGCCGCCACCTTGGTGCCGGCCGACATGAAGGCGGTCACCGCGGTCGGGGCGCCCTGGTAGACGTCCGGGGTCCAGGCCTGGAAGGGCACGGCACCGACCTTGAAGAGCAGGCCGACCGAGAGCAGCGCGATGCCGAGGATGAGCAGGATCTCGTTGTCGGCGCCGTTGACCACGGCCTCGTTGATGGCCGCCAGGTCCATCGAGCCGGCGTAGCCGTAGACCAGCGCCAGGCCGTAGAGGAAGAACCCGGAGGAGAAGGCGCCGAGGAGGAAGTACTTCATCGCCGCCTCCTGGCTCAGCAGGCGGCGCCGGCGCGCCAGGCCGCAGAGCAGGTAGAGCGGCAGCGAGAGCACCTCGAGGGCGACGAACATCGTGAGCAGGTCACCGGAGGCGGGGAAGAGCAGCATGCCCGCGACGGCGAACATGACCAGCGGGTAGACCTCGGTGTGGGCCAGGCCCTTCGTGGAGGCCTCGCGCTCGGCGTCGGTGCCCGGAAGCGCCGCCGCCTGGCCGGCGAAGGCCGAGACGCCGGCCTCGAGCTTGCGCTCGGCGAAGAGCGCGACCCCGCCGAGGGCGAAGACGAGGACCAGGCCCCACAGGTAGATCGTGGGGCCGTCGACGACGATGGATCCCTCGGCGCCGACGAGGCCCTGCCCGGCGCCGTCGGCGCCAGCAGGGTCCAGGTTGAGACCGACCGCGATCGTGGCTCCCAGGGCGGCGAGCACGCCGACCCCCGCCAGCGTGCTCTGCACGACGTGACGGCGCTCGCGCGGCAGGAACGCCTCGACGATGACGCCCAGGCAGGCGACGGCCAGGACGATCAGCAGCGGCGAGAGCTCGGCGTACTCGATGGTGGGCTTGACGTAGTCCATCTCAGCGACCCGCTTCCTCGGCCAGAGCGACGGTGGGTTCGTCGTCGGTGACACCGACGTGGATCATCAGGTCGGCGACGTAGGGATTGCTCGTCTCCAGCAGCGGCTTCGGGAAGAAGCCGAAGAAGACCAGCGCGACCATCAGCGGCGCGACCGCGGCGATCTCGCGCAGCGTGCCGTCCGGGGTCGCCTCGACCTCGGGCGGTGTCGGACCGGTCATGATGCGCTGGTACATCCACAGGACGTAGATCGCGGCCAGCACGATGCCCGTCACGGCGAGGGCACCGACCCACCAGCCGTAGTCGAAGGCGGCGAGCAGCACCAGGAACTCCGAGACGAACGGGCTCAGGCCCGGCAGGCCGAGCGTCGCCAGACCGGCGACGAGGAGCAGGCCGGCCAGGACCGGCGTGACCTTCTCGATGCCGCCCATCTCGGAGATGAGGGTGGTGCCGCGACGCTTGATGAGGTAGCCGGCCACCAGGAAGAGCGCGGCGGTGCCGAGCCCGTGGTTGACCATGTAGAGGATCGCGCCGGAGCCACCCTGGCTGCTGAAGACGAAGATGCCCAGGGTGATGAAGCCGAAGTGGCTCAGCGACGTCAGACCGATCAAGCGCAGGACGTCGTCCTGGCCGATCGCGACCAGCGCGCCGTAGATGATCGAGATGACCGCGATGGTGACCACGACCGGGGTGGCCCACTGCGAGGCCTCGGGGAAGATCCCGAGGCAGAAGCGCAGCATCCCGAAGGTGCCGATCTTGTCGAGCACGCAGACCAGCAGCACGCTGGTGCCCGGGGTGGCCTTCTCGGTCGTGTCCGCCAGCCAGGTGTGCACCGGGAAGAGCGGCGCCTTGATCGCGAAGGCGATGAAGAACCCGAGGAAGAGCCAGCGGCCGGCCTCGGTGCCGATGTCGAGGGCCATCAGGTCCGAGAGCAGGTACGACGGAGCGCCCTGCTGCGAGGAGACGACGTAGAGGCCGATCACCGAGGCGAGCAGCACGAGCCCGCCGGCGAGCTGGAACATCAGGAACTTCTGCGCCGCTGCGGAGCGTCCGGCCTTGCCGAAGCCACCGACCAGGAAGTAGGCCGGGATCAGCGTGGCCTCGAAGACGACGTAGAAGAGGAACACGTCGGTGGCCAGGAAGACGGCCAGGGACAGCGCCTCGAGAGCGAGCACCCAGCCGTAGAAGGCCTTGGGGTTCTCGTCGCCGGCGTTCCAGTCGGCGACCAGGACGATCGGCACGAGCACCACGGTCAGCAGCACCAGCAGCAGGCCGAGACCGTCGACGCCGAGCGCGTAGTGGACGCCGAACGCCTCGATCCACGAGACCTGCTCGGTCATCTGCATGCCGCCGTCGACGTCGTACATCACCGCGACGGCGATGCCGAGTCCGAGGGTGACCGCGGTGACGCCGAGGGCGATCACGCGGGCGTTGACCGCCGGCAGTGCGGCGATCACGAGGGCCCCGACGAGGGGCACGAGGATGAGGGTGGTCAGCATCAGAGGGAAACCTCCGGAGTGAAGATCGGGCTTCCAGAGGACCCCGGGGTCCCCGCGGCGTTGTTTGTCGGGGGAGCGAAGCGGAGGAGACGAAGAACGGCGTGGGGCACCATCAGAAATTCACCGCCAGCATCGCGACGGCGACGATGAGGACGCCGACGAGCACGGAGAGTGCGTAGGAGCGGACATAGCCGGTCTGCACCTTGCGGAGCTGACCACCGATGGCGGCGATCGCGCCACCGCCGCCCATGAAGGCGCCGTCGGCACCGTGGCGGTCGAAGGCGAACAGCCCCGTCACCAGGCGGCGGCCCGGCTGGACCACCAGCCCGTCGTTGATCGCGTCGCCGTACAGGTCGGCACGAGCGGCCTTGACCACCAGCGAGACGTCGGTCGGCGGGGTGTCGGGCACGGGGCGGCGCTGGACCAGGACGATCGCCACCGCGACGCCGATGGCGACGACGAGGGTGACCAGGGCGGTGATGGCCAGTGCCGGTCGGACCCGCTTGCCACCGGCGTCGATGAGGTGCCTCGCGACCTGTGTCAGGAAGGGATCATCGGATTTGACGATCCGGCGGAGCTCGGCTTCTGTCCGGC